>NZ_CP157874.1:3613461-3924807 GCF_040214835.1 Pseudomonas asiatica | reverse complement strand
CTGCCGGGCCCGGCAGGTGCAGTCAGCAACCCGGGTGCGCATGGCTTCAGCCAGCTGCTGTATGCCTACACCTCGGGCACGGCCAACAACGGCTCGGCCTTTGCCGGCTTCGGTGCCAACACGGTGTTCCACAACCTGATGATCGGCCTGGCCATGCTTGTCGGCCGCTTCGGCTACATCCTGCCGGTGCTGGCGTTGGCCGGCTGCCTGGCGGCGAAGAAAAGCGCGCCCCAGGGGCTGAACAGCTTCCCCACCCATGGCCCGCTGTTTACCGGCCTGCTGTTGGTCACCATCCTGCTGGTCGGTGGCCTGACCTTCCTGCCGACCCTGGCCCTTGGGCCGATCGCCGAACACTTGAGCCTGGGTTTTTGAGGACCGACCATGAACATGCCCATTCCTGAAGTACAAACTCGGCATAGTGCCAAGGACCAGACCCGCTTCGCCGCGTTGTGGCGCCCGGCGCTGGTACAGGCATTCGTCAAGCTCGACCCGCGCCAGCTCAAGCGCTCGCCGGTGATGCTGGTAGTCGCACTGACTGCTGTGCTGACCACCGTCCTGTGCTTTGCCCCCGGCAGCGGCGTGAGCACCGGCGTTGCCGTGCAGATCGCCCTGTGGCTGTGGTTCACCGTGCTGTTCGCCAACTTCGCCGAGGCCCTTGCCGAAGGCCGTGGCAAGGCCCGCGCCGACAGCCTCAAGGCCGGCAGCCAGGGCCTGACCGCCCAGCGTCGCAAGCGCGATGGCAGCTACGAGACCGTCGCGGCCAGTGCGCTGCGCAAGGACGATGTGGTGCGCGTGGTGGCCGGCGAAATGATCCCCGGTGACGGCGAGGTGCTCGAAGGTATCGCTGCGGTCAACGAGGCCGCCATTACCGGCGAGTCCGCGCCGGTGATCCGCGAGTCCGGCGGCGACCGCTCGGCGGTGACCGGCAATACCCGGCTGGTCTCCGACTGGTTGTTGATCCGCATCACCAGCAACCCGGGCGAATCGACCCTCGACCGCATGATTGCCCTGGTCGAAGGCGCCAAGCGGCAGAAGACTCCGAACGAGATCGCCCTCGACATCCTGCTGATCGGCCTGACCTTGATCTTCCTGATCGTGGTGGTGACCCTGCAGCCGTTCGCCCACTTCGTCGGTGGCAGCCTGCCGCTGATCTTTCTCGCCGCATTGCTGGTGACGCTGATCCCCACCACCATCGGTGGCCTGCTGTCGGCCATCGGCATTGCCGGCATGGACCGGCTGGTGCGGCTGAACGTCATCGCCCGTTCCGGCCGCGCGGTGGAGGCGGCCGGTGATGTGCATACGCTGATGCTCGACAAGACCGGCACCATCACCTTCGGCAACCGCCGCTGCAGCGCCCTGCACGCCGCCCCGGGCATCACCGCCCGCGAGCTGGGGGAGGGCGCCTTGCTGGCCTCGCTGGCGGACGACACCGCCGAGGGCAAGTCGATCGTCGAGTACCTGCGCCAGTTGCATGACTTCGTCGAACCGGCCGCCGGGCAGTTCGAGGCGGTGGCGTTCAGCGCCGAGACGCGCCTCTCGGGCATCGACCTGCAGCAGCACCGCTACCGCAAGGGCGCCGTCGACGCCGTGCTGGCGTTCGTCGGCATGCAACGCCTGGAAATGCCCCTGGCACTGGCCCGTGAAGTGGAGCGCATTGCCCAGAGCGGCGGTACACCGCTGCTGGTGTGCATCGACAAGCGCCTGCTCGGCGTGATCCACCTCAAGGACGTGGTCAAGCCCGGCATCCGCGAGCGCTTTGCCGAGCTGCGCAAGCTGGGCATCCGCACGGTGATGGTGACCGGCGACAACCCGCTGACCGCCGCCGCCATCGCTGCCGAGGCCGGCGTGGATGACGTGCTGGCCGAGGCCACGCCAGAGAAGAAGCTGGCGCGCATCCGCCAGGAGCAGAACGACGGCCGCCTGGTGGCCATGTGCGGCGACGGCGCCAACGACGCCCCGGCACTGGCCCAGGCAGACGTGGGCATGGCCATGAACGACGGCACCCAGGCCGCGCGCGAGGCGGCCAACATGGTCGACCTGGACAGCGACCCGACCAAGTTGCTGGATGTGGTGCAGGTCGGCAAGGAGCTGCTGGTGACCCGCGGCGCGTTGACCACCTTCTCCATCGCCAACGATGTGGCCAAGTACTTCGCCATCCTGCCGGCGCTGTTCGCCGCCATCTACCCGCAGCTGGGCGTGCTCAACCTGATGCATTTGGCCAGCCCGCAGAGTGCGATTCTGTCGGCCATCGTGTTCAACGCGCTGATCATCATCGTGCTGATCCCGCTGGCGCTGCGCGGCGTGCGGGTGCAGGCGGCCAGCGCGGCACACCTGCTGCGGCGCAACCTGCTGATCTACGGGCTGGGTGGCATTGTCGTGCCGTTTGCCGGGATCAAGCTGATCGACCTGCTGCTCAATGCCCTGCACCTGGTCTGAGGAGGCCACCATGAATGCTTATGTACGCCCGGCATTGAGCCTGGCCCTGTTGATGACCCTGGTGACCGGCGCGCTGTATCCGTTGGCGGTGACCGGTATTGCCCAGGTGGCTTTCCCCAGCCAGGCCAATGGCAGCCTGGTGCGCGATGACCGGGGCCAGGTGCGCGGTTCGGCGCTGATCGCCCAGGATTTCCAGGGCGATGGCTGGTTTCACGCGCGGCCATCGGCAGGCGCCTACGCCACCGTGGCCAGCGGCGCCAGCAACCTGTCGCCGAGCAACCCGGCGCTGGCCGAGCGGGTCAAGGGCGATGCGGCTGCGTTGTACCAGGCGCAGCAGGGGCCGGTGCCCCAGGCGTTGCTCACCACCTCGGGCAGCGGCCTCGACCCGCACCTGCCGCCGGAGGCCGTGGCCTACCAGATCCCGCGGGTGGCGGCGGCACGGCAGTTGCCGGTGGAGCGCTTGCAAGGCTTGCTGGAAGAGGCCACCCTCCACCCATTGATCGGCCCGCCGGTGGTCAATGTGCTGGCCTTGAACCAGGCCTTGGAAAACCTCAGTCATTGATAGATGACTTGAGGGGCTAGCAGGGACCCTGTGGGAGCGGGTTTACCCGCGAATGCGTCGGTGGCGCTACTACTGCATTCGCGGGTGAACCCGCTCCCACAGGTACGGTGTTTGTCCCTGGATTTGCGGCTTGCTGGAAATAGCAAAGGATGAAAGATGAGTGACTCCGCCCGCGCAGACGCGCTGTTGGCTACCCTCCCGCGAAGCGGCCGGGGGCGGTTGAAGGTATTCCTTGGCGCCGCCCCCGGCGTCGGCAAGACCTTCGCCATGCTCCAGGCCGCCCACGCCCAGCAACGCCAGGGCGTGCAGGTGCTGGCCGGGGTGGTCGAAACCCATGGCCGTGCCGAAACCGAGGTATTGCTCGCTGGCCTTCAGCAGCAGCCCCTGCTGCGCAGCCAGTACCGCGGCGTCACCCTCGAGGAAATGGACCTCGACGGCCTGCTCAAGGCCGCGCCGGCCCTGGTGCTGGTCGACGAACTGGCCCACACCAATGCGCCCGGCAGCCGCCACGCCAAACGCTGGCAGGACGTACAGGAACTGCTGGCCGCCGGCATCGATGTGTACACCACGGTCAACGTCCAGCACCTGGAAAGCCTCAACGACAAGGTCCGCGACATTACCGGCGTGCAAGTGCGCGAAACCCTGCCGGACTGGGTACTGCAGGAAGCCTTCGAGCTGGTGCTGATCGACCTGCCACCCCGGGAGCTGCTCGAACGCCTGCGCGAAGGCAAGGTGTACGTGCCCGAGCAGGCGCGGGCCGCCATCGATGCGTTCTTCTCGCAAACCAACCTTACCGCCCTGCGCGAACTGGCCATGCAGACCGCCGCTGCCCAGGTGGATGCCGACCTGGCCCACGGTTATCGCCAACGCGGCCAGGAAGCCCCGGCCCTGCGTGGGCGCTTGCTGGTGGGCGTGGATGGCGACGACCAGGCGGAGCGTTTGGTGCGCCATGCCAGCCGCGTGGCGCAACGCCGCCACCTGCCCTGGAGCCTGGTGCACGTGGACAACGGCCGCCTGCGCGACGAAACCGCGCGCCAGCGCCTGCAAGCTGCCCAGCAACTGGCCGAACGCCTGGGCGGGGAGGTGGTACTGCTGCGTGCCGGCGAAGTGGTGCGCACGCTGATCCAGCATGCCGCCGAACGGCGGGCCAGCCTGGTGCTGGTCGGGCAGTCCCGCGACCGCCTGCGCCGGCGCCTGTTCGGTGCCGGTGTGGCCGCGCGGCTGCTGCGCGAAAGCCACGGCCTGGAAATCAACGTGCTGGACCGCGACGCGCAGCCGCAAGCGCCGCGTTCGGCGGTGCAGCGGGTGTGGGTCTGGCGCCATTACCTGCTGGCGCTGCTGGCAACGGTCATGGCCGCAGGCCTGGCCTGGGCGGTGTCGAGTGTGCTGGCCCTGCCCAACATCTCGCTGGTGTTCCTGGCCGCGGTGTTGCTGGTGGCGGTGCGCAGCAGCCTGGGGCCTGCGCTGGCCTGCGCGGTGCTGTCGTTCCTGACCTACGACTTCCTGTTCATCCCGCCCAACCTGTCGTTCAGGATCCAGCGCGAAGAAGACGTGCTGACCTTGGTGTTCTTCCTGTTGATGGCTGCACTCACCGGCAACCTGGCTGCCCGCCAGCGCCGCCAGTTGCAGGCGCTGCGCGAGACCCAGGCGCAGACCAGCCAGTTGCTCGACCTGTCGCGCCGGCTGACCGTGGCCACCGACCGCCAGGCGGTGTTCAACGCCGCCGGCCAGCACCTGGACGGTTGGCAGGACATGCAGGTGTGCCTGCTGGAGCGCAATGTCGAAGGCCAGTTGCAGGTGGCCAGCGGCGAAGCTCATGCCTTCAGCGATAACGAACGCGCCGCCGCAGAATGGGCGTGGCAGCACGGCCAGGCCGCCGGTCATGGCAGCGACACCCTGCCCAATGGCCGCTGGTGGTGGTGGCCGCTGGCGGTGGATGAACAGCCCCTGGCATTGCTCGGGGTGCGCCCACGTTCCGGCCAGCCGCTCAGCGACCCGCGCCGGCGCCTGCTCACTGCCCTTGGTCAGCCACTGGCCCAGGCCTTGGCCCGCGCGCGCCTGGCCGAACAGCTGGAGGCCGCGCGCCTGCATGGTGAAACCGAGCAGCTGCGCAGCGCCTTGCTCGCGTCCGTTTCCCATGACTTGCGCACCCCGCTGACCGCCATGCGCGGCAGCATCGACAGCCTGCTGGCGTTGGGCGAGGCGATCCCCACCGCCGACCGCCGCGAACTGCTGGAGGGTACCCGCAACGAGGCCGAACGCCTCGACCGCTACATCCAGAACCTGCTCGACATGACCCGCCTGGGCCACGGCGGCCTCAAACTGGCCCGCGACTGGGTGGCCCCGGCCGATATCGTCGGCAGCGCGCTCAACCGCCTGCGCGCGGTGCTGGCGCCGCTGCGGGTGCACACCGACGTGCCGGCCGAGCTGCCGTTGCTCTTCGTGCATGCGGCGTTGATCGAGCAGGCGCTGGTCAACGTGCTGGAAAATGCCGCGCGCTTCTCGCCAGCCAATGGCCGGCTGGAGCTGCAGGTGTCGGTGCAGGACGCCCGGTTGTGCTTTGCCGTCAGCGACCAGGGCCCCGGCATTCCCGTGGATGATCGCGAGAAGATCTTCGACATGTTCTACACCGCCGCTCGCGGCGACCGCGGTGGGCAGGGCACCGGCCTGGGCCTGGCGATCTGCCAGGGCATGATCGGTGCCCATGGCGGGCAGATCCTGGTGGGTGAAGGCATCGATGGCCAGGGCACCAGCATCACTTTATGCTTGCCGCTGCCTCCTCAACCTGAAACCGAAAGCGAAACCCCATGAGTCAGTCCGCCACCCTTCTGGTCATCGACGATGAACCGCAGATCCGCAAGTTCCTGCGTATCAGCCTGGCCTCGCAAGGCTACAAGGTGCTCGAGGCCGCCACCGGCATGGAAGGGCTGGCCCAGGCGGCCTTGGGCAAGCCGGACCTGGTGGTGCTTGACCTGGGCCTTCCGGACATGGACGGACAGCAGGTACTGCGTGACCTGCGCGAATGGAGCGCGGTGCCGGTGCTGGTGTTGTCGGTGCGCGCCAGTGAAGTACAGAAGGTCGATGCGCTGGATGGTGGCGCCAACGACTATGTGACCAAGCCGTTCGGCATCCAGGAGTTTCTGGCGCGGGTGCGCGCCTTGCTGCGCCAGGTGCCGCAGGCCGGTGGCTCGGAAGTGGCGGCCAGTTTTGGGCCGCTGATGGTGGACTTTGCCTTTCGCCGGGTGACCCTGGATGGCGTGGAAGTGGCGCTGACCCGCAAGGAGTATGCGCTGCTGGCGCAACTGGCCGGGCACCCGGGGCGGGTGATTACCCAGCAGCAACTGCTCAAGGATATCTGGGGGCCTACCCATGTGGATGACACCCATTACCTGCGGATCGTGGTCGGGCATCTGCGGCAGAAGCTGGGCGATGACCCCACGGCGCCGCGGTTCATCATCACCGAGCCAGGGGTGGGGTACAGGTTGGTGGCGCCGACCATGTAACCCCTGTGGGGCGTGCCCGCGAAGAATCCAGCGCGATGCATGGCACCGGCTGCGCCGGTGTTCGCGGGCATGCCCGCTCCCACAGGGTCCCTGCTAATTCAATGAGTCATGTGCAGTCCAAGAGAGATTGCCCAGCCCTTTGGGCTGCGTTGTCGCGTAGAAAACTGAATTCGCAAGCGGCCCGCGTACCCTGTGGGAGCGGCTTTAGCCGCGAAGAATCCAACGCGGTGCATGGCACCGGCTGCGCCGGTGTTCGCGGCTGAAGCCGCTCCCATAGAGTCCCTGCTAATTCAATGAGTCATGTGCAGTTCTATGAGAGCTGGCATGCCGGCGATGGGGCCAGAGCAAGCAGTGTAAGACAGTAAGCTCAGGGGGCGGTTCTCGACTCCAGATCCATTTCCGCTGGCCACTCTACTCGGGGTGCCAGGCGCAGGGCGAACTCACACCAGAGCACATCGTTGTGATCCTTGGGGGGGCCGGGTGGTGGCAGAGCTGAGGGGCCTTCCTGCATGTAGGTGCAGATGTAGGCCCAGGCATGCTGGTCGGCACCCATCGTACTCAGGTGAAAACGGTCGATGACGTTGTTCGTGCCCGGCGCGACGATGGACAGCATGACACCCCATTTGAAAATGACCCCACCGTTTGGCAGGGCGCCGGTTTGTGACCAGCGCTCGGCGCGGACTTGGGACCAGTCGTAACTGACCGGCACGACCTTGCCTTTGTCGAAGGGGTTCCACCATTGGCGTTTGAAGTTGTAGGCGTAGATTTTCTGGCGCGCACGGTTGAACCTGATGGGTTCGTCGCGAGGTGGAGAAATATCCATGCGAAGGCCTATAGTAACCAGCCAGCTAACCAAGAAGACTTCAGATATTGAGAGCAGCAGCGATTTAAAATTTCGGGGATCGAGCGTAAGTGTCATCATGTAAAGGCTAAAGGCGAAAAATATGCACAAGAGGAAGGCGAAGGTTGAAATCACCCCTCGTGAGGATACGCTTTGTCGCGGAATCTCTAAGTAAGTCATGCACTGATGGTTAGGTATTTGATTGCCCATGTATTTTTCTGTTGAGTTGACTGTGTAAGGGTCGGGGAGGTCTTCCTTCCAGCCCGGGCAGGCAGGATTTAATAAGGGTCGGGCCATTTTGTCAGGGGCTCCAAGCTGTGCATGTAGTTTTCTGTTATTGTTACATGGGCATGCCCAAGTTCGTCCTGCTTGTCTGGCCAGTAACGCAGGCTAAGTTCAATGGCGTTGATGTGATGATCTATCAGTAAAGGCAGAGCTCCCTGTATGGTCAACGTATTGTTCTTGTTGTTGAAACGCACCAAAGGTTGTGGGTTGTCTATATGGCCAAAGACTCCCTTCCCCTTTGGTAGGCTGATCTGCAATTGGTTAGTCGGAGTACTATCACCCGATACGGTAATGATTTCTCTTTGAGCGCCAGTACGATGAATGCTTAAATGCCACTCATGGCGAGATTTACCCTCGGCGTATTTAGGCAAGAGGAAGTAATAATTGAGTGTGTATTCTGCGGGTATTGCAGGCTCGTTGCCGATGATCATCCCTTTTGGTTCGGAAGTCTGCATGTTCGTATGATTGGTGAGTTGAGTCCTTATGGAAATCTCGGCTTGAACGCCAATTGCTGCCGCATTCAAAGCACCAATTGCAGTGTCAAGATGCTTCGCTTCGGTCCAGAGACGGTTGTCTTCAGATAATCCCCATCTGCTTTGACGAGCCCAAAGCTCTGTTGAAGAGGATTCGTTTTGCTTTGCCTCGGAAGCTATTGCATAGGCGGCCAGTCCTAGAATGATAGCTATACCGATTGGGCCAAATAATGTGGCGGGTCCGAAAGCTCCAAGTACACCTGCAATGGCGGAAGCGCCAGCCATTATGCCCGCAGTCCTGTATCCATCTGCGGACGTTAAATCTCCGCGCTTATGAGTACGCAGGCTGGCGAACAGGTACTGTGCCCCATCCATCATTCCAGCTATTCCCGCAATACCGGCGCCGTATCGAGCAATACCGGTTCCCAAAGACGTTGTCGTCACTGTTCCGGGCCACGGTATCTTCGGGCGTATGAGTGCAACAGCCAGTCCTGCCGCCTCCACACTCGCCCCAAACAAACCCAGGGAGGAAGACCAGATCGCCGCAAGCGCCTCCGGGTTGTCCTGATGCGTCTCTTGCAACGCTCGATAGTTCTTGCCCAGGCTGTCCTGATGGAACCACATGCTGCCCAAGGCAAATAACAGCCCGGCACTTCCGCTACTCGCTGCAGCATCCCGCAGGCTGCGCATCGCATCGCTTGCCACGCTTTGCGCGGCCGTAGAACTGATCTTCAAACCACTCGTAACCTGCGCACGCAGCGTACCCGCACCAATCGCAACATTGCGTACCAGCGCCCCGACGCCACCGGCTGCACCCTCGCGCAACTGCACCAGCCGCGCCTGCAAACTCTCGGCACTTTCCAACGTCCAGAGCATCACCTCGATCATCTGGCTACGGTTACCCGCTGCCGCAATATTGATCGCGCCACTCAGCACCATGGCCCGCACCTTGCGGCCCAGTGGGTCACGAAACTGCTTGTCTACCTGCTGCAGAAACGCATCGGTCCGCGCCTCCAGGGCTTCATTGAGCAGTCTCATGTATTCGCCCACTGTCAGCGACACCCGCAGCGGCGTTACCTGCTGCCCGGCGAACAGTGCAAACGCCGAGCGATGCACATGGCCGATCAGGGTCTTGGTCCGTTCACTCAGGTGCTGGCTGAGCGCATTCCCTGCGCTGTTGGTCGCGGCCAGCAACTGGCCAACGGCATCCTGTATCGGCTTGATCATCAGCAGTTGGCCGTCTGCAGTACCGACGATGCCCTTGATGATGTCGTACACCTTGCCGAAGTCGTCCCCGGACAGCGCGCTGGCCACCTGCTGCATCAGCTTCTGGTTCTTGGCCAGTAGTGCCTGGTAAAGCAGGCTGCGGTCGTCTTCCAGCAGCTGCTGCCAGATATGCTGGGTGATCCCGAGTGGCTGACCCTCCTGCGGCAGGGTTTCAGTGGGCCCGCCGGCCAGGCAGGCGGCCATCATCTGGATGAAGTACTCCACCGAAACGGGGGAGGTCGCGTCATAGTCGTAGTAGCCGATCTGCTGAAACGCCCGCTTGGCATAGTGCCGCGCATACAGATTGCCAACCTGGTCGATCATCGACTGCCAGTTTTTCAGTTCGCGGTCGTAATCGGCCTGGAACGCGGCGCGGGCGCTTTCGTCGTAACGCTCTTCCAGCCGCTCGCGGGCGTCCTGCTGTTTGCGCGCGGTGTTGCGTTCGGTCTGCGCGTCGATGTCCACCGGCGGCAGATACGCCTTGGCCGCGATCGGGCTGTCGTTCCACTGCTCGACCTGCCGGGCTTCCCGCTGCGCGTCCTCGGCACCCTGCACGGCCGCCATGGCAGCGTGCAGTTCGCGGATGCCCAGTAGTGCTTGCGAGGTGAAGTACTCGAAGTGCCGCTGCGGCTGCGCCCGCCATTCCTGCAGGGCTTGCACCCAGCCAGTGCGTTGCGCGTTGAGCTCCATGACCATGCCGACCGGGTCGGGCAGCGTCAGCGCCAGCAGGCCATTGGGCAGTTGTTCCTGCTGGATGACATTGCGCACATGCGTGCGGGTTTCATGCCAGCGGCCCAGGCGGCTGTAAAAGCCATGAGCGCTGGTAAACCTGGCAGAGGAAAAGGTCGAGAACTCCAGCACCTGTTCCAGGCCGAAGCGGAAGCTGTCGGTCATGGCGATGCCGAGGCTGGCAGGGTCGTTGCGTGCGGTGTGCAGGTCCACTTCGACGAAGCGGGCGAGGGTGCCCGGGTCACTGTCGGCGATGCCTTGCCGATAGCGGTCGAGTACCGCACGGGGCCAGGGGTCGTTGGCGAAGGCGATCCAGGCCTTGCGGTAGAGCAGGGTATCGATGTTGATGAACGAGGCGATCACATCGTGGCCTTCGGTGGCGCATACCTTGGGTAACGACCTGGGTGGCCCGAAGGGCATCTGCGATACCGGAAAGCGCTGCAAGGTACCTTCCGCCGCTACCTCGTAGGCCTGCCAGATTTCCTGGTCGAGCAGTACGTAGACATAACCCTGGCGCAGGAGGCGCAACTGGTCGGTGTGCATCGGGTGGAAAATGATTTCGCTATCATCTGCCAGGCGATAGGGGCGCCCCGTATCCGGGCGCGGGGCGTAGGCCTCGCGCAGCAGCAGAATCGGCAGGCCGGAGCGTTCGCAGGCATTACAGGTGCCGTAGGTGTTGGGGATCTCTTCCTGCATGGCGATGTGGATGGCTTTGCTGATGCTCATGAGTAACTCCTTGCCTTCGGCAGGCCGGCGACGATGTGCGACCAGGTGCAGTCGTCGTAGCTGGCGAAGCGGTCCGCCAGGCGCTGCTCGCCGGCCGCTGCCTTTTCCACCTCGTGCTGGATGGTCGGGTGCTGAAGGAGCAGTGGGTGGATCATGAGCATGTGCAGGCACATGCACTGGATATCGGCACGGTCGCGCAGGCCTTGCCTGAAGGCCTTGAGGATCAGGTTCATGGCATGGGTGGGGGCGTTTTCCGGCAAGCCTGAGGAACCTGCGAAGTGCCAGGGTCCATGGGGATGCTGCACGGCACTCAGGCGATGCCAGGCGCCGAGCAGTTGAATGATCTGTGGTGCGACGTGCTGGGTCGCCCTTACGGCCTCGGGGACGGCCAGTTCGCCAGCCATGGGTTCTCGCTCGAATACCTCGCAACTGCCACAACCATCGGGATATAGCCAGCTGCGAACAGGCCCGAGGACTTCGCCTGCGTTTTTCAGGGTTGCGCGCAGCAGCGCCAGCCGCACGGGTTCGAACCAGGCGGTGATACCGTGCGGTTCTGGTTGACGCAGCACCTGACACTGCTGGCTGATGTGCTGGGCGATGAGGTCGGCGGGTTGATCGCTGATCAGCCAGCCACACACGTAGTGCCAGGTAGCTGCCGATTCACGAGCGGCGCAGGTCGCGCTTAATGGGGCAAGGGCTGTGGGCGCATCGCCGGGTTTGGCGAGCCGCACCAGAGCTGGCCAGCACTCAGGATCCTGCACCAGCCCGCTGCAGTCGACGCGCGTTACGGCATCACTACCCAGCGCTTCGCTGAGGGCAGCGATGGCCAGTGGGTGCTCAGGCGGGCAGCCGGCGAATGGGTCCAGTAAAAGGTAGAGGGTCTCTTCTGGTTGGCGCTGCTGGTTGGCGAAGTGATCGACCGACTGCACGTAGCCCTGCGCGGACTGGCTCGACATGAGAAGTTCCTTTTCTTCTTGATGGCGAGCAGAAACCTAACGGGGAATCAATGCCGCAGGTAGTTATTGGCTTCCTAACCAGTTGTAGGATTTTTCGCTTTCGGACGAGGTGGTCGTATCGCTCAGGACCTCGGGGATTCTGTTTCAAAGCATTGGCGCATCACGTCAAGGTAACGCCGCGCGCCCAGGCCCAACGGGCGCGACTTGACCCAGATGATATCCACCCACAAGCGCAACCGGCTGGCCATGTTGTCGAAGCGCACCTCCGCCAGCGCGCCCGAAGCAATCAATGGCTCGACCAACGGCTGCGGCAGGTAGGCCCAACCGAGCCCCGATTGCACCAGGTCGAGCGTGGCCAGGTAGCTGTCGGTCAGCCAGATGCGCCGCGACAGCACCATGCGCGGGTCCGACCCGGTGGCCTTGCCCGAAGCCACGATGATTTGCCGCTGTTCGGCGAAAGCCTCTTCCGGCAATGGCATGCCGTTGTTCTGCCCGGCTGGATGGCGGGGGGAGGCGACGGCCACCAGCAACTGGCTGCCGGCTTCCAGGAATGACTCGCGCTCGTCGATGCCAGGCCGTTCGAAGACCAGTGCCAGTTGCACGCTGCCGTCATGCAGCAGGCGGATGGCTTCTGCCTGGGTGGCCGAGCGCACTTCGATTTCCAGGCTGGGAAATTCCTGGGCGAGGGTTTCCAGCGGCTGGCTCCAGCGGCCGGTCTGCAGTTCGGGGGCCATGGCGATGGTCAGGCGCTTTTCCAGGCCCTTGTGCAGTTGCAGGGCCTGGGCGTCGAGCAGGTTGAGCTGGCAGATCACCTGCCTGGCCTGGGGCTCCAGGGCCAGGGCGGCACTGGTGGGCAAGGCTTTGCGCGTGGCCCGGTCGAACAGCACCAGGTCCAGCTCCGCCTCCAGTTGGGCGATGGCCATGCTCACGGCCGAAGGCACACGCCCCAGCTTGCGCGCGGCGGCAGAGAACGAGCCTGCCTCCAGCACCGCGAGGAAGATTGCCAGGGAGTCGCTGGTAAAGGCCATTGTCAGTAAACCTGATGACGAGGAAGCGTTGTGGCCGAAAAGTATGAACACTCCTCGGCCAGCTTCGCAATGCTTTACAGGTCTTCGGAGAGCACCCGATCAATGCTGTCGACAAAGTAGTCCACGCTCGCCCGGGTGGTGCACATCGGCGGCTTGATCTTGAGGATGTTCAGGTAATCACCGGTCGGCTGCATGAAGATGCCCAGGTCACGCAGGCGGTTGCACAGGGCCATGGTTTCCTCGGTTGCCGGTTCCAGCGTTGCGCGGTCGCGCACCAGTTCCAGCCCCAGGTAGAAGCCCGAACCATGTGCCGCGCCAGCCAGCGGATGCTTGTCCACCAGTGCCTGCAGGCGCGCCTTGAAATAGCGCCCGGTGTCGCGGGCGTTGTCCCACAGGCCTTCTTCCTGCATCACATCCAGCACCGCCATGCCGATGCGGCAACTGACCGGGCTGCCGCCGGCCGAGGAGAAGAAGTAGCCCTCGGCCTCCAGCGCTTCGGCGATCTCGCGGCGGGTGATGACCACGCCCAGTGGCTGGCCGTTGCCCATGCCCTTGGCCATGGTGATGATGTCGGGCACCACGCCCTGTTCCTCGAAGCCCCAGAAGTACTCGCCCAGGCGGCCATAGCCGACCTGCACTTCGTCGGCGATGCACACGCCGCCCCGGGCGCGGACCTTGGCATAGGCTTCGCGCAGGTAACCGGCCGGCAACGAAATACCACCGGCATTGCCGTACACCGGCTCGCAGATGATGCCCGCCAACTGGCGGCCACGGGCGTCGAGGTCGGCCAGCTTGGCGTCGACGTCGCGCAGGTAGTCGGTGGCGCTGTCGGCGCCACGGAAGCGGCCGCGGAAGGTGTTCGGTGCCTCGACCGGGTGCACCCAGTCCGGGCGGGTTTCCAGGGCCTGCGGGTTGTCGGCGATGGAAGTGGAAATGGCATCGGTGGCCACCGACCAGCCGTGGTAGGCCTCCAGCACGCTGAGCAGGTCGCGCCCGCCGCTGTAGGCCCAGGCCAGGCGAATCGCCAGGTCGTTGGCTTCGGTGCCGCTGTTGACCATGAACACCCGGTCGAAACCTTCGGGTGCCAAATCCAGCAGGCGTTCGGAGAACTCGGTGATGGCCGCGTAGTGGAAACGCGAGTTGGTGTTCAGCAGCGACCACTGCCGTGCCGACTCGGCGACCATGCGCGGGTGGCCGTGGCCCAGCACCGCGACGTTGTTGAGCATGTCCAGGTACGAGCGGCCCTGCATGTCGATCAGGTAGTTGCGCCAGCCGCGTTCGATGTGAGGCGGTTGCGCGTAGTAGTGCTTCTGCGAGCGGGCAAAGCTGGCATCGCGGCGGGCCAGCAGGACCTGTGGATCGGGCAGCGGCTCGGCATTGCAGTCGAAGCCCAGCAATGCAGCTGGTGACGGGCACAGGGCCAGCCAGGCGGCCGCCTGGGATGGGGTGGCGAAGAACGGCGGCTGGATGCCGCTATCCAGGCACAGCTGCACGCTGAGGAAGCCACAACTGCTGCCCAGCGACTGGCCTTTTTCCACGGCCTGGCCATCTGCAGGCGCATCTTCCAGGCCTTGCAGCCACAATGCCCAGTGCGCGCTGCGCAGGCAGCCACGGCCGTCGCCATGGCGCTGCCAGGTGCCGGCATCTGGCGCTTGCACCAGGCTGCCGTTGGGTACATGCAGCTCGACGCCCAGGGCACAGGTGGCGGGCTCTTCGGGGCGGTCGATATGGGTTTGCGACAGGCGATACTGCCCGTGCAGGCTGCAGGCCGGGGCCGGTTGCGTGGTCAGCAGGTGCTGGTCGAAGCCCGGTTGCTCCCAGTTGCCCGCCTCGCAATGCTCGCTGAGCACGCCCAGGTCGACGTGCGTCACAACCTGCCCATCCAGTTCCGGGAGCAGGGGGACGCAGCCGCTCAGGTCCGGCGTGGCAGGCTGCAAGCCCGCAGCCTGCAGGATGGCCGCTTCCATCAATGCGAAAGGTACGGCGGTGGCCGTGTCGAAGATTTCCCATTCATGGGCGATGTTGTCGCGGGTGTACTGGTTGCCGGGGTCGACGGCGAGCTGCTGCTCGCTGCTCAGCACCAGCACGGCGGCGCGGTTGAGCACCAGTGGCCACAGCGCCCGCAGTTCGGCTTCGCTCAGAGGGTTGAGCGCCTGGTAGGCACGCACGGCCGACAGGATGCGCAGCGGGTCGCCCTCGGCGTGGTGCAACAGCGCCGCGCAGGTCACCGACAAGTCGGCGATGCGCCAGGTGCGTAACAGGTCGCCGAAATCGATCACCCCTTGCAGCTGCCACTGGCGCTCGCCATCGCGGGCCCAGACGGCGTTGTCGTCGGTGATGTCCAGGTGCACGGCCTGGCTTGGCAGCTGGTCGACCAGCGGCGCCAGGTGCTCGGCGGCCAGCTGGGTGGCCTGCTCGATGCGCGCGCGTTGCTCGGCGTTGCCCAGCACGGGCAGCAGGTGCTGGATCAGTGGCTGGGCATGTTGCGGGTCCCATTGCAGGGTGCGCGCCAGGCCCGGGTGGTCGAAAGTGGCCAAGGCCTTGTCCAGCCGCGCGCAGAGCCCGCCGAGCTCGGCCATCAGGCGTGGTTCCATGTGCTTGAGGCGGGTCAGTGGCTGGCCGTCGATGTAGTCGAGCAGGCGCATGCGCAGCGGTTGCCCGTCTATTTCCAGCGCCAGCAGCATCTGGCCATCGCTGGCCGGGCGCACGGCGGGCACTGGCAAGCCCTGTTCGCGCAGGTAGGCCAGGGCCGCGTGCTGGGCCTCGAGCTCCAGCTGGGCGTAGCTGCCGTGGCAGGCCTTGAGCACGAAACGGCCTTGTGGTGCGTCTACACGGAAGTTCAGGTCCTGTTGGCTGCCTAGTGCCGAGAGGTTGCCGGCAATGCCGTAGTGCGTTTGCAGCACGGCATGTGCCTGGGCTTCGCCGAGCGCAGGGCTGGGCAGGCCGGAGCGCTGGATCAGCGTGATCAGGGCAGGGGAGGCGGGCTGGTGTTGTGGGCTGGACATGGGGCTCTACCGTTGCTGCTGGGGTTGACGGTGGAGAATTTATGCCCGATCTGGCTGATGATGGAAGACGATTGTTGTCAGAAAATTTGATGATGGCTTTCGATCCGCCCTGCCGGTACGCCTTTACATTAAATTATTCTCTGCCAATAATTATTGTTATTCAATAATTTCGGATAAAGCCATGATCGACATCTTCCCGCGCCGTGAACTGGCTGCCGACATGGCCAGGCAGCTGTTGAAACCGTCCGCCCTGGATATCGGCTTGAGATCAGGGCTGTTTTTCTCCGGGCTGCGCAGGACTGGTAAAACCACCTTTTTAAAGAACGACTTGATCCCTGCTCTGGAGGAAATGGGTGCATTGGTGATCTATGTCGACCTCTGGAGTGATACCCAGACCAGCCCGGTCGTGCTAGTCCTCGCCGCAGTGCGTAAAGCCCTTGCTGATCTTCAGAAACCTACCTCGGCTTTCTTGCAGAAACTGAAGGCCCTGCGTGGCGCGGAGGTCGAAGTGGCTGGGCTGAAGTTTGGCTTCAACCTGGAAACCTTGGGCACAGAGGGCGGTGTCACACTGGCGGAAGCGCTGACCGAGGTTGTGGACCAGGCCAGGACTGACGTCGTGCTGGTCGTCGACGAGGTGCAGCAGGCAATCACAACCGAGGACGGCCAACAGATGATGCTTGCGCTCAAGGCTGCGCGCGATGCCATCAATCCGCGCCCGAACACGCCAGGGCACTTCCTGTTCATCGGTACCGGCTCTCACCGGGCGATGGTCAACGAGTTGACCGCGCGGCGTAACCAGGCTTTTGCCGGTGCCACAAACGTGCCGTATCCGGTGCTGGACAGAGACTATGTCGAATTCTGGCTCAAGCGGCTCGCAAAAGATGGCCTGGGCAACTTGCCGTCGCTGGATGTCGCGACACAGGCATTCAAAACGCTGGGCAGCAGGCCCGAGGAGTTCATTCGTGCACTTCGGCAGTTGGTTCACTCACCTGCGTCCGGGATAGGGCCGGATGAGGTGCTGCCGGTAATCGCATCAACGCTGCGGTCGGCGGCTGCTGACCTGGAGCTGATGAAAGTAGAGGAGCTGGGCGTCCTGGCTGAGGCGATTTTTGCCCGGATCGCATCGGTCGAAGGCGATGCGCGTGGGGTGTTCTCCAACGAAGCGGCGGCCGAGTATTCGAAGTCTGTGGGGCGTGAAGTGCGTGTCGAAGAGATACAGCCGGTTGCCAACGAACTGCTGGCCGCTAACCTGATCATGCGTCGGGGGCATGGGCTGTATGGGGTGACCGACCCCTTTGTACAGGAGATCTGGCGCGAGCGGCAGGAGTTGTTGGGCCGGCTCTGAGCTGCATCAGCCTAGGCCAGCTGGCGCCGGATCCATCAGCGCCTTGGCTATCGCACTCAGGTAGTGGGCAGCCCAGATCATCATCGGCTTCTCGACAGTGAATTGGGTGTATTCCGTGGTCATTTTGAATCCCCTGAAAATTCTCGACTGCCTGGGCCGGCCTCTTCGCGGGCACGCCCGCTCCCACAGGTACTGCGCAAGTCTTGAAACCTGTGGTGGCCCTGTGGGAGCGGGCGTGCCCGCGAAAGGGCCGGCCCTGGCGACATATTAATCAGCCTTGGTGCAAGTCTTGGGTTCGGCGAGGATTGGGAAATGGCCTACAAGGAAGGGGATAAGTCTGTTTTTCACCTCGCCGAAAGCGGGCCGCTTTGCGGCCCATCGCCGGCAAGCCAGCTCCCACAGGGATAGCGCATGGCTTGAAGCCGGCGCGGTCAAAAGCTAACTAGCCGCATCCACTTCCAAGAACGCCGCCTCCAGCAACTGCCGGGTATACGGATGCTGCGGCGCATGGAAGATCGCCTGCGCATCCCCTTGTTCCACCACATGCCCATGCTTGATCACCATCAACTGGTGGCTCAACGCCTTGACTACCGCCAGGTCATGGCTGATGAACAGGTAGGTCAGGTTGTATTTCTGCTGCAGATTGCGCAGCAACTCCACCACCTGCCGCTGTACCGTGCGGTCCAGCGCCGAGGTAGGTTCATCCAGCAGGATCAGCGCCGGCTTCAATACCAACGCCCGGGCAATGGCAATGCGCTGGCGCTGCCCACCGGAAAACTCATGCGGATAGCGATGCCGCGTGCGTGGGTCCAGCCCCACTTCCTCCAGGGCCGCAATAATCGCTGCTTCCTGTTCCTGCGCCGTGCCGATGCGGTGGATGCGCAACCCTTCGCCGACAATATCCTCCACGCACATGCGCGGGCTCAGGCTGCCGAACGGGTCCTGGAACACCACCTGCATTTCCCGGCGCAACGGGCGCACGGCCTTCTGGTTCAGCCCTTCCAGATCCTGCCCATGAAAGCGAATGCCGCCCTGGCTGGAGATCAGCCGCAAGATCGCCAAACCCAAAGTCGACTTGCCCGACCCGGACTCGCCGACAATCCCCAGCGTCTGCCCTTGCGGCAAGCTGAAGTTGACCCCGTCAACCGCCTTCACATGGTCGACCGTGCGCCGCAGCAGGCCCTTCTTGATCGGGAACCACACCTTGAGGTCATCCACCTCCAGCAACGGCGCGCCCACCGGGTTGTGCGCCGGTAGCCCGCTGGGTTCGGCATTGATCAGCATCTGCGTGTAGTGGTGCTGCGGTGCGCTGAACAGCCTGGCGCATTCGGCCTGCTCGACAATCTGCCCGTGCTGCATCACGCACACACGGTGGGCGATGCGCCGCACCAGGTTCAGGTCATGGCTGATCAGCAGCAGGGCCATGCCCAGACGCGCCTGCAGTTCCTTGAGCAGTTCGAGAATCTTCAACTGCACGGTCACGTCCAGCGCCGTGGTCGGCTCATCCGCAATCAGCAGTTCCGGCTCGTTGGCCAGGGCCATGGCGATCATCACCCGCTGGCGCTGCCCGCCCGACAGCTCATGGGGCAGTGCCTTCAGGCGCTTGCGTGGCTCGGGAATGCCGACCATCTCCAACAGCTCCAGGGTGCGCGCCGTGGCCTCCTTGCCGGTCAGGCCCTTGTGCAACAGGAGGATTTCGTTGATCTGCTTCTCGATGCAGTGCAACGGGTTCAGCGAGGTCATCGGCTCCTGGAAGATCATTGCAATGCGGTTGCCGCGAATGCGCTGCATGGTCTTCTCGTTCTGCTGCAGCAGGTCCTTGCCCTCGTAGCGGATGCTGCCGCTGGGGTGGCGGGCCAGGGGGTAGGGCAGCAGGCGCAGGAGCGAGTGTGCGGTAACCGATTTGCCCGAGCCACTCTCGCCCACCAGTGCCAGCGTCTCACCCTTGCGGATGTCGAAGCTGATGCCGTTCACAACGCGGTGGGCCTGGTCCCCGGTGACGAACTCCACCGCCAGGTCGCGCACTTCGATCAGGTTCTGTTCACTCATGTCACTTCCTCGGGTCGAAGGCATCGCGGGCGGATTCGCCGATGAACACCAGCAGGCTCAGCATCAGCGCCAGCACGGCGAAGGCGCTGATGCCCAGCCATGGGGCCTGCAGGTTGGACTTGCCCTGGGCCACCAGCTCGCCCAGCGATGGTGCGCCCGGCGGCAGGCCGAAGCCGAGGAAGTCCAGGGCGGTGAGGGTGCCGATGGCGCCGGTGAGAATGAACGGCATGAAGGTCATGGTCGAGATCATGGCGTTGGGCAGGATGTGCCGGTACATGATCGCGCCGTTGCGCATCCCCAACGCGCGGGCTGCGCGCACGTATTCCAGGTTGCGCCCGCGCAGGAACTCGGCGCGTACCACATCCACCAGGCTCATCCACGAGAACAGCAGCATGATGCCCAGCAGCCACCAGAAGTTGGGCTGCACGAAGCTGGCAAGGATGATCAGCAGGTACAGCACCGGCAGGCCCGACCAGACTTCCAGGAAACGTTGCCCGGCCAGGTCGACCCAGCCGCCATAGAAGCCCTGCAAGGCGCCGGCGATCACGCCGACGATGGAACTGAGCACGGTCAGGGTCAGGGCGAACAGCACGGAAATGCGGAAGCCGTAGATCACCCGTGCCAGCACATCGCGGCCCTGGTCGTCGGTACCCAGCCAGTTGTCCGCCGAAGGTGGGGCCGGGGCGGGTACGCGCAGGTCGTAGTTGATGCTCTGGTAGCTGAACGGGATCGGTGCCCACAGCACGAAGCTGTCTTTCTTCTCCAGCAGTTCGCGGATGTACGGGCTCTTGTAGTTGGCTTCCAGCGGGAATTCGCCGCCAAAGGTGGTTTCCGGGTAGCGCTTGAACGCCGGGAAGTACCATTCGCCGTCGTAGCGCACGGCAATCGGCTTGTCGTTGGCGATCAGCTCGGCGCCCAGGCTCAGGCCGAACAGGATCAGGAACAGCCACAGCGACCACCAGCCACGGCGGTTGGCCTTGAAGCGCTCGAAGCGCCGGCGGTTGAGGGGGGACAAGGCCATGTCAGTGCTCCCGGCTGGCGAAGTCGATGCGTGGATCGACCAGGGTGTAGGTCAGGTCGCCGATCAGTTTCACCACCAGCCCCAGCAGGGTGAAGATGAACAGGGTGCCGAAGACCACCGGGTAGTCACGGTTGATGGCTGCCTCGAAACTCATCAGGCCGAGGCCGTCGAGGCTGAAGATCACCTCGATCAGCAAGGAACCGGTGAAGAAGATGCCGATGAACGCCGAAGGGAAACCGGCAATCACCAGCAGCATGGCGTTGCGGAACACATGGCCGTACAGCACCCGTGGCCGGCTCAGGCCCTTGGCCTTGGCGGTGACCACGTATTGCTTGTTGATCTCGTCGAGGAAGCTGTTCTTGGTCAGCAAGGTCATGGTGGCGAAGTTGCCGATGACCAGCGCGGTGATCGGCAGCACCAGGTGCCAGAAGTAGTCCAGCACCTTGCCGGTGGTGCTCAGCTCGTCGAAGTTGTTGGAGGTGAGGCCGCGCAGCGGGAACCAGTCGAAGTAGCTGCCGCCGGCGAACAGCACGATCAGCAGGATGGCGAACAGGAACGCCGGGATGGCGTAGCCGACGATGATCGCCGAACTGGTCCACACGTCGAAATGGCTGCCGTGGCGCACGGCCTTGGCAATGCCCAGCGGGATCGACACCAGGTACATGATCAGCGTGCTCCACAGCCCCAGCGAAATCGACACAGGCATCTTCTCGATGATCAGGTCGATGACCTTGGCATCGCGGAAGAAGCTGTCGCCGAAGTCCAGCCGGGCGTAGTTCTTGATCATGATCCACAGGCGCTCGGGCGGCGACTTGTCGAAGCCGTACATGCGTTCGATCTCGGCGATCAGTGCCGGGTCCAGGCCCTGGGCGCCACGGTAGTTGGAGCCGGCCACGGACACTTCGGCACCGCCACCGGCAATGCGGCTGGTGGCGCCTTCGAAACCTTCGAGCTTGGCGATCATCTGCTCGACCGGGCCGCCGGGGGCGGCCTGGACGATGATGAAGTTGATGATCAGGATGCCGAACAGGGTCGGGATGATCAGCAGCAGGCGGCGCAGGATGTAGGCCAGCATGTTATTCGGCCTCGTCCGCAGTGGTTTCGCTGACGGCCGGGGTTACGCCGGGCTTGATCCACCAGGTGTCGATGCCGATGTCGTACTTGGGCGAGACGTCCGGGTGGCCGATGTGGTTCCAGTAGGCCACGCGCCAGGTCTTGATGTGCCAGTTTGGGATCACGTAGTAGCCCCACAGCAGTACGCGGTCGAGGGCCCGGCAGTGGTCGATCAGGCTCTGCCGCGAATCGGCATTGATCAGCTGTTCCACCAGCTGGTCGATGGCCGGGTCGCGCAGGCCGATGAAGTTGCGGCTGCCGGGGTTGTCGGCGGCGGCACTGGACCAGAACTCGCGCTGCTCGTTGCCCGGCGAGTTGGACTGCGGGTAGCCACCGACGATCATGTCGTAGTCGCGCGAACGCAAGCGGGTGATGTACTGGGACACGTCGACCCGGCGGATATTCAGGTCGATGCCAAGGTCGGCGAGGTTGCGCTTGAACGGCAGCAGGATGCGTTCGAACTCGGTCTGTGCCAGCAGGAACTCGATGCTCACCGGTTTGCCCTGGGCGTCGACCATCTTGTCGTCGACGATTTTCCAGCCGGCTTCCTGCAGCAGCTTGTAGGCCTGGCGCTGCTGTTCGCGGATCATGCCGCTGCCGTCACTGACCGGGTTGCGGAAGGCTTCGCTGAATACCTGCTCGGGGACCTTGCCGCGCAGTGGTTCGAGGATTTTCAGTTCGCTGGGGCCGGGCAGGCCGCGGGCGGCCATTTCCGAGTTTTCGAAGTAGCTGCCGGTGCGGGTGTAGGCGCCGTTGAACAGCTGCTTGTTGGTCCACTCGTAGTCCAGCAGCAGGCTCAGCGCCTGGCGCACGCGCACGTCCTGGAACACCGGGCGGCGGATGTTGAAGATGAAGCCCTGCATGCCCGTGGGGTTGCCGTTGGGCAACTCTTCCTTGATCAGGCGGCCATCGCGCACGGCGGGTACGTTGTAGGCGGTGGCCCAGTTCTTCGCGCTGACTTCCAGCGCATAGTCGAACGCCCCGGCCTTGAGTGCTTCCAGGGCGACGGTGGTGTCGCGGTAGGAGTCGAAGGTCATGACGTCGAAGTTGTAGAAGCCGCGGTTGATCGGCAGGTCCTTGGCCCAGTAGTCCTTGACCCGCTCGTAGCGCACCGAGCGCCCGGCCTTGACCTCGGCGACCTTGTACGGGCCGCTGCCCAGCGGGATTTCCAGGTTGCCGCGGTTGAAATCGCGGCTTTCGTACCAGTGCTTGGGCAATACCGGCAGTTGGCCGAGAATCAGCGGCAGCTCGCGGTTGTTCTTGTGCTTGAAGGTGAACAGCACCGTCAGCGGGTCTTCGGCGACCACTTCGGCGACGTCGGCGTAGTACTGGCGGTACAGCGGCGCGCCGTCCTTGATCAGGGCATTGAAGGTGAACACCACGTCGTCGGCGCGCATCGGGTGGCCGTCGTGGAAGCGTGCCTCGGGGCGCAGGTAGAAGCGCACCCAGCTGTTGTCCGGGGCCTTTTCGATCTTGCCGGCCACCAGGCCGTACTCGGTGAACGGCTCGTCCTGGCTCTGGCGCATCAGGGTGTCGTAGATGCTGCTGATGTTCTCGGCCGGCACGCCCTTGTTGATGAACGGGTTGAGGCTGTCGAAACCGCCGAAGCTGGACTGGCGGAAGGTGCCACCCTTGGGTGCGTCAGGGTTGACGTAGGCGAAGTGCTTGAAGTCGGCGGGGTACTTGGGTGGCTCGTCGTACAGGGTGAGCGCATGTTGCGGTGCGGCCAGGGCGGGAAGGCTCAGGCAGGCAAGCAACAGGCTGCCGGCCAGCCGGCGCAGTCGGTGCGTTGGCGTCATTGGGCTTTCTCCGAAGTCTTGATCCACCAGCTGTTCAGCCCAAGGGTGTAGGGCGGCGTGGTGACGAAGGCGAACCGGTTGCGGTAGGCCAGGCGATGATTGTCGAGGTACCAGTTGGGGATCATGTAGTACTGCCATGAGAGCACGCGGTCCAGGGCGCGGGCGGCGGCGACCTGGTCATCGCGGGTACGGGCGGCGAGCAGGGTGTCGAGCAGATGGTCGACCACCGGGTCCTTGACCCCAGCATAGTTCTTGCTGCCCTTGGTCGTGGCCTGGCTGGAGTGGAAGTACAGCCACTGTTCGAGGCCCGGGCTCAGGGTCTGGTTCAGGGTCATCAGAATCATGTCGAAATCGAACTGGTCCAGGCGTTGTTTGTACTGGGCGCGGTCCACGGTACGCAAGCGCGCATCGATGCCGATGCTGGCCAGGTTTTCGACATACGGTTGCAGGATGCGTTCAAGGTTGGGGTTTACCAGCAGCAGCTCCATGCGCAGCTGCTGGCCCTTGCTGTCGACCAGGCGCTGGCCGTTCAGCTTCCAGCCGGCTTCGGCGAGCAGGCCGAGGGCCTGGCGCAAGGTCTGGCGGCTGATGCCACGGCCATCGGTCTGGCTGACCTTGTAGGGTTCGCTGAACAAGGCGGCCGGCAACTGGTCACGGAACGGCGCCAGCAGCAGCCATTCCTTGCCGGTAGGCAGGCCGGTAGCGGCGAATTCGCTGTTGGGGTAGTAGCTGGTCGAGCGGCGGTAGGCGCCGCTGAACAGGGCGCGGTTGGTCCACTCGAAGTCGAGCATCAGCCCCAGCGCCTGGCGTACCCGTGGGTCGCTGAAGGTGGCCCGGCGGCTGTTCATGAACAGGCCCTGGGTTTGCGTGGGGATGCGGTGCGGGATCTGCGCCTTGATCACCTCGCCCCGGCGCACGGCCGGGAAGTTGTAGCCGTTGGCCCAGTTCTTCGCCTGGTGCTCGATATAGATGTCGAACTCGCCGGCCTTGAACGCTTCGAAGGCGACCGTGGCGTCGCGGTAGAACTCGTATTCCACGCGGTTGAAGTTGTATTTGCCACGGTTTACCGCCAGGTCCTTGCCCCAGTAGTTCTTCACCCGTTCGAACACCAGCCGGCGCCCAGGCTGGACCTGGGTGATGCGGTAGGGGCCGCTGCCCAGCGGGGGCTCGAAGGTGGTGGCCTTGAAGTCGCGCTTTTGCCAGTAGTGCTTGGGCAGCACCGGCATTTCGCCCAGGCGCAGGATCAGCAGCGGGTTGCCGGCGCGCTTGAACACGAAGCGGATGCGCAGCGGGCCGAGGATGTCCACCCGCTGCACTTCCTGCAGGTTGGTGCGGTAGATCGGGTGGCCATCCTTGAGCAGCGTGCGGTAGGAGAAAGCCACGTCTGCCGAGGTGATCGGCTTGCCGTCATGCCAGTGGGCTTCCGGGCGCAGGTTGAACACCACCCAGCTGCGGTCCTCGCTGTACTCCACCGAGCGGGCGATCAGGCCGTAGCTGGAGGTCGGCTCGTCGCCGGACGGGTCGTACTGGCCGGTGCCGACCATCAGCGGCTCGTTCAGCTCGCTGATGCCGTATTGCTGGAAATTGGGCGTGGTAATCGGGCTCGACCCCTTGAAGGTGTAGGGGTTGAGGGTGTCGAAGGTACCGAAAGCCATGGCCCGCAAGGTGCCGCCCTTGGGCGCTTGCGGGTTGACCCAGTCGAAATGGGTGAATGTGGCTGGGTACTTGAGCGTGCCGAACTGCGCGTATCCGTGGCTTTCGCTCACCATCGCGGCTGCGGGAAAGCTCAAGGCCAGGCTGAGTGACAGCAGGAGGGGACGTATCAAGTCGGCATCCGATCCAGAGGCGTTGGGCTTTGATCGGGGTACAGTAACAGCTTGGTGGGGTTGGAAAAAGAGAGGTTTTGAAGGTGGGGTTGGCGGGCGTGCCTGCTTCTGTCCAATGGGAATGACGCGGTAGCTGTAGGAGCGGCCTTGTGTCGCGATCGGGCTGCGCAGCAGCCCCAGCGATATCGGCATCACCTTCAATAATCTGGGGCTGCTGCGCAGCCCGATCGCGACACAAGGCCGCTCCTACAGCCACCGCGTCAATGCGGCAGGCGGGGATCAATGCGAGAGGTAGACGGTGAGGGTCTGGCCTGGCTTCAGGGCATGGCCGCTGCGCGGGTTCCAGCGTTTGAGGTGCTTCATTTCCACGTTGAAGCGCTTGGCCACCAGGTACAGCGAATCGCCTTTGCGTACCTTGTACTGCGTGGAGCGCTGCCCGGAGGCGGCTACCCGATTGCCAGCAGCGCTCGGCGCGCTGCCACCGCGCAGGGCCAGGACCTGGCCAGCGCGCACGCTGTTGCCGGTGAGACGGTTCCAGCGCTTGATGTCCTTGACCGAAACGCGGTTGGCCTTGGCGATGGCGCCCAGGTTGTCGCCGCGCTTGACCCGGTAGCTGCGCGCCGCCACAGGGGCCTTGGCTTCGGCCACGGCGCGGGCGAACACCGCCTTGTTCGGCTGCAGGCTGACCAGTTGCTCGGGCTTGAGGTTGGACAGGCTGTCGCTCAGCAGCTGCGCCTTGGCGGTGGGTACCAGCAGCTGCTGCGGGCCATCCACGGTCATGCGCTTCTTGAATGCCGGGTTGAGCTGGATCAGCTCGTCTTCGTCGATGTTGGCGAAGGCCGCTACCCGCGACAGGTCGAGGCGGTCGTTGATGGCCACCGCCTCGAAGTAGGGTTCGTTGGCGATCGGGTTCAGGTTCACGCCATAGGCTTCCGGCGTGAGTACCACCTGCGACAGGGCCAGCAGCTTGGGCACGTAGTCGCGGGTTTCCTGCGGCAGCGGCAGGTTCCAGTAGTCGGTGGGCAGGCCGAGCCGTTCGTTGCGCTCGATGGCGCGGCTGACTGTGCCTTCGCCGGCGTTGTAGGCAGCCAGGGCCAGCAGCCAGTCGCCGTTGAACATGTCGTGCAGGCGGCTGAGGTAGTCCAGGGCGGCGTTGGTCGAGGCGGTCACGTCGCGACGGCCATCGTAGAAGTTGGTCTGGCGCAGATTGAAGTGGCGGCCGGTGGACGGAATGAACTGCCACATCCCCGCGGCATGGGCGCGCGAGTAGGCCATCGGGTTGTAGGCGCTCTCGATGGCTGGCAGCAGGGCCAGTTCCAGCGGCATGTCGCGTTCCTCGAGGCGCTCGACGATGTAGTGCAGGTAGAGGCTGCCACGCTCGCCGGCGCTTTCGATGTAGCTTGGGTTGCTGGCGAACCACAGGCGCTGCTGCTCGATGCGCGGGTTGACGTCGATGTTGTCCTGCAGGGCAAAGCCCTGGCGCATGCGTTCCCATACGTCCTGTGGCGCCTGCTCGGCCGGCTTGACCAGCAACGGTGAAGGCTTGTGTTTGATCCGCGCCTGGTAGTTGTGAGCGCGAACGCTATCGGATTCGTCGAGCTGACGGGTGCTCTGGCAGCCCACCAAAGTGGCGGCCAGGGCCAGCGCACTGATTTGGGCCAGGCGCGTCAGGGCGACGGAATGAGAGGTTCTGCGGCTTCGGGAAGACATCGGCTGACACAGGTTTCCGGGCGAAAAATTTCGGCGATTCTAGAAACCGCTCCGGGCCTGGTCAACCTTTGACCATCGCTTGCGATATATCTTGAGGTTATCAGAAGGTGTCCTTCCAAGACCTCAAGGCAGCAAAAACAGCGACATGCGAGGGGTTTGAATGTCCCTTCCATTCGTCTGCTTTTTGTTTAACTAATGTTTCAGAGGTGCGCAGGAAGGGGTTGGTCAGGCGCTCCAAACCGATCGTTGATGGCAATGTGATGCGATTGTCGGCACGCAAACGGGTAACGTCCTCGAACCGCTGCTGAACGTGCGGGTTCTCGGGTTCCACCGCCTTGGCGAAACGCAGGTTGCTCAGGGTGTATTCGTGGGCGCAGTACACCTCGGTCTGCTCTGGCAGGGCTGCCAGGCGGGCGAGGGCTGGCTGCATCTGTTCGGGGGTGCCTTCGAACATGCGCCCGCAACCGGCGGCGAACAGCGTGTCGCCACTGAACAGCACCGGCGTTGCCGGCTGGTCGCTGAACAGGGCGATATGCCCCAGGGTATGGCCGGGCACGGCCAGCACCTGGAAGGTCACGCCAAGCACGGTCACCTGGTCACCTTCGTCCAGCGCCAGGTCACGGCAGGGAATGCGCTCGTGGGCCGGGCCGCAAACCCGCGCGCCGGTCAGTTGCTTGAGCCGTTCCACGCCGCCGACGTGGTCGTTGTGGTGGTGGGTGACCAGGATGTCGCTCAGTACCCAGCCGGGGTTGGCCGATAGCCAGCGTTCCACTGGGCCGGCGTCACCCGGATCGACCACCGCGCAGCGGCGTTTGGCAGTATCCTGTAACAACCAGATGTAGTTGTCGGAGAAAGCGGGGAGAGCATCGATCTGTATCATGGTGCGGATCCGATTCGCCTAGCGTGGCACATGAAGGCATCTTATCCGCGATGGCGCGGTGCGAGAACCTTCGAGGGAGAGCGCAATGACCGACCAAGCCTTTGCCCAGGCCGACCCGGACTGGGTCAAGCTGATCAGCCTGGCCCGTGAGTGGTTCAACGGCCCACTCGGCCAACTGATGCTCAAGGAGGAGGAAAAACTGCTGGAAGAAGAGCTCGGGCGCTTCTTCGGGGGTTACCTTGTGCACTACGGGCCCTGCGCCGAGCCACCGCCCAGCGCGCCCCAGGTGCAGCGCAACGTGCGCCTCGGTGCACCGCTGCCGGGGGTGGAGATTGTCTGCGAGGAGCAGGCCTGGCCGCTGAGCGAGCACGCCGCCGACGTGGTGGTGCTGCAGCATGGCCTGGATTTCTGCCTTTCGCCCCACGGCCTGCTGCGCGAGGCGGCCAGCGCGGTGCGCCCTGGCGGGCACCTGCTGATCGTCGGGATCAACCCCTGGAGCAGCTGGGGCATGCGCCATTTCTTCAGCCACGGCGCCTTGCGCAAGGCCCGTTGCATCTCGCCGTCACGGGTGGGCGACTGGCTCAACCTGCTGGGCTTCGCGCTGGAGAAACGCCGCTTCGGGTGCTATCGTCCGCCGCTTGCCTCACCGGCCTGGCAGCAGCGCCTGGCGGGCTGGGAACGGGTGGCCGGCGGTTGGCAGGGCTCCGGTGGCGGGGTGTACCTGCTGGTAGCGCGCAAGATGGTGGTGGGCCTGCGGCCGTTGCGCCAGGAGCGTCGCGAACCGATGGGCAAGCTGCTGCCGCTGCCACTGGCCAAGGTCAACCGCGCGGCGGCCAACCCGGATACTGAAAAGCACTGAACATGAGTGGTACATGAGCGAAAGCGTCGAGATGTTTACCGATGGTGCCTGCAAGGGCAACCCTGGCCCTGGCGGCTGGGGCGTCCTTATGATCTACAAGGGCGTCGAGAAGGAACTGTGGGGCGGCGAACGCGAAACCACCAACAACCGCATGGAACTGATGGCCGCGATCCAGGGCTTGATGGCGCTGAAGCGCGAATGCGAAGTGGTGCTGACCACCGACTCGCAGTACGTGATGAAGGGCATCAACGAATGGATGACCAACTGGAAGAAGCGCGGCTGGAAAACCGCGGCCAAGGAGCCGGTGAAGAACGCCGACCTGTGGCAGCAGCTGGATGAGCAGGTCAACCGCCACAAGGTGACCTGGAAGTGGGTGCGCGGGCATATCGGCCACCCCGGCAACGAACGCGCCGACCAGCTGGCCAACCGTGGGGTCGATGAGGTGCGCGCCAAGCGTTGAGCTGGGGTACAATTCCGGCCTTTGTAACTGATGCAAGTTGGAGCGCCCCGCGTGGAGCAGCAGCAAGATAAACGGTTCGTCATTCTCGATACCGAAACCACGGGTATGCCGGTCAGCGAAGGCCACCGGATCATCGAGATCGGCTGTGTCGAGGTCATCGGCCGGCGCCTGACCGGGCGGCACTTCCACGTCTACCTGCAGCCGGACCGCGAGAGTGACGAGGGCGCCATCAACGTCCACGGCATCACCGATGCCTTCCTGGTCGGCAAACCACGCTTTGGCGATGTTGCCGAGGAGTTCTTCGAGTTCATCCAGGGCGCCACGCTGGTCATCCACAACGCGGCGTTCGACGTTGGCTTCATCAACAACGAATTTGCCTTGCTGGGCCAGCAGGACCGCGCGGATATTTCGCAGCATTGCACCATCCTCGACACCCTGCTGCTGGCGCGCTCGCGCCACCCGGGGCAGCGCAACAGCCTGGATGCGCTGTGCAAACGCTACGACATCGACAACTCGGGCCGTGAGCTGCACGGCGCATTGCTCGACTCGGAACTGCTGGCTGACGTCTACCTGGCAATGACCGGTGGCCAGACCAGCCTGTCGCTGGCCGGGCATGGGGCAGAGGCCGGGGATGAAGGGGCGGGTGCTGGTGGCAGCGAGATTCGCCGTATTACCGGGCGGGCGCCCGGGCGGGTGATCATGGCCAGTGCCGAGGAGCTGGAGGCGCATGCCGAGCGCCTGGCGGCCATTGCCAAGTCGGCGGGTGGGCCATCCATGTGGCAGGCTCTGACCGAGACACCTGCTGGCTGATCTTTCGCCTGCTCCGGCCCTTTCGCGGGTGAACCCGCTCCCACAGGAAATCGACTGGCCTTGAATGCAATGCGGTCCCTGTGGGAGCGGGTTCGCCCGCGAAGAGGCCTGCACAGGCAATACAAGGCTCAACTACCCTGAAATGGACGCCATGTCCTTCGGAGGTAGCCACCTGATGTACAAGGACCTCAAGTTCCCCATCCTCATCGTGCATCGCGCCATCAAGGCCGACAGCGTCGCTGGCGAGCGTGTGCGGGGCATCGCCGAGGAACTGCGTCAGGACGGCTTTGCCATCCTCGCCGCCGCCGACCATGCCGAGGCCTGCCTGGTCGCCGCCACCCACCATGGCCTGGCCTGCATGCTGGTTGCCGCCGAGGGCGTCGGCGAGAATACCCACCTGCTGCAGAACATGGCCGAGCTGATCCGCCTGGCCCGCCTGCGTGCCCCCAACCTGCCGATTTTCGCCCTGGGCGAACAGGTGACCCTGGAAAACGCCCCCGCCGAAGCCATGAGCGAGCTCAACCAGCTGCGCGGCATCCTCTACCTGTTCGAAGACACCGTGCCGTTTCTTGCGCGCCAGGTGGCGCGTGCCGCACATATCTACCTCGACGGCCTGCTGCCGCCGTTCTTCAAGGCCCTGGTGCAGCACACCGCGCAGTCCAACTATTCCTGGCACACCCCGGGCCACGGCGGCGGCGTGGCCTATCGCAAAAGCCCGGTGGGCCAGGCCTTTCACCAGTTCTTCGGGGAAAACACACTGCGCTCGGACCTGTCCGTTTCCGTGCCGGAGCTGGGCTCGCTGCTCGATCACACCGGCCCCTTGGCCGAAGCCGAAGCCAGGGCTGCGCGCAACTTTGGCGCCGACCATACCTTCTTCGTCATCAACGGCACCTCCACGGCCAACAAGATCGTCTGGCACGCCATGGTCGGCCGCGACGACCTGGTGCTGGTGGACCGCAACTGCCACAAGTCGGTGGTGCACGCGATCATCATGACCGGTGCCATCCCCCTCTATCTGTGCCCCGAGCGCAACGAACTCGGGATCATCGGCCCGATCCCGCTCAGCGAGTTCAGCCCCGAGGCGATCCAGGCGAAGATCCAGGCCAACCCTCTCGCCCGTGATCGCGGGCAGCGCATCAAGCTGGCGGTGGTGACCAACTCCACCTACGACGGCCTGTGCTACCACGCCGGCTTGATCAAGCAGACCCTGGGCGCCAGTGTCGAGGTGCTGCACTTCGACGAGGCCTGGTTCGCCTATGCGGCGTTCCACGAGTTCTTCACCGGGCGCTATGCCATGGGCACGGCCTGCGCGGCAGACAGCCCGCTGGTGTTCAGCACCCATTCCACCCACAAGCTGTTGGCCGCGTTCAGCCAGGCCTCGATGATTCATGTGCAGGACGGGGCCAGGCGCCAGCTGGACCGTGACCGCTTCAACGAAGCGTTCATGATGCACATCTCGACCTCGCCGCAGTACAGCATTCTCGCTTCGCTGGACGTGGCCTCGACCATGATGGAAGGGCCGGCCGGGCGTTCGCTGCTGCAAGAAATGTTCGACGAGGCGCTGAGCTTTCGCCGTGCCCTGGCCAACCTGCGCGAGCACATCGCCGCCGACGACTGGTGGTTCAGCATCTGGCAGCCGCCGAGCGCCGAAGGCATCCACCGCCTGGCCGCTCAGGACTGGCTGCTGCAGCCGGGGGCGGAGTGGCATGGCTTTGGCGAAGTGGCGGACGACTATGTGCTGCTCGACCCGCTGAAGGTGACCCTGGTAATGCCAGGCCTGAGCGCGGGCGGTGCGCTGGGCGAGCATGGCATCCCGGCGGCAGTGGTCAGCAAGTTCCTCTGGGAGCGGGGGCTGGTGGTGGAGAAAACCGGCCTGTACAGCTTCCTGGTGCTGTTCTCCATGGGCATCACCAAGGGCAAGTGGAGCACCTTGCTCACCGAGTTGCTGGAGTTCAAGCGCCACTATGACGGCAATACCGCCCTGAGCAACTGCCTGCCGAGTGTGGTGTCTGCCGATGCCTCACGCTACCAGGGCATGGGCCTGCGCGACCTGTGCGACCAGTTGCATGGCTGCTACCGCGCCAATGCCACGGCCAAGCAGCTGAAGCGGCTGTTCACGCGTTTGCCGGAGGTAGCCGTGAGCCCGGCCCGGGCCTATGACCAGATGGTGCGCGGTGAGGTGGAGGCGGTGCCGATCGAGGCGCTGCTGGGGCGAGTGGCGGCGGTGATGCTGGTGCCGTACCCGCCTGGTATTCCTTTGATCATGCCGGGGGAGCGGTTCACCGAGGCGACCCGCTCGATAGTCGATTACCTGGCGTTCGCCCGGGCGTTCAACCAGGGCTTCCCAGGTTTCGTCGCCGACGTGCACGGCCTGCAGAACGAAAGCGGCCGCTACACGGTGGATTGCATCAAGGAATGCGAATGATCTCGACGCCGCTGCGCGCCAGTTCGAAGCGGTTTTCACCCAGGTGGTTGACCTTGTCGCCGATGGCCAGGCGATAGGTGGTGATGGGGGCGCCCAGCGTGCTGCCGTCGGTTTGCAGGGTCGATTCCTGGAACTCGTGCACGGGGTAGATGCGGCCTTCGGCGTCACGGGCGTGGAATTGGCCGACCATTACTGCTGCCATTTGGGTGGAAACCTCTGAATTACGTGGGAAATGTCTGCAGGCATAGACCGTGGAACAGCGTCGGAAGTTTTCGCCCCGCGGAAAAAAAACCAAAGCGCCGAGGAACGGTCATCTATAACTACAACGTCCCTTTACCCAGCAGAGGTTGGAAATTGCCATGAGCCAGGTGTATTCGGTAGCAGTGGTCGTCGGTAGCTTGCGCAAGGACTCCTACAACCGCAAGATCGCCCGCGCACTCTCGGAGCTGGCGCCGTCCAGCCTTGCCCTGAAAATCGTCGAGATTGGCGATTTGCCGTTGTACAACGAGGATGTCGAGGCCGAAGCGCTGCCGGAAGCGTGGAAGCGTTTTCGCGACGAGATCCGCCGCAGTGATGCAGTGCTGTTCGTCACCCCGGAGTACAACCGCTCGGTACCTGGCGGCCTGAAGAATGCCATCGATGTGGGCTCGCGGCCTTACGGGCAAAGCGCCTGGAGTGGCAAGCCGGCGGCAGTGGTCAGTGTGTCGCCTGGTGCCATTGGTGGGTTTGGCGCCAACCATGCCGTGCGCCAGTCGCTGGTGTTTCTGGACATGCCGTGCATGCAGATGCCCGAGGCCTACATTGGCGGCGCGGCTAGCCTGTTCGACGATGCGGGCAAGCTCAGTGACAAGACCCGACCGTTCTTGCAGGCGTTTATCGACAAGTTCGCTTCCTGGGTGAAGTTGAACAGGGCAGTTTGACCTGCCTTGAGCAATCATCGCTGAGCGCACGAACCCTGTAGGAGCGGCCTTGTGTCGCGAAAGGGCTGCGCAGCAGCCCCAGGATTTCAGCTTCGCAACATAAATTGCCGGGGCTGCTGCGCAGCCCTTTCGCGACACAAGGCCGCTCCTACAAAAAGCTGTGCGCAGCGGATTAGCGGAAGCTGTAGGAAACCCCGGCATACACGCCAAAGCCTTCGCCCGGCGTCGAACGGGCCTCATCCTTTCCAGCATCGTTGTAGCCAGGTGTCACCGTCGCCGCATAACGCTTGTTGGTGAGGTTGCGCAGGTCCAGCCAGGTCTGCCAGTCCTGTTTCGGTGAATCCCAGCCCAGGCGTGCGCCGAGCAAGGCATATTCATCGGCGTGGTAGCTGTTGGCGTAGTCCACCTGCACCTTCGACGCCATCTGCGTGTTCACCCCGGCGTAGAAACCGCTCGGCCAGTCATAGCGCAGCTCGGCCTGGTAGTAGTGCATCGGAATGCCCGGCAGGCGGTTGTCGCCGAACTTGTCGTCATCGCGGTAGTGGAAGTCACTGAAGGTATAGGCCTGGCGCAGGCTCAGCCTGCCAGTACCGGCACGTTCCCACAGGGTACTGTCGAGGCCGGCTTCCACGCCTTGGTGCACGGTGGCGCTGGCGTTGAATTCCTTGGCCGGAGCGCCTTGCACGATCTCCACCGCCAGCAATTCATGGCGAACCTGCGAGTAGTACCACGCCAGGTCCCAATGCCCCAATGCCGATTCGCCGCGTGTGCCCAGTTCCAGTGTGGTGGCCGTCTGGTTTTGCATTTCGATCGGTTGGTTGGCTGTGGGCGCACTCCAGATCAGGGCCCAGGGATGGGGTGGTTCGACCGAGCGGCTCAGGTTGCCGTACACCTGCAGGTCCGGGCTGATGTCATAGCGCAGCCCCAGGCGTGGTGCATAGTCCCAGTCATGCTGGCTCACTTTGCCGCCCCCGGCAGGGTGGTAAGTGACATCACTTTCACGGCGGGTATAGATCATCGCCAGGCCAGTGGTCAGCCACAGGTTCGGTACCAGCTCCAGGTCATTGCCCACATGCAGCACGGTGTCCGAGCCCTGGTAGGTGAAGTCGCGGGTGCGCTCACCGAACACGTCGCCATTGCGGGTGAACTGCGAAGCACCGCTGTTGGGCAGGTGCTTGGTGGTGCGCCAGCCGACGGTGGTCTTGCTCTCGTGGCCGAACAGGGTGTCGCGGCGGAAGTAGTTCAAGGTGCCGCTCACATCGGTATAGGCCACCTTCAGGCGCATCGGGCCTTCGCGCAGGTCCATCGGGTAGTCGTGGTAGACCAGGCCAGCTTCCAGGCGCGCATCGTCGTCGAGGTAAAAGGTGGTCTTGTTGCCCACCCAGGTACTGCCCGGTTGCGGGCGGCTGTCGTCGCGGGCCAGGTAGGCCGGGTTCGCGGCGCGGGGGTGGTGCTTGATCTGCTCCTTGGTCAGGCGCCCGGCCAACTCGTTCTCGGTTTCCCGGTAGCGCAGGTAGAAGCGGGTTTCCAGGTTCGGGTTGAAGCGGTAGCCGACGTTGGCGGCAACCCCCTTGGCGCTGCCGCTGCTGTGCGCCTGGTAGCCGTCATATTCCGAATCGGTCAGGGCCACGTAGTAGTCGAGGTTGCCCAGCACCTGCCCCGAGCTGATGTGCCGATGCTGGTAGCCGCGGCTGCCGACTTCGTAGCGCACCTGCAGCGGCGCGGCGTCGTAGCCGGTATGGGTGACGTAGTTGATTGCACCGCCAAGGGCGAGGGCCCCCTGGTCGAAGCCGTTGGCGCCGCGCAGCACTTCGGCGCGGCTCAGCCACAGCGGCTCGAACAGCTCGTAGGGCGTACCGCCCGGGCCGGTCAGGGGCAGGCCGTCGAACATCGTGTACACCCCGGAACCGTGGGCCCCCGGTGCGCGGTTGATGCCCGAACCGCGGATCGACAGCTTGATGCCATCGTTGCCCGCCGATTGGGCGAACACCCCGGGCTGGTAGGCAAGTACATCCTGGTTGCTGGCAACCCGGCCTTGCCCTACACGCTGCATGTCCACCAGGTTGCTGGCGCCCGGCACTTCGTGCAGGCGTTCGCTGGCGGCGGTCAGGTCGTTCTGCTCCTCATCGGTGATCAGCACCTGGCCCAACTCGACCGAGGGTGCCGCCAGGGCGGGCTGGGAGGCAGCGAAAGCAGCCAGCAGGCCGAGGCAGGATGGTGGGGGCAAAACGCAACGCATTGTACGACTCCAGGCGAAAGGCGAATGGACAACGGCGTTGAGACGAGCGAAATGCCGCTTGGAGCACGAGGAAAGTCGACAAATATCGCGCAACCTTCGTCAGAGGGTTTTGTACGAAAGTTCTTTACAAGCCGTAGCGATGGAGCAGGGCGACCCGCGCTTCGTAAGGTGATTGCAGACCGGCAGCGATGCCTCGCTCAATCACCCGTGGAGTTCAAACATGACTGACAACGCACGAAACTCGCAGCAACCCCTGGCGGACGCCCCGGTTCGCCTGACGCCACGTGAACGGCAAGTGCTGTTGTGGTGTGCCTACGGCAAGAGCTCGTGGGAGATTGGCCGGATCCTGGAATGCAAGGAATCGACGGTGAACTTCCATGTGTCGAACATCCTGCGCAAGTTCGATGTGCCCACGCGGGTGGCTGCGGTGATCAAGGCCATTCGCTACGGCATGCTGGCCGAGCAGTGAGGGGGTGAAGCATGGGCAACGATCCTCGGTTACCGCGTTTTGCCGACTGCCATGACCCGTTCTGGCCACGGGTGGACCTGGGCAGGTTGCGTGAGCGCCTGAAGCTGCAGCGGCCTGTCAGTGAGGCTGCGCTGGAAGTGGCCGCACGCTGCGCGGCCATCGACGCGGCACGCGAGTTCGCGCGCTGGCGCGCGGTGTTGCGAGAACGGGGCTACAAGCGCCTCGAGGATGTGGCCGGGCATGACCAGGGGCGTGCATTGCGGGTGTGCTACATCCGCTTTGTCGAAGCCGCGGTCATGCATAGCCTGGGCTCGACCGCCTACCTGCCCGCCGCACACCGAGGGGCTGCCCATGACTGAAGAATCTGTTTTCGACAGCCTGGCCCCGGCACTGGTGGAGTTGCTGGGCGTGGATGGCAATGTCCTGTTTGCTGCGCTGCTGGGGGCTTTGCTGGTGAGCGCGGCGCGCGACCGGTTGATCACCAACAAGGCCAGGCGCCTGACGCTGGGCAAGAAACTGTTGCTGGTATTCGTGACCGTGGGGGTGGGTCACCTGTTCGAGCCGCTGGTCTCGTCACTGGTGCCCCTGCTGAGCCGTGGCATGGCGGCGTTCGTGGCTGCCGTGGTGGTGATCCCCATCAGCCTCAAGGTGATGGTCTGGCTGGATACGCTGGACCCGCGCGAACTCATCCAGCGCTGGCGCCGCCGGGGCTAGCCGCTGGCGGCATTGGGCAAGCGACTGGTCAGCGCGCTCAATTGCCGTTCCAGCTGCTGGATGCGTTGCTTGTCCTGGACCAGCAGGAGAACGGCCTGGCGATCGGCAAGCGACAAGGTGCGCAGGCGCGCGAGCATGTCGTGTTCCCAGCCGTCTTCGTCCAGGCCTGCGCGATGTCGTTCGGGTTCACCCAGCAGAAGCCAGTCCAGTGAGCATGCGTATTGCTTGGCAATGTCTATGCAGAGTGAATAAGGAATGCTGTCGCGCACCTTCCAGCTGCTCAATGTCTGCGGGCTGATCGAAAGCGCTCTGGACAGCTCGGCGTCAGATTCCGTAGCGGTCAGAAGCTTCAGCCGGGTCAGCACCGAAGCAAGTACGTGGGTACTCATAACAAATATCCATGACTGGTTTAATGATATTCCATGGGCTTAAACTACTCGCTATGAATACAGCCCTGCGTTTTAAGGAGCGTTCCTGCAATGAGAAGCATCAAACTGAAGAATACACCTATATATGCAGCCAATACTGATAAAACCGGACGACTATTCTCACAGAAGGTAAGCCTGAACAATGCTTGCAGGTACTTGCCGTGAGTACATACAAGCTGGTTTGCCCGCATTGCCACAGCCGGATGCGCATACGCACCAGTGAAGGGCGTCATATTTTCCTGCGGATCGCCTATTTGCAATGCAGCAACGAGGCATGTGGCTGGTCGGTGCGCGCCGAGTTCGAAATGACCCATGAACTCTCGCCCAGCGGCATGCCCAACCCGGAAGTGTACCTGCCCTCGGCCAATGGTGATTTACGCAAGGCAGCGCTGCCGGGGGCCGCCCAGGACAACTCTGGTGAATGAGCCTTCATGCTCACGGATAAAAAGCGCGCAGATAAAAAAACACCCCGCATGAGCGGGGTGTCTTGTTTTGCCGGTGCGATCAGCCGATCAGTTGCAGGCCGGCTTGCTGGACCATTTCCAGCAGCGGTTGCGGGTACACACCCAGCACGAAGGCGAGAATGGCGATGGCCAGCAGCATGACGCCGCCGGTGCGCTGTTCCCACTTCAGCGGGGCGTCGTGGCGACGCAGGTTCGGCTCGACCAGGTACAGGGTGACCATGACGCGCAGGTAGTAGTAGACACCGATGGCGCTACCGATCACCAGGGCACCGACCAGCCACCACAGGTGCGACTCGACGCCAGTGGCAATGATGTAGAACTTGCCGATGAAGCCGGCGGTGAGCGGGATGCCCGCCAGCGACAGCATCATCACGGTCAGTACCGCAGTCAGATACGGACGGCGCCAGAACAGGCCGCGGTACTCGTACAGTGCATCGGCGTCACGGCCGCCGTAAGGCGAGGACATCAGGGTGATGACGCCGAAGGCGCCCAGGCTGGTGATCACGTAGGTGACCAGGTACACGCCCATGGCTTCCAGGGCCAGGCCCTTGCTGGCGACCAGGGCGATGACCAGGTAACCGAAGTGGGCGATGGACGAGTAACCGAGCAGGCGCTTGAGGTTGCTCTGGGTCAGTGCCAGCAGGTTACCGATCAGGATCGAGGCCACGGCAATCACCGCCAGTACCGTGCTCAGCACGCCGCTGCTGGCAGCAGGGGAGAGCATGAACAGGCGCACGACCACGGCGAACACCGCGACCTTGCTGGCGGTGGCCAGGAAGGCGGCGACTGGTGCCGGGGCGCCTTCGTACACGTCCGGGGTCCACAGGTGGAACGGTACCAGCGACAGCTTGAAGGCCAGGCCGACCAGCATCATGCCCAGGCCCAGCTGGGCCACCAGGCTTGGCATGCTGGTGGCGGCCAGGGCCTTGCCGATCTGGTCGAAGCTCAGGCTGCCGGCGTCGGCGTACAGCAGGGCCATGCCGAACAGCAGGAAGGCCGAGCCAGCGGCCGACAGCACCATGTACTTGATGCCGGCTTCCAGCGAGCGCTTGTTGAAGAAGGCATACGCCACCAGGCCGTAGACCGGTACCGACAGCAGCTCCAGGCCGATGAACAGGCCGGCAAGGTGGTTGGCGCTGACCAGCACCAGGCCACCGAGGGCCGACATCAGCAGCAGCAGGTACAGTTCTTCACGGTTGCCCGGGAAGCCCTTGGAGCCTTCGCCGAGGTAGGCGTGGGCGAGGGTGACGCAGGCCAGCGTCGCCACCAGGATGATCGCCATGTACAGGCAGGCGAACTTGTCGATGGTGATCAGCGGGGTGACCGCCAGCGGCGCAACCTTCAGCGCCGGCAGGATCGACAGCAGGGCCAGGTTGAGGCCCACGGTGGACAGCAGGAAGGTCTGCGAGTGGTTGCGCTTCCAGGCGATCGCCAGCATCACCACCACCGTGGTGATGGTGGTGATCAGCATCGGCGCCAATGCGATGAAGTGTTGAGTGGTGAATTCCATAGCGCTCTTACCGGGCCGAAGCGAGTTGAGTGAAAGCGGAACCGAGCCACTGCTGCACACCACTCATGGTGGCGGCAGAGGTGTCGAGGAACGGCTGCGGATACACGCCCAGCAGGATCAGCAGTACCGCCAGACCCAGGACCATGATCAGCTCGCGACCGTCCATGCCGGCCAGCACGGTGTCGGTCTTGGCCGGGCCGAAGTAGGCGCGGTGGATCATGATCAGCGAGTACACCGAACCGAACACCAGGCCAGTGGTGGCGATCACGGTGATCCACGGCACGCTGGCGAAGCTGCCGATCAGGATCAGGAACTCGCCGACGAAGTTGCCGGTACCGGGCAGGCCCAGGGAGGCGGCGGCGAAGAACAGGCTGATGGCCGGCAGGTAGGCGATGCGGTGCCACAGGCCACCCATCTGGCGCATGTCACGGGTATGCAGGCGCTCGTACAGCTGGCCGGCCAGGATGAACAGCGCGGCAGCGGACAGGCCGTGGGCCAGCATCTGGATCACCGCGCCTTGCAGGGCCTGCTGGCTGCCGGAGTAGATACCGATCAGCACGAAGCCCATGTGCGAGACGCTGGAGAAGGCGACCAGGCGCTTGATGTCGGTTTGCGCGAAGGCCAGGAAGGCACCGTAGAAGATACCGATCAGGCCCAGGGTCATGGCGATTGGCGCGAACTCGGCCGAGGCGTTCGGGAACAGCGGCAGGGCGAAGCGCAGCAGGCCGTAGGCCGCAGTCTTCAGCAAGATACCGGCCAGGTCCACGGAGCCTGCGGTCGGTGCCTGGGCGTGAGCGTCAGGCAGCCAGGAGTGGAACGGCACCACCGGCAGCTTCACCGCGAAGGCGATGAAGAAGCCCAGCATCAGCAGGTACTCGGTACCGGCTGGCAGTTCGGCCTTGAGCAGGTCGCTGTAGTTGAAGGTGATCACGCCGGTGTTGGTGTAGTTGACCAGCACCAGGCCGAGGATCGCCACCAGCATGATCAGGCCGCTGGCCTGGGTGAAGATGAAGAACTTGGTCGCCGCGTAGATCCGGGTCTTCTTGCCGTCCGACGAGCTGTGACCCCAGAGCGCGATGAGGAAGTACATCGGCACCAGCATCATTTCCCAGAAGAAGAAGAACAGGAACAGGTCCAGGGCCAGGAACACACCGACCACGCCGCCGAGGATCCACATCAGGTTGAGGTGGAAGAAGCCGACGTGACGCTGGATCTCTTTCCAGGAGCACAGTACCGACAGCACACCGAGCAGGCCGGTGAGCAGGATCATCAGCAGCGACAGGCCGTCGAGGGCCAGGTGGATGCTGATGCCGAAGCGCTGGATCCACTGGACTTTGTATTCCAGGGCCCAGGCAGGCTCGGCGCCCGGAGCGGGGGCCAGGGTGTAGTCGCCGTTACCCCACAGCCACAGGCCGATGCCGAGCAGCAGGGACATGGTCAGCAGCGCGATCCAGCGCGGCAGGGTGGCGCCGAAGCGCTCACCCAGCCAGCACAGGAAGCCGCCGATGAAGGGGATCAGGATCAGCCAAGGCAAAATCATGACGGGTTCGTTTCCTTTTGCAGGGTCGCAAGGTTCACAAGGTTCATGGTCATACCGCGGCCACTACCACAGCGCCGAGTACCAGCACTGCGCCAACGGCGATCGAAGCGGTGTACCAGCGCAGCTGGCCGGTCTCGGTCTTGCTCATGGCGACGTGGCCGCCGCGAGCCAGGCGAGGGATCAGGCCGATGCTGCGGTCAACCGGGTCCTTGCGCAGGATGTGGCTGATCAGCAGGTAAGGTTTGACGAACAGCTTGTCGTAGATCCAGTCGAAGCCCCAGGCGGCGAACCACCAGGCCGACAGGACACGACCGATACCGCTGTTGGCGACGGCGCTGACGAAGCGGCGCTTGCCCAGGAACAGCAGGGCTGACAGCAGGATACCGGCGATGGCGATGGCGCCCGAAGTGAGCTCCAGCGCATGCTTGGCTTCGCCACCGGCGTGGCCGGCGCTTTCAGGCAGCACACCTGCCAGCGGCGGGGTTATCCAGGCGCCGACGAAGGTCGACAGCACGATCAGCACGCCCAGCGGCAGCCAGTGGCTGATGCCGTGGCCAGCGTGGGCTTCGGTCTTGGCTTCGCCGTGGAAGGCGATGAAGATCAGGCGGAAGGTGTACAGCGAGGTCATGAACGCACCGACCAGGCCGGCGTACAGCAGGCCGGTGTTGCCGCTGGCGAAGGCTTCCCAGAGGATCTCGTCCTTGGAGTAGAAGCCCACGGTCACGATCGGCAGGGCAGCCAGGGCAGCGCCACCGACCACGAAGCTGGCGTAGGCCAGCGGCAGTTTCTTCCACAGGCCGCCCATCTTGAAGATGTCCTGCTCGTGGTGGCAGGCAACGATCACCGCACCGGAGGCAAGGAACAGCAGGGCCTTGAAGAAGGCGTGGGTCATCAGGTGGAAGATCGCCGCGTCCCAGGCGCCAACGCCCAGGGCCAGGAACATGTAGCCGATCTGGCTCATGGTCGAGTAGGCGAGGATACGCTTGATGTCGGTCTGTACCAGCGCGGCGAAGCCGGCCAGTAGCAGGGTCACGCCACCGACCACGCCTACCAGGTGCAGGATGTCCGGCGCCAGCAGGAACAGGCCGTTGGTACGGGCGATCAGGTACACGCCCGCGGTCACCATGGTTGCCGCGTGGATCAGTGCGGAGACCGGAGTAGGGCCGGCCATCGCGTCGGCCAGCCAGGTCTGCAGTGGCAGCTGGGCCGATTTACCGACCGCACCACCCAGCAGCATCAGGGTTGCCAGCACCATCCAGGTGTCGCCAGCCTGGAACTTCTGCGGGGCCAGCACCAGCAGTTCCTGCACGTTCAGGGTACCCAGCTGGACGAACAGGATGAACAGGCCGATGGCCATGAACACGTCGCCGATACGGGTGACGATGAATGCCTTGAGTGCCGCGTTACCGTTGTTGCGGTTGCTGTAGTAGAAACCGATCAACAGGTACGAGCACAGGCCCACGCCTTCCCAGCCGAAGTAGATGAACAGCAGGTTGTCGCCCAGCACCAGGAACAGCATGCTGGCGATGAACAGGTTGGTATACGCGAAGAAGCGCGAGTAGCCGGCTTCGCCACGCATGTACCAGGAGGCGAACAGGTGGATCAGGAAGCCGACACCGGTGACCACGCCGAGCATGGTGACCGACAGGCCGTCCAGGTACAGGGTGAAGTTCGGCGCGAAGCCGTCCACCGACATCCACTGCCACAGCAGCTGGCTGTACGCGCCGCCCTCAGGCGGGGCGACGTTGAATTGCCAGATGACGTAGGCGGCGGTGGCGGCCGAAAGGCCTACCGAGCCGACGCCGATCAGGGCGGACAGGTTCTCCGAGAACCGCCCGCGCGAGAACGACAGCAGCAGGAAGCCGACGAGGGGGAAGACGAAAGTCAGGAAGAGAAGGTTCATCCGCGCATCTCACTGGCAGCATCGATGTCGAGAGTGTGGAAGCGGCGATACAGCTGCAGCAGGATGGCCAGGCCAATACTGGCCTCGGCGGCTGCCAGGCTGATCACCAGAATGAACATCACCTGGCCGTCGGGCTGGACCCAACGGGCACCGGCGACGACGAACGCCAGGGCAGAGGCGTTCATCATGACTTCCAGGCTCATGAGCACGAAGAGGATGTTGCGGCGGACCATCAGGCCAACCAGACCTAAGCAGAACAGGATGCCGGCGACTGCCAGACCATGCTCGAGAGGGATAGCACCCATGATTTACTCCTTCGCCTCGTTGCGGCCCAGGTGGAAGGCGGTGACGGCCGCGGCCAGCAGCAGCATCGAAGCCAGTTCGACCACCAGCAGGTAGGGGCCGAACAGGCTGATGCCGACTTCTTTCGGGCCCACGGTGGTACCGCTGATGCCGGCGCCGCTCGGGGTGACGAACAGCACGTACAGCAGCTCCAGCAGCAGCAGGGCGGCGAGGATCACCGGCCCGGCCCAGATACCGGGCTTGAGCCAGCCCCGTTCCTGGGCGACCGAAGCCGGCCCGAGGTTGAGCATCATCACCACGAACACGAACAGCACCATGATGGCGCCGGCGTAGGCGATCACTTCCAGGGCGCCGGCGAACGGCGCACCCAGGGCGAAGAAGATCATGGCCACGGAAATCAGCGAAATGATCAGGTAAAGCAAGGCGTGCACGGGGTTGGTGCCGGTCACCACCCGAAGGGTGGAGACCACGGCGATCCCGGATGCGAAGTAGAAAGCGAATTCCATCTTTCTGTCCTTATGGGAGCAAGCTCTTCACGTTGATCGGCTCGGCTTCGTTCTGTGCAGAGCCCTTCGGCTTGCCAGCGATTGCCATGCCGGCAACACGGTAGAAGTTGTAGTCAGGGTTCTTGCCGGGGCCGGAGATCAGCAGATCTTCTTTCTCGTACACCAGGTCCTGACGCTTGAACTCGGCCATTTCGAAATCCGGAGTCAGCTGGATCGCGGTGGTCGGGCACGCTTCTTCACACAGGCCGCAGAAGATGCAGCGCGAGAAGTTGATGCGGAAGAACTCCGGGTACCAGCGGCCGTCCTCGGTCTCGGCCTTCTGCAGCGAGATGCAGCCGACCGGGCAGGCCACCGCGCAGAGGTTGCACGCTACGCAGCGCTCCTCGCCATCGGGGTCGCGGGTGAGGACGATGCGGCCGCGGTAGCGCGGCGGCAGGTACACGGGTTCTTCGGGGTACTGCAGGGTGTCGCGCTTGCGGAACCCGTGGGAGAACACCATTGCCAGGCTGCGCAGCTGGGTGCCGGTGCCCTTAACGATGTCGCCGATATACTTGAACATGGGTCAAATCCTCACTGGGCCGCGACGGCTGGCGTGTTGTAGAGCACGATCGCAGCGGTCACCAGCAAATTGATCAGGGTCAGCGGCAGGCAGAACTTCCAGCTGAAGTCCATCACCTGGTCATAGCGTGGGCGCGGGATCGAGGCGCGCAGCAGGATGAACAGCATGATGAAGAACGCGGTCTTCAGCGCGAACCACAGGAACGACAGTTGCGGCAGGATGCCGAACGGGCCGTGCCAGCCGCCGAAGAACAAGGTTACCAGCAGCGCCGAGATGAGGATGATGCCGATGTACTCACCGACGAAGAACATGCCCCATTTCATGCCGGCATACTCGATGTGGTAGCCGTCGGCCAGTTCCTGTTCCGCTTCTGGCTGGTCGAACGGGTGACGGTGAGTCACGGCGACGCCAGCGATGAAGAAGGTGCAGAAGCCGAAGAACTGCGGAATGATGAACCACAGGTTCTGGGCCTGGTATTCAACGATGTCGCGCATGTTGAACGAACCCACCTGCACCACCACGCCCATCAGCGCCAGGCCCAGGAACACTTCGTACGACACGGTCTGTGCCGAGGCACGCAAGCTGCCCAGCAGGGCGTACTTGTTGTTCGACGACCAGCCGGCGAACAGCACCGCGTAGACCGACAGACCGGCCATGGCGAAGAAGAACAGCAGGCCGATGTTCAGGTCGGCGACGCCCCAGGTCGGGGTGATCGGGATGACCACGAAGGCGATCAGCAGGGCGCTCATGGCCACTACCGGTGCCAGGGTGAAGATCACGCGGTCGACGAAGGGCGGGTTCCAGTCTTCCTTGAAGAACATCTTCAGCATGTCGGCAGCGATCTGGAACATGCCGAACGGGCCGACGCGGTTCGGACCGTAACGGTCCTGCCACCAGCCCAGCAGGCGGCGCTCGACGAAGCTGAGCAGCGCGCCGCAGACCACCACCGCCAGCAGGACCACGATGGCCCGCAGCACGGTCAGGATCACATCGATCACTTCGGGGGTGAACCAGCTCATTGTGCTGCCTCCTGCAGACCTTCGACGGATGCACCGAAGATGGCAGGCGGAATGCCGGCCAGGCCTTTCGGCAACGCGACCAGGCCAGCGCCCAGCTCTTCATTGATACGCAGCGGCAGGCGCAGGGCCACACCGGCAACGTTCAGGCTCAGCAGGGCACCGTCGTTGACGCCCAGGCGGTCGGCTTCGGACTTGGCCAGGGCCACGTAGGCTGCCGGGGTGCGCTCTTGCACCGGGGCGGCGCGCGAGGAGCTTTCTTCGCTGCCGAACAGGTGGAAGAACGGTACGGCAGTCCAGGTGCCACGGGCCGGGTTGAAGGCGCCCGGAATGGCGTTGAACCAGTGCAGGCGGTCGCCTTGCGATTCGATCAGGCGTACGCCCGGGTCACCGGCACGCAGGTGGCCACCGACCTCGTCCTGGAACTTGTTCCAGGCTTGCGGCGAGTTCCAGCCCGGCGACCAGGCGAACGGCACCTGCTGGCGTGGTTCGGCCGAACCCGAGTAGCCTTCCATGGAGAAGGCGAACGCGGTGTCCTTGTCTTGCGGGGTACGCGGCTCGTGCACGCTGATGTTGGCGCGCATGGCGGTACGGCCGGAGTAGCGCAGCGGCTCACGGGCCAGTTTCATGCCCTTGATGCGGAACGCGGCGCTTGGCGCGGCGTTGACGATGCCGGCCAGTTGCGGGGCGGCTTCGGCGCAGGCGCTGGTGACGTGGTCCAGCTGGGTCCAGTCGACCGGCTTGTTCAGCAGGGTGGCACGCAGGGCGTGCATCCAGCGCCAGCCTTCGTGGATCTGGATGCTGCTGTCCAGGTATTGCGGGTCGAAGACCTGGAAGAAGCGCTGGGCGCGGCCTTCCTGGCTGACCAGGGTACCGTCGCCTTCGGCGAACGAGGCGGCCGGCAGCACCAGGTGGGCGCGGTCGACAGTCGGGGTTTTCGAGTGGTCGGCAACGATCACTACCTTGGCCGCGGCCAGGGCTGCATCGACCTTGGCGGCCGGTACGCGGGCGTACAGGTCGTTTTCCAGCACGACGATGGCGTCGGCCTTGCCGCTGATGACCGCGTCCAGCGCGGCATCGACCGACTCGCCACCGAGCATGGCCAGGCCGAGGCTGTTGGCTTCAGGCACCACCAGGCTCAGCGAGCCGTTCTTCTCGCGCAGCTTCAGCGCCTTGGCGATGTTGGCGGCGGCTTCGATCAGCGCCGGGTCGGCCAGCGAGGTACCGGCCACGACCAGTGGGCGCTTGGCCGCGACCAGGGCGTCGGCGATGCGCTGGGCCAGGGCTTTCGCTTCGGCGTCCAGGCCTTCTACGGCAGGAGCGCTCGGGTCGATGGCGTGGGCCACGGCGAAACCGATGCGGGCCAGGTCGGCCGGGGCGGCGTGCACGCATTCTTCGGCAACGTCGTCCAGCTTGGTTTCAGCCAGCGAAGCGATGAACAGCGGGTACAGCGCGTGCTGGCCGATGTTCTTCACGGCGGCGTCGAGCCACGGCTGCACCTTCATCGCTTCGGCCATGGCCTCGGCCTTGCCCTTGGTGGCCTGGCGCACGGCCAGGGCGACGCGGGCAGCGGTCTGTGTCAGGTCTTCACCGAGCACGAACACGGCGTCGTGGTCTTCGATGTCGCGCAGGGTCGGCACCGGCAGCGGGCTGTTGTTCAGCACGTTCAGGGCCAGGCGTACGCGGGCCAGTTCACCGGCTTCCATGCCCGAGTAGAAGTACTCGGCACCGACCAGTTCACGCAGGCCGTAGTTGCTTTCCAGGCTGGCGCGTGGCGAGCCGATACCGACGATGGTACGGCCGCGCAGCAGGTCGGCGGCCTTGTCCAGGGCGGCGTCCAGGCCCAGCTTGGTGCCGTCGGCCAGGTGTGGCTGGCGTGGGCGATCCTTGCGGTTGACGTAGCCATAGCCGAAGCGGCCGCGGTCGCACAGGAAGTACTGGTTGACCGAACCGTTGAAGCGGTTTTCCACCCGACGCAGTTCGCCGTAGCGCTCGCCCGGGCTGATGTTGCAGCCGCTGGAGCAGCCGTGGCAGATGCTCGGGGCAAACTGCATGTCCCACTTGCGGTTGTAGCGCTCGGAGTGGGTCTTGTCGGTGAACACGCCGGTCGGGCAGACCTCGGTCAGGTTGCCGGAGAATTCGCTTTCCAGCACGCCGTCTTCGACGCGGCCGAAGTACACGTTGTCGTGGGCGCCGTAAACGCCCAGGTCGGTACCACCGGCATAGTCCTTGTAGTAGCGCACGCAGCGGTAGCAGGCGATGCAGCGGTTCATCTCATGGGCGATGAACGGGCCGAGGTCCTGGTTCTGGTGGGTACGCTTGGTGAAACGGTAGCGGCGCTCGTTGTGGCCGGTCATTACCGTCATGTCCTGCAGGTGGCAGTGACCGCCTTCCTCGCACACCGGGCAGTCGTGCGGGTGGTTGGTCATCAGCCATTCGACGACGCTGGCGCGGAATGCCTTGGACTCTTCATCGTCGATGGAGATCCAGGTGCCGTCGGAGGCAGGGGTCATGCAGGACATGACGATACGACCGCGGGTGTCGTTCTCGTCGGTGTACTGCTTGACCGCGCACTGCCGGCAGGCGCCAACGCTGCCAAGCGCCGGGTGCCAGCAGAAATAAGGGATGTCGAGGCCGAGCGACAGACAGGCCTGTAACAGGTTGTCTGCACCGTTGACTTCGAGCGCTTTGCCGTCTACGTGGATAGTGGCCATTGTTCAAAGTTCTTCGTTGGCCCGCGTGAGCGGGCGTGGCTAATGGAAATCGGTGAGCTTGCGACACGCCACGATTTCTCGGGCCTGCCGGCAAGCTGGCGAGTGGCACGGACCACCCGCCTCAATCATCTTGTTATGCGCCGACCACGATCGGCTTCGCCAGGTTCGGACGCAGCGCATCGCCAGCACCAGCTGGAGCGACACCTGCCTCGAATTCCGAGCGGAAGTATTTGATGGCACTGCCCAGCGGCTCGACGGCACCTGGTGCGTGAGCACAGAAGGTACGGCCAGGGCCGAGGAAGTTGACCAGGCCCAGCAGCGTCTCGATGTCTTCGGCGCGGCCCTGGCCTTTTTCCAGTGCGCGCAGCATCTTCACGCTCCACGGCAGGCCGTCACGGCATGGAGTGCACCAGCCGCACGACTCGCGGGCGAAGAACTCTTCCATGTTGCGCAGCAGCGAAACCATGTTGATGCTGTCGTCCACCGCCATGGCCAGACCGGTACCCATACGGGTGCCGACCTTGGCGATGCCGCCGGCGTACATCTGCGCGTCGAGGTGCTCGGGCAGCAGGAAGCCGGTACCGGCGCCGCCTGGCTGCCAGCACTTGAGCTTGAAGCCGTCGCGCATGCCGCCGGCATAGTCTTCGAACAGTTCGCGGGCGGTGACGCCGAACGGCAGTTCCCACAGGCCCGGGTTCTTCACCTTGCCGGAGAAGCCCATCAGCTTGGTGCCGTGGTCTTCGCTGCCTTCGCGGGCCAGCGACTTGTACCAGTCGTTGCCGTTGGCGACGATGGCCGGGACGTTGCACAGGGTTTCGACGTTGTTCACGCAAGTCGGCTTGCCCCACACGCCAACGGCGGCAGGGAAGGGCGGCTTGGAGCGCGGGTTGGCGCGGCGGCCTTCCAGCGAGTTGATCAGTGCGGTTTCTTCACCACAGATGTAGCGGCCGGCACCGGTGTGCACGAACAGCTCGAAATCGAAACCGCTGCCGAGGATGTTCTTGCCCAGCAGGCCGGCGGCCTTGGCTTCCTCGATGGCGCGGTTGAGGTTTTTCGCTGCGGTGGTGTATTCGCCACGCAGGAAGATGTAGCCACGGTAGGCCTTCAGGGCGCGGGCGCTGATCAGCATGCCCTCGACCAGCAGATGGGGCTGTTGCTCCATCAGCATGCGGTCCTTCCAGGTGTTCGGCTCCATTTCGTCCGCGTTGCACAGCAGGTAGCGGATGTTCATGGATTCGTCTTTGGGCATCAGGCCCCACTTCACGCCAGTGGGGAAGCCCGCACCACCGCGGCCCTTGAGGCCGGAGTCCTTGACGCTTTGCACGATGTCGTCGGCCGACATCTGCGCCAGCGCCTTGCGGGCGGCAGCGTAGCCGTTCTTCGATTCGTACTCGGCAAGCCAGACCGGCTCGCCGTCGTCACGCAGGCGCCAGGTCAGCGGGTGGGTTTCGGCCGTGCGCGCGATGCGGTTGGCCGGGCCGAAGGAAGTAATGGTCATACGTAACCCTCCAGCAGTTTGGAAACGCCAGCCGGCTGCACGTCACCGAAGGTGTCGTCGTCGATCATCAGCGCCGGGGCCTTGTCGCAGTTGCCCAGGCAGCATACCGGCAGCAGGGTGAAGCGCCCGTCGGCGGTGGTCTGGCCCAGGCCGATGCCCAGTTCGCTTTGAATCTGGCTGACCACGGATTCATGGCCGCCGATGTAGCAGACCATGCTGTCGCACACGCGGATGATGTGGCGGCCGACCGGCTGACGGAAGATCTGGCTGTAGAAGGTGGCGACACCTTCGACGTCGCTGGCCGGGATGCCCAGTACTTCGCCGATGGCGTGGATGGCGCCGTCCGGCACCCAGCCACGTTCCTTCTGGACGATCTTCAGGGCTTCGATGGACGCCGCGCGCGGGTCCTCGTAGTGATGCATTTCGTGCTCGATGGCCGAGCGCTCGGTTTCGCTCAGGGCGAAACGGTCTGTCTGGATAAGCGTGCTGTTCATGCTTAGCGGTCCACGTCAGCCATAACGAAGTCGATACTGCCCAGGTACGCAATGAGGTCGGCGACCATGCTGCCTTTGATCACCGAGGGGATCTGCTGCAGGTGCGGGTAGCTCGGGGTACGGATCCGGGTGCGGTAGCTCATGGTGCCGCCATCGCTCGTCAGGTAGTAACTGTTGATGCCCTTGGTCGCCTCGATCATCTGGAACGACTCGTTGGCCGGCATGACCGGGCCCCACGAGACTTGCAGGAAGTGCGTGATCAGGGTTTCGATGTGCTGCAGGGTGCGCTCTTTCGGCGGCGGCGTGGTCAGCGGGTGATCCGCCTTGTACGGGCCTTCCGGCATGTTGCGCAGGCACTGGTCGATGATGCGGATACTCTGGCGCATCTCCTCGACACGGACCATGCAGCGATCGTAGGCATCGCCGTTGTGGGCCAGCGGTACTTCGAACTCGAAGTTCTCGTAGCCGGAGTAGGGGCGGGCTTTACGCAGGTCGAAGTCGCAACCGGTGGCACGCAGGCCGGCACCGGTGGTACCCCAGGCCAGGGCTTCCTTGGTGTTGTACGCGGCAACGCCGATGGTACGGCCCTTGAGGATGCTGTTCTGCAGGGCAGCCTTTTCGTACTCGTCGAGGCGCTTGGGCAGCCATTCGACGAAGTCCTTGACCAGCTTGTCCCAGCCGCGCGGCAGGTCGTGGGCGACGCCACCGATGCGGTACCAGGCCGGGTGCAGGCGGAAACCGGTGATCGCTTCGATCACGGTGTACGCGCGCTGGCGGTCGGTGAAGGTGAAGAACACCGGGGTCATGGCGCCGACGTCCTGGATGTAGGTACCCAGGAACAGCAGGTGGCTGGTGATACGGAAGAACTCGGCCAGCATCACGCGGATGGTGTCGACCTTCTGTGGCACCTTGATGCCGGCCAGCTTTTCGACCGCGAGCACGTACGGCAGGTTGTTCATTACCCCGCCGAGGTAGTCGATACGGTCGGTGTAGGGGATGAAGCTGTGCCAGGACTGGCGCTCGGCCATTTTCTCGGCGCCACGGTGGTGGTAGCCGATGTCCGGTACGCAGTCGACGATCTCTTCACCGTCCAGCTGCAGGACGATACGGAACGCACCGTGCGCGGAAGGGTGGTTGGGGCCGAGGTTGAGGAACATGTAGTCCTCGTTGGCGCCCTGGCGCTTCATGCCCCAGGCTTCCGGGTTGAAGCGTGCCGATTCCTCTTCAAGCTGCTGCTTGGCCAGGGTCAGGCTGTAGGGATCGAACTCGGTGGCGCGGGCCGGGTAGTCCTTGCGCAGCGGGTGGCCTTCCCAGGTGGGCGGCATCATGATGCGGCTGAGGTGCGGGTGGCCGGCAAAGTCGATGCCGAACATGTCCCAGACTTCGCGCTCGTACCAGTTGGCGTTCGGCCAGATACCGGTCACGGTCGGCAGGTTCAGGTCGCCTTCGCTGAGCGACACCTTGATCATCACATCGCTGTTACGCTCGATCGACAGCAGGTGGTAGAACACGCTGAAGTCGGCAGCTGGCAGGCCGCGGCGCTGGGTGCGCAGGCGCTCGTCGACGCCGTGCAGGTCGTACAGCATGCTGTACGGTTTGGCCACGCCGCGCAGGAAGCTGAGCACTTCCTTGAGCTGCTCGCGCTTGACCCACAGCACGGGCATGCCGGTGCGGGTTTCCTGGGCGACGAATGCTTCGGCGCCAAAACGGTTGTGCAGTTCGACGACCACATCCTGGTCGTCAGCCTTGTAGGGCGGAATGAAAATAGCGTTGTCCGCTGTCATGGTCTCGGTCGCTTTGGGTCAACGTTAAGAATGAAGCCAGGCCGCCGGCTCCAGGGGAGCGGGCGGCAGGTCGCTGGATCAGACTTCGTCGGGGCTGCGCAGGTTGGTTACTGCAATGCGCTGCTCACGACGCAGGTCTTTCTGGGCTGGCATCTCGGCACGGTAAATACCTTGATCACCAACAACCCAGGAAAGCGGGCGTCGTTCTTGGCCGATCGACTCCTGCAGCAGCATCAAGCCTTGCAGGAAAGCCTCAGGGCGTGGCGGGCAGCCAGGCACATAGACGTCCACGGGGAGGAACTTGTCGACCCCCTGAACGACCGAGTAGATGTCGTACATGCCGCCGGAGTTGGCGCACGAACCCATGGAGATGACCCATTTCGGCTCGAGCATCTGCTCGTACAGGCGCTGGATGATCGGCGCCATCTTGACGAAGCAGGTACCGGCGATGACCATGAAGTCGGCCTGACGCGGCGATGCCCGGATGACTTCGGCGCCGAAGCGGGCGATGTCGTGGGGTGCCGTGAAGGCCGTGGTCATTTCCACGTAGCAGCAGGACAGGCCGAAGTTGTACGGCCAGAGGGAGTTCTTGCGACCCCAGTTGACCGCGCCACGCAGCACATCTTCAAGCTTGCCCATGAAGATGTTCTTGTGGACCTGGTCCTCCAGCAGTTGATCGGTGACGGTTTCCCGTTCACCGACCGGGTACTGCTCGTTGGGCGCATCCGGATCGATTCTGGTGAGATTGTATTGCATGCCAAAGCCTCATTGTTTCAGCTTCGCTTGCCGCTTGCGGCGACCTTCGGGAGCCCAATCAAGTGCCCCGACGCGCCATAGGTAGACAAGACCAGCCAACAGAATTGCTATGAAAACGAGTGCTTCGACGAATCCGGTCCAGCCGCTTTCGCGGACGGACACAGACCATGCAAAGAGAAAGAGGGCTTCGATATCGAAGATCACGAACAGCATCGCGACCAGATAGAATTTGGCGGACAGGCGCAGGCGGGCGCTGCCGACGGGCAGCATGCCGGATTCGAAGGGTTCGTTCTTGGCGCGGCCCCAGGCCTTGCTACCGAGCAGGCTGGACAGGCCGAGCATGAAGGCGCACAGGCCGACGACACCCAGGAGGAAGATGGCAAAGCCCCAGTTGTGGGCGATGAGTCCTGCCGAATCGGACATGCTAGAGATCCTTATACAGAGACCCAGCTCTGCAGTCTGAAATAAGTGTAGAGCGGCGACTTGGTGTCGCACATGCAGTGACCAAATGTCGCAGCTGAATCAATCGCGCTGATTTTATGGGTAAACCCCGTGCAAGTAAAATTTCTGTCGCAAATTTATTCGTAGGATTAAGTACAAAAGCCGCTTGTAACTGGCTGAAAGCCTTGAGATTCGGGCATTGCGTGCGGTTTTGTTAATTATGTTTCTTGCGACGGGTAACGAATTGCAAGTTTCGTAATGATAATTGATATCATTTGACCTGATGCCTGATAATTTCCCTGTTCTGCGTCTTGTAAAGTTCATCTGGCGATTCCCCCTACTTGCAAATGCGAAAAACGCCTGTTCTAGCAGCTTCCGACGCTGCTTGCCCCGCTCTGGGTCAATACTTTATCGATTGAGCGATGGCTGGCTGATGAAGCGATTGCCCACTGGCCGAGCCAGTAGGTGAGGATGATCAGGTACGGGGCGGCGGCGAACGGGCTGACGAAGCGGTCGATACCGATCAGGCTGTCGGAGAGCACGAACAGGCAGGCGCCGAGCGCGGCGAGCCCGCCACAGGCCAGGGCGCGCCAGAGCATGGCGCTGATGGCCAAGGCATAGAGCACGACCGGGATCAGTAGCGGGCCGAGGCCGTGGCTGGCCAGCACGCCGAGCAAAGTGATACCGGTGATGGCGCTCAGCAGCAGTGCGGGCAGGGCTGGGCGCAGGGTCTGGCTGCAATAGGCGCGCAGGTAGGCCAGGTGGGCGCAGAGGAAGGCAGCCAGGCCGAACACGAACAGGTCGGCGGGGATGGCCAGCAGGATGTCGCCGAGTACCGAGAATGCCAGGCCGAGGGTTATCCAGCGGCGATAAGGTGTGGCGGGAGCACTGCGCAGCCAGGCGATCAGGGCCAGTACCGGGAGCGGTTTGGCCAGCAGGGCGAGCAAGGTGTTGTCGCTGGCCAGTGCATATATATAGAGGGCGGCGGCGACCAGGGCGAGAATCATCAGGTGGCTTGGACGAAGCATGGGTGGTCCTTGCGGCTGTGCTGCCTCAAGCATAGACCTGATCCCCGGTTTTGCTTCCTCCTGTACCGGCCCTTTCGCGGGTAAACCCGCTCCCACAGGATCACCACAGTCTTCAAGACTTGCACAGGCCCTGTGGGAGCGGGTTTACCCGCGAATAGGTCGGTGCGGGTGCTGCCGAAGTGCGGCATAAAACAGATTTGTCCCCTTCCATGTAGGCCATTTCCCAAACATACTCCTGCCGCGCATTTTCCGTTGCCGCTGCTCAGGCAGCGCTCTAGTCTCGGCATGTCGTTGCTCATCAACGATACAGCTTTGACAGGCTGTGACGGTAAATAGTGTGCGGCTCGCCCTTATGGTGGCTGTGCGTGCGGGCACGCTTGCGTGCGCCGGAACTTAGCTATTTCCGCCGGTCTGTCAACCCACGTACAGCTGCCACCCTTCTGTTTGACAGCAGGCGGGTGCCCGGCCATAGAAGGTAAATAGCTATGCTGAAAGTTGTCCCCGATCCACCCCACAACCCCCATTCCCTCGAAGACACCCTGATCCAGGCCACCGACTACGCACTGTGCGCGGCGACCGTGGTGCATCAGGCCTTGCTGGTGCAGCCCAAATCACCGGCGTCGATCCTGATGATGACCTCGATGCATGAGCTTGAGGCGCTGCGGGCTTTGCTTGAGTCGGCATTGATCCAGGTGCAGATGCCCGCTGAGCCTCGGACTTTGCACTGAGGCTTGAGTGATGTGTTGTCTGGGCGGGCCTCTTCGCGGGTGAACCCGCTCCCACAGGATCACCACAGTCTTCAAGACTTGCACAGTCCCAGTGGGAGCGGGTTTACCCGCGAAAGGGCCCGTCCAGGCAGTCGAGAATTTTCAGGGGATTCAAAAATGACCACAGAAGCCACCCAGTTCACTGTCGGCAAGACCACGTTCTACCAAGGCGAAAACGGCACCCACCCACTGTTCCGCATCGAACCAGGCATTCCCTGTCGCGACGCCCGCGAGCAGTCCTCGGAATTGATGGGTTACGTGCGCGAACTGACCATCACCGGCCTGATGGATGAGAAACCGATGATGATCTGGGCCGCCCACTATCTGAGCGCGATGGCCAAGGCGCTGATGGATGATGCGGAACTGGGCATGAAGCACTGAGGTGCTACCGACAGGCGCGATTTCTCCTGTGGGAGCGGCCTTGCGTCGCGATTGGGGTGCGAAGCACCCCCGGGATTTGTGCATCATCGCAAGATTGCCGGGGCCGCTTTGCGGCCCTTTCGCGACGCAAGGCCGCTCCCACATGTTCGGCGCTAACCTGTTGTCCTTGAAGGGTGTGATACAGACCAAAAAGAAAGGCCCGGGGCTTCAACAAGCCTCGGGCCTTTCTTCAACAGCAACCCACTATCAGTGGAATTGCTCTTCCTCGGTCGAACCGGTCAGTGCAGTCACCGACGATGCGCCACCCTGGATCACGGTGGTCATGTCGTCGAAGTAGCCAGTGCCCACTTCCTGCTGGTGCGCCACGAAGGTGTAGCCTTTGTTGGCGTCAGCGAATTCCTGCTCCTGCAGCTTCACGTAGGCGGTCATGTCGTTGCGGGCGTAGTCGTGCGCCAGGTTGAACATGCCGTGCCACATGTTGTGGATGCCGGCCAGGGTGATGAACTGGTGCTTGTAGCCCATTGCCGACAGCTCGCGCTGGAACTTGGCGATGGTCGCGTCGTCCAGGTTCTTCTTCCAGTTGAAGGAAGGCGAGCAGTTGTACGACAGGATCTGGTCCGGGTACTCCTTCTTGATCGCTTCGGCGAAGCGGCGGGCTTCGTCCAGGTCCGGCTTGGCGGTTTCGCACCAGATCAGGTCGGCGTACGGCGCGTAGGCCAGGCCGCGGGCGATGGCCTGGTCGAGGCCGGCGCGTACCTTGTAGAAGCCTTCACGGGTGCGCTCGCCAATCACGAACGGCTGGTCGTACGGGTCGCAATCGCTGGTCAGCAGGTCGGCGGCGTTGGCGTCGGTACGGGCCAGGATGATGGTCGGCACGCCCGATACGTCAGCTGCCAGGCGCGCGGCCACCAGCTTTTGCACGGCTTCCTGGGTCGGTACCAGTACCTTGCCACCCATGTGGCCGCATTTTTTCACCGAGGCCAGCTGGTCTTCGAAGTGCACGCCGGCGGCGCCTGCTTCGATCATGTTCTTCATCAGCTCGTAGGCGTTCAGTACGCCACCGAAACCGGCTTCGGCGTCGGCCACGATCGGTGCGAAGTAGTCGATGTAGCCATCGTCGCCCGGGTTCTTGCCAGCTTTCCACTGGATCTGGTCGGCGCGGCGGAAGGCGTTGTTGATGCGCTTGACCACGGTCGGTACCGAGTCGACCGGGTACAGCGACTGGTCAGGGTACATGGACTCGGCCGAGTTGTTGTCGGCGGCAACCTGCCAGCCGGACAGGTAGATGGCCTGGATGCCGGCCTTGACCTGCTGCACTGCCTGGCCGCCGGTCAGGGCGCCCATGCAGTTGACGAAATCTTTTTCTGGGCGGAAGGACGGGTGGGCACCTTCGGTGACCAGCTTCCACAGTTTTTCTGCACCCAGGCGGGCCAGGGTGTGCTCCGGCTGCAGGGAGCCACGCAGGCGAACGACATCAGCGGCGGTGTAGGTACGGGTCACGCCTTTCCAGCGCGGGTTCTCGGCCCAGTCTTTCTCGAGGGCTGCAATTTGCTGTTCGCGTGTCAGTGCCATGGAAATAAACCTCGTCGCATCGATCTTGGGGTAATTGTGCTGATGCTCGGAGCAGATCAGGAGCTGGCGGCTGTCCTGTTCGCAGGAGTGCGGCGGCGAACGCGAAGGCTCGAAGGGGAAGGGTGTGCAGGCCAGGCGAAAGGGTGCTCCGGCAGGTTGGCTCGTGGTTGCCTTGCTGCGGTGCTACGCGATTGCCAGTACTGCGGTGATGCGCTTCCGTCCCTCGGGACAACTTCTTCGTTGCAGTCGCAATCCCGTCGAACCGCCTTGTGGGTCGTATAGACACGAGACGCCTCCAGGGGTGGGAGGAGTGCGCCTCGAAGGCCCTTGCCAGGGCCCCTGATTAGCGGGAGCGAGGCCATCATGCCCTTGGGAAAAAGACCCTGTCAAATGTTTTGTAGTGGTTTTTTTCACTTACTACATCTTTGGTCTAATGCGACTTGGCAGTCAGTTTCAAGGCCTTTGGTCGAGGCCTTGAATTGCCTGGGATCAGTCGAGAAGGTCGACTTTGACACGCAAAGTCATGTTTTCACCCCGTTGGGTGCTGTAACTGTGGCTTGACGCGCTACGGTCGGCTTGGCTCTGCTGGTTGTAGCCGGCCAGGGTGATCCATTCTCCGAGCTTGCCGGTGATTGTCGTGTCGGTGCTTTGCACTTTCACTACATCAGCACGTTCCTGGCTGATGCGGTCATTATTGGTGCTTATTTGCAGACGAACCGTATCGCCGCTCAGGCTGGGCGTGACGTAGAAACCCTGGGTCACGTTGCGGTATTCGGTGTTGCTCTGGATGCGCCCGTAGCCGTCGGTGCTGGTGCTGGTGATCGGGATGCTCTGGCCAACCTGAATCAGCGCCGGCTGGCCTTCGCTGGCCTGAATCTGCTGCATGCCGCCGTCACGGTTGCTGGTGCCGTAGTGGATGACACGTGCGTTGCCACGGTTGTCCTGGAAGTTGCTGTCGTTGTTGTCGACGCTGATCAGCAGGCGCTTGGGTGCGGTGTCCAGCTGTTGCAGCAGGGTGCGCAGGTCGTCGATGCGCTCGGGGCTGGCGTTGACGATCAGCTTGTTCTCGAAGGCGCTGACCGTGCCGTCCTTGCCAATGAACGCCTGGGCGGCGGGCAGCAGTTCGGCGCTGCTGCGGTGTTGTAGCGGCAATACCTCGGTGGCGGCCTGGGCGGTGAGGCTGGCGGCCAGCAGCAAGGCGGCGAATAGGGGGCGTAGCGGCATGTCCATGATCTCCGCAGGTGGAATGGACATGATGGCAAATTTACTGACTTCCTGCCGGGTCTGGATCATGTCGATGATGGGGAAGTGGCTACGAAAGCACCTGGGGCGAGACGGCTGTCCGCCATAGCTGAACCTTTGATCTTTCCCGTCAGTCGCATTCACAGGGAGTGAGTGGGGCTGATGGCATGAAGCGTGGTCTGATTCTGTTGTTGTGGCTTTGCAGCCTTGGTGCCCAGGCTGCAGCTGATTCGTTGCGCATCAAACAGCTGCAGCGTTGTGGCGACCTGTTTGGCGATGGCCAGCAGCAATGGTGCCTGCGCGCCGAGGGGCTCGGGGCGCAGCTGCCGACGGTCTGGCTCGGTGGTGCGCGGCTGCCGACAGCCGATTTCGAGCGGCAAGGTGACCGGCTTACGCTGAAATTTGCCAAACAAGCCCTGCGCAGTGCTCCGCTGTGGCTGGAGGACGGCGAGCGCACCAGCAACCCGGTTTGGCTGACCCGCCAGCGCAGCCATGTTGTGGCCGCCGGGCCTGATGAAGTGGCGAAGAACATGGATGGCCTCACCACCTATGTGGACCTGGTAAGCCTTTTGATCGAGGAAAAACATGATGGCCTCGGCGAAGCCCGACGGATCGCCGGGAAGTACGGCGCCCAGGTCGTGGGTGCCATACCGCCGCTGAATGTCTACCAGTTGCGCTTGCCGGTGGGCGACCTGGTGCAGCGCGACGCGATGATCCTGCGCATGGGCAGTGAAGTCAGCGTGGACGCAGTGATTGTCGAGGAGTCTGCCCCGGAGCGTGGCGAGGAAGGCAGCGGGCGTGACGCCCTGGCCATCGATCAGGCGGATGAGTGGGCCGCCAACCGCTTCATGGACGCGCTGTACTACTACCAGCGGCGAATTGCCGCTTCCAGCTTGCCGGTGCAACCGGTGCGGGTCGGGGTGATCGAGCGAGAGGTGGACTTCGACGCGCCAGGCTTCAGCCATTATCGAGGGCGCTGCGAGCAGGCGCAGACATGCCTGTATGCGCGCGACGGTGATCGCCCAGGCAGTCACGGCAGCCATGTGGCCGGTATCCTGGCGAACCAGGATGAAGGCTTTCTGCCAAGGCTGGGCAAGCACAGTCCTGGCTTCGAGGTGATTGTCGAGCGCAACTCGGATGCCGGTATCACCGCCAACATCGCTGCATCGGTGAACCTGGTCGAGGATGGGGTGCGGGTGTTGAACTGGAGCTGGGGCATCCATCGGGTAGGCGCGCGCGATGTCAAAGGTGACGAAGTCGATTCGCTGGTGCGTTCCGGGCTGGCCATGAGTGGCTATGAGGAACTGCTCGAGGAGTTCTTCCTGTGGCTGCGCGCCGAGCACCCTGATGTGGTGGTGGTCAACTCGGCGGGTAATGGTGCGTCCTGGTCGGGTACCGATGAATATCGCCTGCCATCGTCGTTCATCACCGAACAATTGCTGGTGGTGGGCGGGCACCAGCGCAGTGACAAGTCAGTGGCGGTCGAACACCCTGGACATGTGGGCAAGCGCCATAGCTCCAACATCGACATGCGCGTGGATGTCAGTGCGGCGGCCTGCATTCGCCCGGGTGCGGGCACTGCGCATTGTGGCACGTCGTACGCAACACCGCTGGTGACCGCAACCGTGGCGACGATGCTGTCGATCAACCCGGCGCTGACCCCCGAACAGGTGCGCATGCTGTTGCGGCGCAGCGCCTTGACCTTGGGCGCCGAGCAGGATTTCGAAGCGATGGACGCCGAGGACCTGACGGCGCCGATCCTGCCGTCTGAGCGTGGCGGCCAACTGAACCACCCCGACCTTGGGCGTTCGGCGCGCCTGGACATGCAGCGCGCTCTGGACCTGGCCGTGCAAAGCCGGGAGCGGGTGCGCTGAACGGTGGCCGCTGCCAGACAAATTCCGTAACATCGCGCCCGCTTGTTTTCGATCCGTCCATCCGGACTGCACCACAGGATGCCCATGAAACCCGCCCGACTTCGCGCCGACGTGCTCGCCGGCCTGACCACCTCATTCGCCCTGGTGCCCGAGTGCATCGCCTTTGCCCTGGTGGCTCACCTCAACCCGCTGATGGGCCTGTATGGCGCCTTCATCATCTGCACCTTGACGGCGCTGTTCGGTGGTCGACCGGGGATGATTTCCGGGGCCGCCGGCTCGATGGCGGTGGTAATCGTTGCGCTGGTGGTGCAGCACGGTGCGCAGTACCTGCTGGCCACGGTTTTGCTGGGCGGCGTGGTGATGATCCTGTTCGGCTTGCTGCGCCTGGGCAAGCTGGTGCGGTTGGTGCCGTACCCGGTGATGCTCGGCTTCGTCAACGGCCTGGCGATCGTCATTGCCATGGCCCAGCTGGAGCACTTCAAGGAGGGCGGGCACTGGCTCGGCGGTACGCCGCTGTACCTGATGATCGGCCTGGTGGCGCTGACCATGGCGGTAGTCTACGTGCTGCCGAAGTTGACCCGTGCGGTGCCGCCAGCGCTGGTGGCGATCCTTGGCGTTGGTTTGCTGGTGTACCTGCTCGGCCTGCCCACACGCACCCTGGGCGACATGGCGCGCATCGCCGGTGGCCTGCCGCAGCTGGCCCTGCCGGACGTGCCGTGGAACCTCGAGACCCTGAAGATCATCGCCCCCTACGCGGTGCTGATGGCCATGGTCGGCCTGCTGGAAACCCTGCTCACGCTCAACCTGACCGATGAAATCACCGAGAGCCGTGGCTACCCGGACCGCGAGTGTGTGGCGCTGGGCGCGGCCAACATGGTTTCCGGCCTGTGCGGTGGCATGGGTGGTTGCGCGATGATCGGCCAGACGGTGATCAACCTCAGCTCCAATGGCCGTGGCCGGCTGTCAGGTGTGGTGGCCGGGGTGATGGTCCTGCTGTTCGTGCTGTTCCTGTCGCCGCTGATCGAGCGTATTCCGCTGGCGGCGCTGGTCGGGGTGATGTTCGTGGTGGCGCAGCAGACCTTTGCCTGGGCGTCGTTGCGGGTGCTGCACAAGGTGCCGCTGAGCGATGTGCTGGCGATCATTGCCGTGACCCTGGTAACGGTGCTCACCGACCTGGCGGTGGCGGTTCTGTTCGGCATCGTCATCGCGGCGGTGAACTTTGCCTGGCAGCATGCGCGGGAGCTGTATGCCGACAGCCATGAGGATGCGGAGGAGGGCAAGCATTACCAGGTGCATGGCACGCTGTTCTTTGCCTCGACTACGGTGTTCCTGAACCAGTTCGACCCGGCTAACGACCCGGCCAAGGTGACCCTGGATTGCCAGCATTTGAGCTTTGTCGATTATTCCGCGATTGCGGCGTTGAAGACCTTGCGGGAGCGGTATGCGAGGGCGGGCAAGCAGTTGCGGGTGGTGCATCTGTCCGAGCGCTGCAAGAAGCTGCTGAAGCGGGCTGGGGAGCAGCACTGAGAAGGGTTGTTGCCTGTTCTGACCTCTTCGCGGCTAAAGCCGCTCCTACAGGGGTTATGCATTCCCTGTGGGAGCGGCTTTAGCCGCGAAGAGGCCGGTGCAGGAGAAGGATTTATTCCCCGCGGTTCTTCTTGACGATGGCATCGGCAATGCTCGCCGGTGCCTCGGCATAACGGGTGAACTCCATCGAGAAGCTGGCCCGGCCCTGGGTCATGGAGCGCATCGAGGTGGCGTAGCCGAACATCTCGCCCAGCGGCACCTCGGCACGGATCACCTTGCCGGCCGGCGTTTCGTCACCGTCCTGGATCATCCCGCGGCGCCGGCTCAGGTCGCCGAGGATGTCACCCTGGTATTCCTCCGGGGTCACCACTTCCACCTTCATCACCGGTTCCAGCAACACCGCCCCACCTTTCTGCGACAGCTGCTTGGTGGCCATCGAGGCGGCGATCTTGTAGGCCATTTCGTTCGAGTCGACATCGTGGTACGAGCCGTCGAACACCGCCGCCTTCAGGTTGATCAGCGGGTAGCCGGCCAGCACGCCGTTCTTCATCTGCTCCTCGATGCCTTTCTGGATAGCCGGGATGTATTCGCGTGGTACCACGCCGCCAACGATCTCGTTGATGAACTCCAGGCCTTCCTTGCCCTCGTCGCCGGGGGCGAAGCGGATCCAGCAGTGGCCGTACTGGCCTCGGCCGCCGGACTGGCGGACGAAGCGGCCCTCGATCTCGCAGGTGTTGCGGATTTTCTCGCGGTAGGCCACCTGCGGCTTGCCGATGTTGGCCTCGACGTTGAACTCGCGGCGCATGCGGTCGACGATGATGTCCAGGTGCAACTCGCCCATGCCCGAGATAATGGTCTGGCCGGTTTCCTCGTCGGTGCGCACGCGGAATGACGGATCTTCCTGGGCCAGCTTGCCCAGGGCGATGCCCATTTTTTCCTGGTCGGCCTTGGTCTTGGGCTCCACCGCCACGGAAATTACCGGGTCGGGGAAGTCCATGCGTTCGAGGATGATCGGCTTGTCCATGTCGCACAGGGTGTCGCCGGTGGTCACGTCCTTCATGCCGATCAGCGCGGCGATGTCGCCGGCGCACACATCCTTGATTTCAGCCCGCTGGTTGGCATGCATCTGCACCATGCGGCCGATGCGTTCCTTCTTGCCCTTTACCGAGTTGAGTACCGCGTTGCCGGAGCTGAGCACGCCGGAGTAGACCCGGGCGAAGGTCAGGGTGCCGACGAACGGGTCGGTGGCGATCTTGAATGCCAGGGCCGAGAACGGCTCGCTGTCGTCGGCGTGTCGCTCCAGGTGCTTTTCTTCGTCATCCGGGTCGGTGCCCTTGATGGCCGGGATCTCCGACGGGGCGGGGAGGTAGTCGATGACCGCGTCGAGCATCAGCGGCACGCCCTTGTTCTTGAACGACGAGCCGAGGATTGTCGGCACGATTTCATTGGCGATGGTGCGCTGACGCAAGGCAGCCTTGATTTCATCGACGCTCAGTTCCTCGCCATCGAGAAACTTCATGGTCAGCTCATCATTGGCTTCGGCGGCGGCCTCGATCATGTGCGCGCGCCATTCGTCGGCCAGCGCCTGCAGCTCGGCAGGGATGTCTTCTTCGCGGTAGCTGGTGCCCTGGTCGGCATCGTTCCAATAGATGGCCTTCATCTTCACCAGGTCGATCTGGCCGATGAAATTCTCTTCGCTGCCGATGGCCAGCTGGATCGGCACCGGATGGTGGCCCAGGCGCTGGTCGATCTGCTTGACCACGCGCAGGAAGTCGGCGCCCTGGCGGTCCATCTTGTTGATGTAGGCCAGGCGCGGCACATGGTACTTGTTGGCCTGGCGCCATACGGTCTCGGACTGCGGTTCGACCCCGTCCGCGCCGCTGAACACCACTACCGCGCCATCGAGCACGCGCAGCGAGCGCTCCACCTCGATGGTGAAGTCGACGTGGCCCGGGGTGTCGATGATGTTGAAGCGGTACTTGTGAGCGAACTGCTTGGTCGAGCCCTGCCAGAAGGCAGTGGTCGCCGCCGAGGTGATGGTGATGCCGCGCTCCTGCTCCTGGGCCATCCAGTCCATGGTCGCGGCACCATCGTGCACTTCGCCCATCTTGTGGTTGACCCCGGTGTAGAACAGGATCCGCTCGGTGGTCGTGGTCTTGCCGGCGTCCACGTGGGCGACGATACCGATATTGCGGTACAGCTCGATGGGCGTTGTACGGGCCATGGCGGACTACCTGCGGATGAGCGGATTCTCCCACGGTAGCAGAACGGGAGAATCCTGCTTTACCGCCGGGCCGTCAGTCGGCCTGGGCTTGCAGCAGCCACTGGCCATCCACTTCGCGGGCCAGGCCGCTGGCAGGCAGCAGGGCCAGCAGGCGCGTGTGCAGGGCGGCTTCGGTGAAGGTCTTGAGGGTGGCCAGGTCCAGTGCGCCGATCAGGTTGAGATCGGCCTTGGTGTACGACAGCCAGGCCTTTTTCAGGGCCTGGGCGACGTCGCTGCCGGAGGTGCTGGCAAAGCGGCGGTGCCATTGGCGGCCGTCGAAGGTGAAGGTGTGGGCGTGGCTGTAGGTGCCTTGGTCGCCACCTTCGGTGCAGCGATGGCAACGGCACGGGCCTTCGCCGAAGGCGTTGCGCAGGTAGCTGTTGAAGTCCACCACGGGCTTGAGGGACAGGCGTTTGTCGACCTCGAACAGGTCGGCGATAAGGGGTTCTTCGGCGCTCACTCGGGATCCTCGTGTGGTGTGGCGTGCATCGGCGGGCACCCTAACAGATCGGGGCATTCAGATCACCTTTTGCAGGCCCGGCCTCTTCGCGGGTAAACCCGCTCCCCACAGGGACCGCACATTGCCCAAGGCGTGCGCAGTACCTGTGGGAGCGGGTTTACCCGCGAAGAGGCCAGTAGAGACAATGGAGACCACCTGCCGTACTCTACGCGCCCATACGCCTACACACCCACAGAGGTAACCCGCTTGAGCACCAAGTACCCGTACATCGCCACCATCACCGTCAGCGCCGAAGACCGTGGCGGCGACGCCGAAGCCTCGGAAAACCCCAACATGCGCGTTGGCCTGGAAGCGGTGACCGAAACGCTGAAGAAGGTGCATTTCGTCGGTACGCTCGCAGCCCCCGAAAAGAACGCCACGCACATCTGCGTGACCCTGGAGAACGGCCTGACCTACTACGGCCCGATCGTCAACGGCCACGCCGAACTCGAAGGCGGCTGGATTGCCTTCGAGTCCGACATGCTCACCCCGCAGGAACTGGGTCTTTAAGCCCCCGTTCCTCTCAGGAGCCCAGCTCCACCAGGCACTGCTCGAGGATATCCAGGCCCTCCTCGAGCACTTCGGCCTCGATGGTCAGCGGTGCCAGCAGGCGGATGATGTGCCGCGCCTTGCCGCTGGGCATCAGCAACAGGCCCTTGGCCCGCGCCGCGTCCATCACCTTGGCCAGTTGCGCCGGTGCCGGGCTGCCGTCGGCATTGACGAACTCGATCCCGCGCATGGCGCCGACGCCGGTCAGGCGGCCGATGAACGGGCTCAGACCCGAGGCCTTCCAATGCTCGAAGCGGCGCACGATTGCCTGCTCCTGGCGCTCACCCCAGGTAGCGATGTTCTCGTCGGTCATCTGCGCCAGGCTGGCCAGGGCCGCTGCGCAGGCGATCGGGTTGCCTGAGTAGGTGCCACCCAGGCCGCCCTTGGGCAGTGCTGCCATCAACCCCTTGCGCCCGACCACCGCTCCCAGCGGCATGCCGCCGGCAATGCTCTTGGCCAACAGCAGCAGGTCGGGCTCGATGCCCAGACGCGGGAAGGCGAAGCGCTGGCCGGTGCGGCCGAAGCCCGACTGGATCTCGTCGATGATGATCAGGATACCGCGCTCGTCGCAGAAGCGGCGCAGGGCCTGGGCGAAGGCTGGGTCAAGGGCGAGGAAGCCGCCTTCGCCCTGCACCGGCTCGAAGATGAACGCCGCCACGTCCTCCACTGCCAGCTCGACGCTGAACAGGCGGTCCATGGCCTTGAGGGCCTGTTCGCAGGTAACCCCGGTGTCGGCGCTGGGGTAGGGCAGGTGGTACACCGGCCCCGGCAGTTCACCGACCCGCTGCTTGTACGGGGCGACCTTGCCGTTGAGGTTCAGGGTGGCCAGGGTGCGACCGTGGAAGCCGCCGTCGAAGGCGATGATGGCGCGTTTGCCGGTGGCACCACGGGCCACTTTCAGGGCGTTTTCCGCAGCTTCCGCACCGCTGTTGGTGAGCATGCCGGCTAACGGGTAGCTGACCGGTACGAATTGGCTCAGTTGCTCCATCAGCGCCAGGTATGGGCCGTGGGGGGCTGCGTTGAAGGCGTAGTGGGTAAGGCGAGCGGCCTGGGCCTGGATCGCCTCGACCACGGCCGGGTTGCAGTGGCCCAGGTTGAGTACACCGATACCGCCGACGAAGTCGATGTAACGTTTGCCGTCGGTGTCCCAGACTTCGGCATTACGGCCATGGGAAAGTGTGATCGGGTGAACGATGGCAATGGATTGGCTGATACTTTCCTGATTCATGGGCACGCGGACCTTTGTTCGAATTTCTTATTATCCAAGCGTGTTGGCAGGTTATTCCGCAAACGAATTATTCGATTGCGATCATTCCCTGGATTCTTGATCTTGGCTGATTTTGTATTGCTGGCACTGGCCTCTTCGCGGGTGAACCCGCTCCCACAGGTACGGCGCCACGCTTGAAAGCTGTGCGATCCCTGTGGGAGCGGGTTTACCCGCGAAGAGGCTCGCCCAGGTGATATCACTCCCCCTCGGCCACCCGCTCCCGAATCCACTGCACGAAGGCCCTGACCTTGGGCACTTCGGCCGCATGCTCGGCATGGGCGATGAAGTGCCGGCCATTGCTCGCCACCGGGTGGTCCCAGGCCACCACCAGTTTGCCCTCGCTCAGCTCTTCGGCCACCAGGTAGCGCGGAATCAGGGCGATGCCGCAGCCGGCAATGGCTGCGCGGATGCACAGGTAGAACGTGTCGAAGCGGGGCCCGTGGTAGCTGTTCTGGCTATGCAGCCCCAGCCCCAGGAACCATTCGTGCCAGGCCTCCGGGCGCGACACGCACTGCAGCAGGCGGTGTTCGGTCAGCGCCTGGGCGCTGTCGAACCGGTGGTTGGCCAGCAGCTGCGGGCTGCACACCGGCACCACTTCCTCGCTGAACAGCTCGATGCAGGTTGCCCCGGGCCAGGTGCCCTGGCCGAAGAAAAACGCAATGTCGGCCTTGGCCTGCACCAGGTCGAACGGCTCCAGCTCATTGCGGATATCCAGGTGAATGCGCGGGTAGCGGTCGCCAAAACCCTTCAGCCGGGGTACCAGCCAGCGCGCGCCGAAGGTGGGCTGGGTGGCGATGCGCAGCACTTCGGTCTCATCGCCGTAGCTGAGGATGTAGCGGCTGGAAATATCGATCTGGGTGAGGATCTTGTTCACTTCGGTGAGGTACAGCGCGCCGGCCGGGGTCAGGTGCAGGCGCCGGCGAATGCGCTGGAACAGCGAGTGCGACAGCATGTCCTCGAGCTGCGCCACCTGCTTGCTGACGGCGCTCTGGGTCAGGTGCAGTTCCTGGGCCGCGCGGGTGAAGCTGAGGTGGCGGGCGGCCGCTTCGAAGCACTGAAGGGCGGTGGTCGAAGGCATCAGGCGTTTGGACATGACGGGCAAATACCGAGCAAAAAAGGAAGGAGTTCATTCCGTAACGGAATCATGTGTTTCGAAAAGGTCGTTTGTTGACCCCGGCCTATAGATTAATACTGACCTGGATCAACGATTACAACCGGTCGTGCGAAGAGGAGGTCAGTACCCGCTTCCGGCATCTGCAAAACAACAACAACGAACATCAGAAATTTATAAGAATTCTGCTCCAGTCTTCAGCCGCCCCGCTGCGGCCGACCCATTCGAGGGTTCTTCATGGCTTCGCTACACAACAACAAACAGCGCTCCCTGCAGCACGGTCTGACGTCCCGTCAGGTATCCATGATCTCCATCGCCGGCATCATCGGCGCCGGCCTGTTCATCGGTTCCTCCAACGCCATCGCCACCGCCGGCCCGGCCATCCTCATCTCCTACGCCATGACCGGCCTGCTGGTCCTGCTGGTGATGCGCATGCTGGGCGAAATGGCCATCGCCAACCCCAACAGCGGCTCGTTTTCCACCTATGCCTCCGAAGCCATCGGCCCTTGGGCGGGCTTTACCATCGGCTGGCTGTACTGGTGGTTCTGGGTACTGATCATTCCGGTCGAGGCCATTGCCGGCGCCGACATCCTGCATGCCTACTTCCCTGGCGTGCCGTCGTGGCTGTTCGCCTTCCTGATCATGCTGGTGCTGTCGGGTACCAACCTGATCAGCGTGAAGAACTTCGGTGCCTTCGAGTACTGGTTCGCGCTGGTCAAGGTGGTGGCGATCATCGCCTTCATCGTGGTCTGCAGCCTGGCGGTGTTTGGCGTCTGGCCGCTGGCCGAGGTGTCCGGGGTCAGCCGGTTGTGGGATAACGGCGGCTTCATGCCCAACGGTTTCGGCACCGTGCTCGGTGGCGTGCTGATCACCATCTTCTCGTTCTTCGGTGCCGAAATCGTCACCATTGCCGCTGACGAAACCGCCAACCCTAAAGACAAGATCCGCCGCGCTACCAACCTGGTGGTGTACCGCATCGCCATCTTCTACCTGGCGTCGATCTTCCTGGTGGTATCGCTGGTGGCGTGGAACGACCCGGGCCTGAAAGCAGTGGGTTCGTTCCAGCGCGTGCTGGAAGTGCTGAACGTGCCGGGCGCCAAGCTGCTGGTGGATATCGTGGTGCTGGTGGCCGTGACCAGCTGCATGAACTCGGGCCTGTACACCGCGTCGCGCATGCTCTATTCGCTGGGTGCCCGCGGCCAGGCGCTGAGCGTTACCAAGCGTATTTCCGGCTCTGGCGTACCGACCGTGGCGGTCATCTTCTCGACCCTGGCCGGCTTTGCCGGGTGCTTCGTCAACTATGTGTTCCCGGGCAAGGTATTCGGCTTCCTGCTGTCCACCACCGGCGCCATCGCCTTGCTGGTGTACCTGGTGATTGCCGTTTCGCAGCTGCGCATGCGGGCCCGTGCCGAGCGTGAAGGGCGGCCGCTGGAGCTGAAGATGTGGCTGTTCCCATGGCTGACCTGGCTGGTGATCGGCACCATCGTCATGGTGCTGGGCTACATGCTGTTCAGCGATGCCTACCGCTACGAGACGCTGATGACCGCCGGGGTGACCGCGTTCATCCTGCTGGTTTCGCTGACCCAGCGGCGCGCCAGGGTGGTTGCCCAGACGGCCTGATGTTTCTGCTTTAATGTGGGGGCGTTGCGCGCCCCCCATATCAATAAGCACAGGAAGCGTATGAACGACCACCCCCTTTCCCTCCAGGCCCTTGCCGCACCCGACGGCACTTGCTACGGCTGCGGTTGCTCCCACCCCAGCGGCCTGCACCTGCAAAGCCACTGGGACACCGACGGCATCCACCTAGTGTGCCGACACGCGCCTGACAGCACCTTCATCGGCTGGCCCGGCCTGGTCTACGGTGGGCTGCTGGCGATGCTGGTCGACTGTCACTCCAACTGGACGGCAATGGCTTACCACTACCGCAACGAAGGTCGCGAAGCGGGCAGCCTGCCGCGCATCGACTGTGTCACTGGCAGCCTTGGCCTGAACTACCTCAAGCCCACGCCCATGGGCGTCGAATTGTTGCTCAAGGCGCGTGTGGAAGGTGAGGTAGGGCGCAAGACCCGGGTGCTCTGCGAAGTCTGGGCCGACGATGTGCTGACAGTGACTGCCGACTCGGTGTTCGTTCGCGTCGATACCGAAAAGCTCAAGCTCAAGGCCCACGGCCAGGCCTGAGCCGCCGGTGCTGATGAGTGGTCGGTGATGGTCAGCGGCCGGGGATGTCTCTAAAGTGAGAGGTTCATTCCCCAGGCAAGGTTGATCATGACCGATCTCAGTGCTTTCCCCATTACCCGCAAGTGGCCCGCCAGACATCCCGAGCGCCTGCAGCTGTATTCGCTGCCGACGCCCAACGGCGTCAAGGTGTCGATCATGCTTGAAGAGATCGGCCTGGCCTATGAGCCGCACAAGGTCAGCTTCGACAACGATGACCAGCTGAGCCCCGAGTTCATCTCGCTCAGCGCCAACAACAAGATCCCCGCCATCCTCGACCCCAATGGCCCGGGCGGCCAGCCGCTGCCGCTGTTCGAGTCGGGAGCGATCCTGCAGTACCTGGCGGAGAAGAGCGGCCAGTTGCTCAGCCACGACCCGGCCCAGCGTTACCAGACCTTGCAGTGGCTGATGTTCCAGATGGGTGGCATCGGGCCGATGTTCGGCCAGGTCGGGTTCTTCCATTTCTTTGCTGGCAAGGAATACGAGGACAAGCGCCCGCGGGACCGTTATGTCAACGAGTCCAAGCGCCTGCTCGGTGTTCTGGACCGCCATCTGAAAGGCCGGGAATGGATGGTCGACGAGTACAGCATTGCCGATATCGCGATCTTCCCGTGGGTGCGTAACCTGGTTGAGCGTTACAACGCCCGAGATTTGGTTGGCTTCGATCAGTTCAAGGAAGTGCAGCGGGTGCTGGCGGCGTTCCTCGAGCGGCCGGCCGTGCAGCGGGGCCTGAAAATCCCAGGCTGATCAGGCAACACTGGCCTTATGTGCATGCACCGGCCATTGTAGGAGCGGCCTTGTGTCGCGAAAGGGCCGCAAGGCGGCCCCGGGATTTCAGCACTGATGCATAAATCGCTGGGGCTGCCTTGCAGCCCTTTCGCGACACAAGGCCGCTCCTACAAGGGGCGTATTCGAGCTTTTCAGAAAATGTGGTGCAGCAGCCAGTACAGGCTGCCGGCCAACAGCATCGCTGCCGGCAAGGTCAGCACCCAGGCCATCAGCAGGTTGACCAGCGTGCGCTTCTGTATCCCCGACCCGTTGGCCACCATGGTCCCGGCCACCCCGGAACTCAGCACGTGGGTGGTCGACACCGGCAGCCCGAACATGTCCGCCGCACCAATGGTGCACATTGCCACCACTTCGGCCGAAGCCCCTTGGGCATAGCTGAGGTGGGTCTTGCCGATCTTCTCGCCTACCGTCACCACGATGCGCCGCCAGCCGACCATGGTACCGAGCCCCAGTGCGATGGCCACGGCCACTTTCACCCACAGCGGGATGTAGCGGGTGGCATCGTCCAGCTGGGTCTTGAACAGCAGCACCTGGCTGCGGGTGCCTGCATCGAACACCACCAGCTGGTTCTTCTCGATCAGGCGGATGGCTTCGCTGGTCAGGTACATGTCGTTGCGCACGTTGGCCATGGCTTCGGCCGGTACCCGCTTGAGCGAGCCATAACCTTTGACCTCTTCGCCGATCATGCCGGCCAGTGCCGCCAGCGCCGGTATCAGTTGCGGGTTGGCCCTGGGCTCGGCAATGAACGTGGTCAGCACCTGGCGTGGGTCGGCCGGTGCTGCTTGCCGGGCGCCGCGCACCAGTGCCTGGCGGGTAACCTCGGCGACCGCGGAAAACTGCATGGCCTGCTCATTGGGCATGGTCTTGTTCAATGCGTAAGCCATCGGCAGGGTACCAACCAGAATCAGCATGATCAGGCCCATGCCTTTCTGGCCGTCGTTGGAGCCGTGGGCAAAGGACACCCCGGTGCAGGTCAGGATCAGTACGCCGCGAATCCACCACGGTGGTGGTGTCTGGCCTTCCGGCGCCTGGTACAGTGCCTTGCGCTTGACCAGCGTGCGCAGGGCCAGCAGCAACAGGGCGGCACAGGCAAAGCCGAGCAGTGGCGAGAACAGCAGGGCATAACCGACCTTGCTGGCCTGGGCCCAGTCCACGCCGCTGGTACCGTCGCGCCCGTGCATCAGCGCATTGGCCACGCCCACGCCGATGATCGAACCGATCAGGGTGTGCGAGGATGAGGCCGGCAGGCCCAGCCACCAGGTGCCGAGGTTCCAGATGATCGCCGCCAGCAGCAGGGCGAAGACCATGGCGAAGCCGGCCGAGGAGCCGACCTGCAGAATCAGCTCCACCGGCAGCAGGGCGATGATGCCGAACGCCACCGCGCCACTGGAAAGCAGCACGCCGAGGAAGTTGCACAGCCCGGACCAGACCACGGCGACGGGGGCAGGCAACGAGTGGGTGTAGATGACGGTGGCCACTGCGTTGGCGGTGTCATGGAAGCCATTGACGAACTCGAAGCCCAGGGCAATCAGCAACGCCAGGCCCAGCAGCAGGAATGGTGTGACCGTGGTGATTACCGTGCCGCTGGCCGTCACATCCTGCTTCAGGCTCCAGGCGGTGTAGGCGATACCGGCCAGCAGCAGGCCGAAGAACAACACCAGGGTGGCTCGCCCGGGCTTGTGGGCAAGTTGCGGGCGTGCATCGCGTTGGGCCAGTTGCGGCAGGCTGGCCAGTGAAGGGGTTGCCATGGTGGCTCCGGTCGGGGTGGGGCAAGGGTGCCGAAGGCCTTGAGCATAGAAACAATTCGTAACCCGGCCGTGACCTCGATCAATGATTTATCTAGGCTCAAGACGGACGGTAGTGGCAGGAGAAACCCGTGATTCGCTGCAAGCGTGTCTACGATGCGGTTGAGCAAGACGACGGCCAGCGCGTGCTGGTCGATCGCCTTTGGCCGCGTAACAAACGCAAGGACGACCTGCACGGGCAGTGGTTGCGCGAAGTTGCACCCTCGGATGAGTTGCGCAAGGCGTTTCACCAGGGTGAAGTGGATTTCGCCGGCTTCACCAAGCGTTACCAGCAAGAGCTGGCGGCCCACCCCGAGCACTGGTATCCGCTGCTGGACCTGGCCGGAAAGGGCACGCTGACATTGCTTTATGCGGGCAAGGATACCGAGCACAACAATGCCCGGGTGTTGGCCGAATGGCTGGAGGACGAACTGGATCGCCGTGGGCCCGGCAGTTCGCCCGTGTGCTACGCCCAATGAGCGATAATGATTTATCGGGACTGTGCTGACCCCTGTAGGAGCGGCCTTGTGTCGCGACAGGGCCGCAGAGCGGCCCCGGCAATAATGGCTCCATGCCGAAATCCCGGGGCTGCTGTGCAGCCCTGTCGCGACACAAGGCCGCTCCTACAAACGACAGTGCAAGAGCTGCCAGACCAGAGAACCCATGCCTCTACAACTGACCCCCGCCAACGACTCCCACCGCACCTTCGCCCGCGACCTCACGCGCCGCGCCATGCTGCCGTACTACCGCGAATACGACCTGCTGTGGCTAGAGGAAGCCTTCGACGAAGCCTGGGGCTGGCGCGAGCAGTGGCTGGTGACCGAAGGCGACGCGGTACTCGGCTTCTGCAGCCTCAGCCAGGACCGCCAGGCGTTGTTCATCCGCGAGTTGCACCTGCTACCCGAGCACCGTGGGCGTGGGGTCGGCAGCCGGGTGCTGGAGCAGTTGGCACTGTGGGCCCGCCAGCGGCACCTGCCGCTGCTGCGGCTGATGGTGTTTCGCAGCAACCCGGCGCGTGTGCTCTACCAGCGCCACGGCTTCGTCGAAATGGGTGAGGACGAATGCTTTGTGCGCATGCAGCGCACGATCGACTAATAGCTCAATGATGGCTTGTCGCGACTGGTGAGCATCGGCATAGTGAACCCAGGCGTTCACGGCCGCCTGCAGGTGGGTAGGCCGTACATGAGTGTGATCAGGGATAAGGAGACCCCCATGAATGGAATCGGTCCGCGGCTGCGGGAAGAGCGTGAGCGTCTGGGGATGACCCAGCGCGTGTTTGGCGATATCGGCGGGGTCGAACCCAATGCCCAGGGCAAATACGAGAGTGGTGAACGCTCGCCGCGGGTCGATTACCTGGCGGCATTGGCAACCCAGGGCGTGGATGCACTCTATGTGCTCAGCGGTATCCGCACCCCGGCACCGCTCGAGGGGCTGAGCGCCGATGAGTCCGGTTTGCTGGGGGCTTTCCGGCAGTTGTCGTGCGACGATCAGGCCGCACTCTGGCACTTGTTGCGGCGTTTGACCAACAACGACAAATCCCGGCAGACAGTGAGGCCGCTCACGGTTGAACGTCAGGCGTTTCTTACGGAAGGAATGCGTTAGGTCCGCCGTGAAAAATTTTGTTAAGGTGGCGGGATCCAATCGCCCTGCTGACGAGGTGTGTGCTTGATTAGGGTCTTAGTGGTCGACGATCACGATCTGGTACGAACCGGTATTACACGCATGCTGGCCGACATCGATGGCCTGCAGGTGGTGGGTGAGGGCGATTCGGGCGAGTCGGCGCTCAGGCTGGCCCGTGAACTGAAGCCGGATGTGGTGCTGATGGACGTGAAAATGCCCGGCATCGGCGGCCTGGAGGCCACCCGCAAGCTGCTGCGCAGCCACCCGGACATCAAGGTGGTTGCCGTGACCGTGTGCGAGGAAGACCCGTTCCCCACGCGCCTGCTGCAGGCCGGCGCTGCTGGCTACCTGACCAAGGGCGCCGGCCTTGACGAAATGGTCCAGGCCATCCGCCTGGCCTTCGCCGGCCAGCGCTACATCAGCCCCCAGATTGCCCAGCAGATGGCGCTGAAGCCATTCCAGCCACAGGGCTCGCCGTTCGATGCCTTGTCGGAGCGGGAAATCCAGATTGCCCTGATGATCGTCGGCTGCCAGAAAGTGCAGATCATCTCCGACAAGTTGTGCCTCTCGCCCAAGACCGTCAATACTTACCGTTATCGGATCTTTGAAAAACTCTCGGTCACCAGCGACGTCGAACTGACCTTGCTGGCCGTTCGCCACGGTATGGTCGACGCAAGCCTGTAAAACCTCATGTCCCAAGTTTTCGATGCCAGCGCATTCCTGGCTACCTGCAGTGGTCGCCCGGGCGTCTACCGGATGTTCGACGGCGAAGCCCGGCTGCTTTACGTGGGCAAGGCCAAAAACCTCAAGAAGCGCCTGGCCAGCTATTTCCGCAAGACCGGCCTGGCGCCCAAGACCGCCGCGCTGGTGGCCCGCATCGCCCAGGTCGAAACCACCATCACCGCCAACGAAACCGAGGCGCTGCTGCTTGAGCAGAACCTGATCAAGGAGTGGCGGCCGCCGTACAACATCCTGCTGCGCGATGACAAATCCTACCCCTACGTGTTCCTTTCCGACGGCGAGTTCCCGCGGCTGGGCATTCACCGTGGGGCGAAGAAGGCCAAGGGCCGCTACTTTGGCCCGTACCCCAGCGCCGGCGCCATTCGCGAAAGCCTCAGCCTGCTGCAAAAGGCCTTTTCGGTGCGCCAGTGCGAAGACAGCTACTACGCCAACCGCACCCGGCCATGCCTGCAGTACCAGATCAAACGCTGCAAAGGGCCCTGCACGGGCCTGGTGACCGCCGAGGAATATGCCGAGGATGTGCGCCACTCGGTGATGTTCCTCGAAGGGCGTAGCCAGCAACTGGGCAACGAGCTCAATGCCGAGATGGAGAAGGCCGCCATGTCCCTCAATTTCGAGAAGGCCGCCGAGTTGCGCGACCAGATCGCCTTGCTGCGCCGCGTCCAGGACCAGCAGTACATCGAAGGCGGCAGCGGCGACGTCGACGTTATCGCCGCCTTCGTCAACCCCGGCGGCGCCTGCGTGCACCTGATCAGCGTGCGCGGCGGGCGGGTGCTGGGTAGCAAGAACTTCTTCCCGCAGGTAGGCATCGAGGAGGAAGTGGCCGAAGTGATGGCCGCGTTCCTTTCCCAGTACTACCTGGGCAATGCCGAGCGCGAACTGCCGGGCGAACTGATCGTCAACGTGGTGCACGAAGACTTCGCCGCCATCAGCGAAGCCCTGCAGACCCTGCGCGGCCGCGAGCTGACCATCAGCCACCGGGTACGCGGTACCCGCGCCCGCTGGCAGCAGCTGGCGGTGACCAACGCCGAGCAGGCGCTCAATGCCCGCCTGGCCAACCGCCAGCACATGGCCGCACGTTTCGAGGCCCTGGCCGAGGTGCTGGGCCTGGACGAGGTGCCGCAGCGCCTGGAGTGCTACGACATCAGCCATTCCAGCGGCGAAGCCACCGTGGCCAGCTGCGTGGTGTTCGGCCCCGAAGGCCCGCTCAAGTCCGACTACCGCCGCTTCAACATCGAAGGCGTCACCGCTGGTGACGACTACGCCGCCATGCACCAGGCCCTGACCCGCCGCTACGGGCGCATCAAGGATGGCGAGGGCAAGCTGCCCGACGTGCTGCTGGTGGACGGCGGCAAAGGCCAGCTAAACATGGCCCGTGACGTGATGCAGGAGCTGGGCTTCAGCGACTTGACCCTGCTTGGCGTGGCCAAGGGCGTGACGCGCAAGGCCGGTTTCGAAACCCTGTACCTGAACGACGTGCACCATGAGTTCACCCTCAAGGGCGACTCACCGGCCTTGCACCTGATCCAGCAGATTCGCGACGAGGCCCACCGTTTCGCCATCACCGGCCACCGCGCCCGCCGCGGCAAGGCCCGCCGGGTGTCCAGCCTGGAGGATGTGGCAGGGGTAGGGCCCAAGCGCCGGCGCGACCTGCTGAAACATTTCGGCGGCCTGCAGGAGCTCAACCGCGCCAGTGTCGATGAGATCGCCAAAGCACCCGGCATCAGTAAAAAGCTTGCCGAGTCGATTTATGCCAGCCTGCATAGCGAGTAGAATGCGGGCTCAACTTGCGGCCAGTCGTACCGATGAATATTCCAAACCTGCTCACCGTTCTACGCGTCCTGCTCATCCCGATCTTCATCCTGCTGTTCTATGTGCCCTATCACTGGAGCTACATGGCCGCCAGCAGCGTGTTCGCCGTTGCCGCCGCCACCGACTGGCTGGACGGCTACCTGGCGCGCCGCCTGCAGCAGAGCACGCCGTTCGGTGCCTTCCTAGACCCTGTGGCCGACAAGCTGATGGTGGCGGTGGCCCTGGTGCTGCTGGTGCAGACCCACGCCAACTTCTGGCTGACCCTGCCGGCTGCGGTGATCATCGGCCGCGAGATCGTGGTTTCGGCGCTGCGCGAGTGGATGGCCGAGCTGGGCGCGCGCGCGCATGTGGCGGTGTCCAACCTTGGCAAGTGGAAAACCGCGGCACAGATGCTGGCGCTGGTGATCCTGCTGGGCAACCCGCCGGCGGTGACCTTCTGGGTAATCCTCGGTTACGCGCTGCTGCTGGTGGCGGCGGGGCTGACCCTGTGGTCGATGGTGCACTACCTGCTGGCCGCCTGGCCGCACCTGCGCGAAGGCTCTGAGCAGAAATAAAAGTTTTTTTGAATCAAGGGGTTGACGCTGTTTTAGAAATCGCTAGAATGGCACCCATCACGACGCGGGAATAGCTCAGTTGGTAGAGCACGACCTTGCCAAGGTCGGGGTCGCGAGTTCGAGTCTCGTTTCCCGCTCCAAATATAGATTTACAGGGTTTCATGAAAGTCTGTAGATCATTGAAAAAAGACGCTTCGGCGTCTTTTTTCGTTTCAGTCAGATCCATCAGGATCCATGGGCATTCGGGCCTTTCCAGGCTTTGTACGAAATCCCAAGTAACCCAATCACCGCCCCTCGAACGCTGAAACTGCAGAGTCCGCCCGCATCGACGGAAAGGCATTCTGTGATGGCAAAGCGTTACGAACTCTAGGATGAGGCTTGGACTGTGGTCGCCGATCTCATCACTGAAAGCCATGGCCGCGGGCAGCCCGCCTGAGCGACCGCCTGATGCTCGCTGGCGTGCTCTGGATACTCTGTTCGGGCGCAGCGTGGCGACATATGCCGGAACGCTTGGGCCCATGGTCAACTGTGTATCAACGGTTCCGTGGTTGGCGAAAGCAGGGCACATTCGATCAGATGCTCAAACGCTTGCACCTGAGATTGAATGAGCGAGGCTTGATCGATTTGCAAACCTGGATGATCGACTCAGCTGCTGTACAAGCAGCCCGAGCCTCTTCTGGCGCCGGGAAAAAAGGGGGGCTGACGAGCCTGCCGATCACGCTCTAGGCCGCAGTCGCGGTGGCCTGACAGTGCAGCCCGTCATTCCGATGCGCTCGATGAAGCGCAAGCCCAAGCCTGGCTTACCCAGACTGTTTGATCGGCCCAAGTATCGACAGCGCAACATCCGAACGCATGTTTGGCTGGCTGAAAGAGAACCGCCGGATCGTGACACGCTTCGACAAGCTCGCGAAAAGCTATGCCGCCATGGTCTCGCTAGCTTGTTCCATGCGGTGTTTGCGATATCTCTTTTCGTACAGAGCCTAGATGCTGCTGGTTAATCAGTCTGGGGGGAGTCCAAGGCTAATGCAGCGTATTCCCTTTTCTCCATCGTAATCGATAGCCATCTCGATTGTTTCCAGTGTCCATACATCGACGTTGTCTGAGATTCCGTATACGCTAGGTTTCCCCAGTTTCTTGAGCAGCTTGTCTCTGATTGAGTCTCGATTTAATTGGAAGTTTAGTTCGTATGGTAGGGGGCCTGTGTAGTAGGAGTTTGTCTCTCTTTGCCAGCCCCAAAAGATAACATCGGTTAGCACCCAAGGACCTTCATCAATATCATGATAGGGAATTTCATTCAGTATTCCGACGTCCTTGAATTCTAGTTGCAGAGCCGCAGCATCGTCTGACCATAAACGCTGTCTTGGGACATCAAGTTTATAGTCGTGAAGGTTTTGGACTGTAATGCCAATCTTTGAAAATACAAGGTTGAGTTCGGCGGATTCTGAATTTTTATTTATTGCGCAAGCGAATTCTTCAAATGTTGGGTGGTTCATTTTTCTGCTCCTAGAGTATGCCTTTCCATGGGTTGGTTGTTCTTGAACCTCTCACCGAGTCTTTAATTGATTTTTCAAGAAAATCATCATACTGCTTGTCCGTGATTTTGCCTATTTCTCCAGTTGCTTTTTTGGAGGGCGCCAAGGCAGCGATGATTTTTATCGCTTCGTCTCATGTTTTCTCGATGGTTTCTGCTCTCGTCTTTCGCAATACTTTGTAAATCCCCAGGGTATTTTTATTTTCAGGATTGCTGTTCGTTATGCCTATACGGTGGATCTCTACTGGAACGCTGACTGCTTGTGCGTGGCGTTCAATTTTTCCTTTTAATGCATCAATCTGACTTTTGGTCAGACGTTGGCGAGATTTTTTGGCTAGCTCCAACGCCCGGGCAAACTTTGAACGACACCACTTCGAATTCAGCCTTTTAACTACTTGAATGCCTTTGTCGATTTTTTAAGGAGCGGGTGGGAAGGCCTATGCTGAAATTTTATAGGGTGAACAGATTGTGTATTCCATAGCGCTAGTTATTTGGAAGGGCAGTGAGCCTCCGTTCTGAGTGTTCGCTGCCCTTGAGTTGTGCCGCTTCTACAAATGCTTGGTATTACACGACTACCGGATGCCCATTGGCGCGAACGCTCTTTGCTACACCGGTGCTGGTATCCAGCTCGGCCGTGACCGGATAGGGAACGGGTGGAACGCTGCTGCCCATCGGTGTTTTGCAAACGTCTGGCGCGATGCTGATGACCGTCCATTTCGTCTGTTGTCGAGCCATTACGTTATCGGCCATATCAGACGTGCTCCCTGCTGCGGTGTGGGGCGCGCCGAATGATGGGAGCGTCGGGATTGGTTTCGAAACGCGCTTCGAGCACGCGAATATCAAGCGAGCTGGGCACAGGCTGATGCGGTGCGTCATCGACAGGGTCATGGCATCGGTGTCGATGCGCAATGTGTCGGTGAGCATCGGCAGCGGCAGCATTACGCCGTTGGTCATGCGCATGAGCACGAAGGGGCGATGGCCTGGGAGCTGGACTTCACATTGCCCATCCTGGCTCAGGGATGGATCAATCAGGTTGAACAGGGCAACGCGTGCATCTGGTGTAGGAAAAGCAACTTGCTGGTCATCCGGGGCTCCGTTCCAATAGCCAAAATCGAAGTCCTGTGGCAGTCCCGGCCAGTGGTTGTATTCCCAGCTTTCGTCATAAGTTGTCCAGGATCCGGGCCTGATGCGCTTGCAGCTCGTCTACCGTGAGGTAAACCCCAGGCGCTCTTAGCTGCGTTAGTGGATTTAAAAAACTCTCCTGATCCATTATCAGCGCAGACAGGAATCTTCTGCGCCGAGATGGATATTGGTATCGGTGATTGAGCTAAAGTGCAGAATTTCCTTGAGTTATGCTTTGAACCCAAGAGTCGAATATGTGTCCCGGTGTTAATTCAGCGTCTCCAGAAAATACTTTATCGTATCTGAGCTTTGCTCGCATTTCATTGCTTTTTACGACGTAGTGGATACGCATTTCACTAGGTACTTCTTGGTTGAACTCGTTGCATTTTTCTTCAAGGGCTTCCAGGTCGTCGAGACCTATGTCCAGCATGGAGTTCATTCTGTTTTCTGATGTATCATATTTGGGTTCTCCTGTTTTCAGGGCGCTATTTATATTTTCTTTTTCTACTATGGTTCCGTTTATTTTATAAAGAACATCGAACGCAGTTATTCCATCTTCGTTTGCGGCATAGATGTAAATTTCATCGGCCCTGTGCTCGATATATTCTAGTGCGATGCTGACCATGTCTGCTTGGATCTTGGAAAGATGATCTTCAAAGATTTTTTCCATGATTATGCCTTCTAATTTTTTAATCTGACTCTTTTGGTTTTTCCGTTGATGACTTGTTCGATGGTGAAACTGTTTGGTCTTGATGATGCTCCTGAGTAATTTGGGGTGATTTTTACAGAGACATTTTTACCATTTTTTATTGCTTTTGCCCACTCATTTTCAAGCCTTTTGTATGGTCCGGTATTGGTAGAGGCTGATTGGCTTACAATATTGTCCAATTTGGGAGATCCGCCGAATCTATCGCCAATCAGATGTCCTGCGTGATCGCCGCTCATTTTTTCTGGCGAGTTTGGGCTGTGAGGAAGTCGTTTTTCCCTGTTCGTCAATTTAAGGTCGTTGGCTGTTACTTCTTTGATTCGACCTAGGTTGTCGGTTTCATAAATATATTCGTGCTCTCCAGTCTTGTATCTGCTGTTGGGTTTTGGTCTTCCGTTTGGTCCGAGGTGTGAACCATCTCGGACGACAAGCTCATTTACTTTTGCGCCATCTTTTCCTCTGTAAGGTATGTCCTCGGCATGTTTAGTAAATTGCTCTGAGCCTTCCCTTGCAGTCCTCTCTGCTGTTTCTTTAGTTGAGCGCTCGGCTACCTCTTTCGCAGCCTTGGCCGAAGCTTCCGCCGTTGCCTTTGTCGCATGTCGCACGACTTTGCCTGCAGTGCCAACATACCCTGCAAAGGGAATAGCCGAAACCAGGGACAGCGCCGCGCCCGCATAATCCCCCCGAGCAAGGCTGATACCCGCGTTAGCGATATCGGCGATTTCGCCCACCACCGGAATCAGGCCAACGATATCCAGCCCCAGCTGAACACCATCGAGTATCTCTTCACCCGTAACGCCTTCCGCCGGTGTTTCGCTTGCAACCTCTGTGTTGGCGTCATTGGCGGCTTTACCGGAAGCAGGTGTTTCACCGTTCACCCGACCCAGCGTATTGCCATTCGGCGTGGTAGCAGCGCCACCACTGCGCGACGAAGGATAGAGCTCAGTGTAGGTCGGAATGTCATCCAGGTCTGCCAGCTCCATACGGAAGGCTTCCTGGCGCACGGCTTCGTACTCGGCTTCGTTAAGCTCAAGGGCTTTGCCCCAAACGTCCACCCCGTCGGCAAAGTCGACCAGGACTTTGCCGGTGCCATCGGTTTGCACGAACATCCTGTCCGGTCCGCCTCGAATCTTACGCAGTGGTATTTCGCGAACCCGAACGACAAGTGTGTCCAGTTGAATGGGCTGTTCACTCACGGCATCAGCTCCCATTCATCCAGAACAGGTCCCCATGGCGAACCAAGTGATGCCCTTCCGCCCGCACGGAACCGCTGTGCTCCAACGGGTGGCATTTGCCCTCGACGGTACCGCTCTTGACGCCTTTGGCTTGGCCGGCGGCGTCACCGATGGTTTTGGGTGTGAAGCTGCGCTTGTACACGACTACCGGATGCCCATTGGCGCGAACGCTCTTTGCTACACCGGTGCTGGTATCCAGCTCGGCCGTGACCGGATAGGGAACGGGTGGAACGCTGCTGCCCATCGGTGTTTTGCAAACGTCTGGCGCGATGCTGATGACCGTCCATTTCGTCTGTTGTCGAGCCATTACGTTATCGGCCATATCAGACGTGCTCCCTGCTGCGGTGTGGGGCGCGCCGAATGATGGGAGCGTCGGGATTGGTTTCGAAACGCGCTTCGAGCACGCGAATATCAAGCGAACTGGGCAGGCTGATGCGGTGCGTCATCGACAGGGTCATGGCATCGGTGTCGATGCGCAATGTGTCGGTGAGCATCGGCAGCGGCAGCATTACGCCGTTGGTCATGCGCATGAGCACGAAGGGGCGATGGCCTGGAAGCTGGACTTCACATTGCCCATCCTGGCTCAGGGATGGATCAATCAGGTTGAACAGGGCAACGCGTGCATCTGGTGTAGGAAAAGCAACTTGCTGGTCAACCGGGGATCCGTTCCAATAGCCAAAATCGAAGTCCTGTGGCAATCCCGGCCAGTGGTTGTATTCCCAGCTTTCGTCATAAGTACCAGCAAGTGCCAAGCGCGGTGCCCAAGCGCGGCCAACGATGCCGAAGCCGGCCGGCCTGCAGCCATAAGAGGCCGCCACCTCCGCCATGGCAGCGGCATTTAGCGGGCCAGATGGATGCCGCGAGCGCAGCAGCCGCTCGATTGGGTCGTCCAAATGCTCGATCTGAGGTGCAGGCAGGCTGGCGAGCTTTTCGCCGGTCTGCTCGTAGTGCAGCTTCTCATGGCGATGTTCCAGCCAGCCACAGCCCAGCGGATTACTGAAGCAGACTTCATTGATCAGGAACTCAGAGGCATCGGGGCTATGCCCATATTCGGGGTTGGCGAACTGGCTGGCGCCACCAAAAGCATGTTCCCAGCGCAGAGGAACGCGTGTGGCAAGCTCTGGGTCGGTGAGATGCCAGCCGAAAAAGTTGTGATGAAACTCTCGTGGACCGGTGAAGCGCAGGGTCTTGTCCAACAATATGTGTGGTGTAAGTTGCTCTCTGTTGCGTTGTCGAACCTCGAGTATTCTTGCTTGGTGCGCCTGTAATTCATCGGCTGTGAGGTAAACATTTGGCGCCCGCTTCGGAGGTGGCGGATCAGGGATTACTTGCTTGGGACGGGTTGATGTAATACGGACACCGGCCTGCCACGAAGTCGCAGGTTGCCCTGCCGGCGCATAGGAATGGCCGACGACGATGACATCGCAGCGTGGCTTGAATGGCGCCAGGTCGCTTTCTTCGAGGATGGAGCTGCTGCCGGTTTCTGCGTAATAAGTGTCGGCCATGCACAGCGGCAGTGGTTCATCATCGATGACGACGGCCCGGAGTCGACCAAGACAGCCCTCAATCGGTCTGAGTCGATATCCGACCTTCATAGCGATGACAGGATGTTCCTGTCCGTCGGGCGCGAGCGCACTGAAGCACATGACGTCAAATGGCGTCAGGTTGCGAAATTCCATGTCGGGTTGCCCCCTTCAGTTGAGATCGACATCCTTGCCGTTGATTTGCACAGGCCCTGTGGCACTGAAGTCAAAGTTGCTGCCGTTGATCAGCACGGTACCGTCGGACTTCATCACCAAAGTGGCCTTGCCAACCGTGATGCTCAGTTCGTCGCCTGCGGTGATGCTGAACTTGTTTCCGACCACCACTGACTTATGAATCCCCACCTGTTCGCTCTGGCTAAGCCCAACAGTGGTGTTCATGGCCGCGCCCACGCTCACTTGGTATCCGGCACCGATGGTCAGGGCCTTGGCCAAACCGATGGTTTCTGCCTTGGCCAGCTTGATGGTTTCGGTCTTGTTGGCGCCGATGGTCACGCTGCGGTTGGCGCCAATGCTGATGGTTTCGTTCTTGCCAACGTCTTCGGTGCGGTGGTCGCCGATGGAGATGGTTTCGTTGTGATCGACGCGCTCGCTGCGGTCGTTGCCGACGAAAGTGGTTTCGTTGTGCTTGACGACGTTGTTCTGGTCCTTCTCGGCATGGATGAACACCTCTTGCCGACCCAGCTCATCCTCGAAACGCAGCTCGTTGAAGCCATCCCCCTTGTGGGTCTGGCTCTTGATGGTCATGCGGGTCTTGTGGTCGGGCAGGTCGTAGGGCGGGAGTTGATCGCCGCAATAGGTACGCCCGGTAATCATCGGCTGGTCGGGGTCACCGTTGACGTACTGGATGATCACGTCCTGGCCGATGCGCGGGATCGCCATCGCGCCCCAGCTGCCACCGGCCCAGCCTTGCGACACACGCACCCAGCAGGAGCTGAACTCGTTGTTCTGGCTTTCACGGTCCCAGGGAAAGCTGACCTTCACCCGGCCCCACTCATCGCAATAGATCTCTTCTCCCTTCGGGCCGACCACGGTAGCCATGTGCGGGCCATCAACGCGTGGTTTTGACAGTGGGGCAGGGCGCCATTCGGTCCGGCCGGGGACCAGCACGGCGGTCTGCTCGTAGTGCGTGCTTACATCTGCGCCGGCGGCTTCTTCCTGCAGGCTGGTGAATTGTTTGCCTTTGTGGGTAACCGTGTTCACCCGCCAATGCGCGTTGAGGTCGTCACGTGGGTGACCTGTCAGGGTGAAGCTCAGGCCCGGTTGCAGGCGAACATCGTCACCCTCAACCTCGGCAATACGGACATCATGGCGGAGCGCAGTGATGCGGTTTTCAGTGAACGGCTTGCCGACGGCATCGCGTTTGTAACGGCCTGGGTAATCGAAGAATTCGTACTCTTTGGACTGATGCTCCAAGAAGGGCCCGGCAGCTCTGTGTTCCTGGCGGTAGGCCGGGTTGGTAAAGGTGTAGTCGCGCTGAACCTGGCGAGCGGTGCGCACCTGCTCGCTGTAGCGCAAGCGGCGAAGGCACGGCATGGCTTGGTCGCCACCGCCGGTGGCTTGGTACAGCACGCTGTCAGGGTCTACAGGCTCGTCGACATCAAAGAAGCCCTCGTCGTCATCCTCGGCCTTGATGGTCCCATGGCTGATCAGCCCGAATGACTGCAGCCGATCGGTAATGATCAGCTTGTGCAGCTTTTCACTGTGCGCAAAGCGGTAGACGAAGCCTTCTTCAGCAGCCAGGCGGGCGATGAACGCCAGGTCCGTCTCACCGGCCTGAACGCAGAACTCGCGGACCTGATGGTCCATGCTGGCGCGCAGTTCGTACTGGTTGATGCCCTGGCGCTGGAGCATCATCTCGAGAATTTGCGGGACAGTCTTTTGCTGGAAGATGCGCCAGTTCGAGCGCAGGTCGGCCCGGGCCAGCTGGGGCTCGACCAGCGCGTGATAGTAGGTGCGGTAGAAGCCGCTTTCAGCCTGGCTGAAGCGGCTGACCAGGCCGTGCACGTAGCGCACCGGGCGTTCGCCGTCCCAGATGGTAAAAAGTACGGGCTTGTCGAGCAGGTGGCCGAAGTCGATATCGTTTTCGAAGCTGATGAGTTTCAGCTCCAACTCGAAGGGCATGCTGATCCCCTCTCGGAGTTCGAACGACACCACTTCGAATTCAGCTTTTCCAACTAAAGGCTGGAAGCTGTAACGCAAATCAGATTGGCTAGGCATAAGCAATCCTTGTCCGCCGTCTGAAGTAATACAAAGTCCGGGCAGGTATACCCACCCGGAGCATTCGTAAATATCAGGCGGCGGGTGCGCGCCAGTCGTCAGACCCTTCAGTATTGGCCACATCGTGCGCCCAAGTGATCTTTCGATAGGTCAGCGCAACCTCGATCAGCTGCGTGTAGTTTTCGTTCTCCTTGTCTTGAGCGTGAGGTAACACGGTGTTGATGCTGACGATGGTGGCGTCTTCGAGTTTGGTCGTGAAGAAGTGCTCCTGTTTGCCTTCCATTGAAGTGCGGTACCAGTTGACTTCAACGGTCGGCAGCATTTCGCCAGTGGCCAGCGCTTGATACATCAGAGGCGTGGCCTTGTTCAGCGAACTGGTGAACTTGAGCGGCTTGTGCACGCGCTGACCGGTGGGTTGGCCGTTCTGCGGGTCAGTAGGCGTGGTCACCTCATGCTGGATTTCCTGAACCAGGATTTCATCTTCATGGCCTTCCTGGTAAACATTGCCGACGGATTCAGCGGTAAATGCGCCAGCAGTGATGTTGCCTTGAGTTTGACCAATGATCTTGATGTAAGCGGGTGTTGGCATGGCAGTTTCTCCTGCGTCCATGTGGATATAAACACGCGCACCCAGGGTGGCGTGGCCATCGGGAACGATGGGCTTGTCAACGAAGCAAACGCTTCGCTAATTCCTTGAAATCAGTTGAGCCGTGTGTGGGCTCGCTACTGCTGCAAGATGCCGTTCAGCGACTCCAGCACCTCGGTGGTAATGAGGTGCAGGCGGTAGCTGTAGATGCCGTAGGCCACCGCCATGGCGAGGGCGGAAATGACCAACGGACTCCACCACGGCCATTGCCGGTTCATGCGGAAGTTGCTTGGGGCGACGTTGGTGTACGGATCGCAGACGGTCTCCGGCGTAGGGCCGCGCAGCTCGCGAATGATCCCGTGCAGTTGATGTATCAATGCGTTGAGGGATTCTTCGCCCTTCGGCGCGATGGCGTACTTGCCCTTCAAACCGAGGCAAAGCGCGAAGTACATGAACTCCAATACGTCCTGGTAACGTTTGGGTTCCTGCATGAGGCGCGACAGCACGGTGAAGACTTTCTCTCCACCCCAGGTTTCGTCGTGGAAGATGCTGAGCAGGGGTTCCTGGCTCCAGCAGCTGGTTTTACCCCAAGGCCTGTCCATGACAGCTTCGTCGATGAAAAGGCAAAGACCGTATGAGTACGCCAGCAACTGAGCGGGCTCGTAGCCGTGCTGGCGCATCTCTTCCCGCACGTTTTCGATCTGGTTGCGCACCTGCTGGTGCACCTGCTTGATGTTGGGCAAGGCATCCAGTGTGCGCAGGCGTATCACCAGGCCGAACAGTGGCGCGGCTGCATCCAGCATCAGGTTGTCGTAGCCGCCACGTAGCTGGAAATCTGGGTCTGCCGGGTAGCCTTCATACACCGGCTCTGCCTTCGGCTTTCGCTCAGCGCCATCAGCCGCTGCTGGTGCGGGTGAGTCGTTGGACAAAGACGCCTCGAGCATTGCGTGCAGTTGCTCGCTTTCGACCTGTTCGGCATCAGTTGGGGGGCTGTTTTCTTCTTTCATTTCATTCACTCCTGATCGCCCAGAACTGCAGTTCCAGCCCCGGGAACTCCCCTGCGACATGGATACCGAAGCCACTGGATGCCTCCATGCCCGCCCAGGCCGGGGAACGACGGTCCAGCTCGAAGTAGGTGAAGCCTGCATGGAAGGGCAGATCCCGAGGAGCCACGGGCAGCGGCACCAGTGGAATCCCCGGAAGCTGCAGCGGCACTACCTCGTTCAACGACTCCAGCGAGACGACCTTTGCTTTCTGCACGAACATTCGACGCAATGTCTGAGGCGGCATGTTGGCTCGCACTGCCAGAATGAAGTCGGCCTCGTCGATCAGGCGGCGATCCTCCAGCGTGGTTGTCAGCAAGCCGTACTCCAGCGTCTCCAGCGGCAGCGAAACGGCGCGGGGTTGCAGCACCGTGCTCAGTGCCCGGCGTAGCGTGTCCTCCAGCGGCTTGAAGGAGGTGCGCAGCGCGGTATGGTGATAGGCGGGGTATTCCTGCGGCAGCCGGCTCTCGTCGGTAAACGTCACGAACTCGCCACAGGCCTGGCTCATGCACAGGTACAACTGTTCGGGGTGGGTCTGCCCTTGCCTGGCCAGATGCTGGAAGCATGGCCACCAGCGGTTCATGGCCTGCAGCAAGTTGAAGTCGCGAATGTCGGCGATGCCGGACTGCCCTGAGGCGCCAATGCGGGCGGCGAGGTTGCGCGCACGTTCGCGCAGGGAGTTGGTGATTTCTTCCAGATACCGTTGCAGCGCGGGTACGGCGCGCACTGAAACGCTGGTGGGATAGAAGCCTTCATCCAGTTGCAGGCTGCCATCGGGGCGCCGTTCCAGAATGCGCGTCACGGCCAGGCGGGTGTAGGCGCTGCTGTCGTCGGCCTTGCGTTTGAGCTGCAGGTTGGGCACCGCCAGGTCAACCTGTACCAGGTCACCGTCGGCGCTGTGTGTGTCCTTGATTTCCAGGGCCTGGGCGCTGTAACGGAAGTTGGCGGGGTTATCGGGCCAGCTTACTTCACGGCCACCTTCGGTGCGCAGCGGCAGGCACAGGTAGATCTCGCTGTCTTTCGCGCCGTCGTCTTCGATTTCCAGCGGTGGCGGTGGTGGCAGGTCTGCAGGGATATCGAACACCGTGCCGTCCGGCATGATACCCCGTGCACGGGTGATGGCGACCTTGCCCAGGCTCAGATACTCGTCGTTCAACTGCAGCTCGCTGAAGCCATAGAAGGCTGCATTCAGGCTGCCAAGACGTTGATGCAGGGACGCTTCGGCGGCACGAGCAGCTTGCTGGAAATGCTGTGGTTTGACGAACAGGCCTTCCGGCCACAGGACAGGGTTACGTGAACTCATGAGCGCTCCATGTCAGCGTGAGTAAGCGAGAAGGGCAGGGTTACAGGCGCCATCAGTCTTCCTCCTTGAGCAGGAGCTGCGTGTCGTTGAGCAACACCGACAGGATGATCTGGTGCCCGCGGGGCGGAATGCGCAGCACTTGGCTCCAGGTGGCGTTTTCCTGGTTCCGGTAGTCGGCGATCACCGCGACGAAGCGCGTTTCGGCCTCGATGGGCGCAAAGGGGATGAACTTGAACTGGCCAGGGCGCAGCAGGTAATCGTCATCGCGTATGTAGGTGCTGCGCAGCGCCTCGGCAGGGTCCTTGTCCAGCAGTTCGTAAACGCTGTTGCGCAAGAGAGAGTCGTCGCGCAGTTGCAGGATCTTCACGGCCATGGGCGTGGCGACGGGCTCGGCGGCTACGGTGGTGGTGTGCGGCAAGGTCAGCACCACGGTCGGGTCGTCGTAGCTGCCCGGGGTACTTTCTTCCATGGGGGAGCGCGCCGGATCCTCGCCATCGTCAACTGGCGAATCGACAGGCGACATGGCCGGGAATTGTTCCTGCAGGTACTCGAACAAGGCCCCGACTTTCTCGGTCAGCACGTAGGGGTCGCCTGCACTCAGGCTGACCGCGTAAGGGCTGGGCTCCACAACCGGCCCGGGCTCGGGCGCCACCTCAAGGCTGTTCGGGTTGCCATTGAGCGTTGGGCTGGCGTTGATGCTGAACGCGACCTGGGTGGGGTGTTCCCCGGGCGGTCCGACGGGCAATGAAGGGTCCATCACCACCTGGCCAATCTTGCTCAGGGAGGTGCAACCCGAGAGCCCGATCAGCGCCGTCAGCAGGGCGGCCACGCATGTTGGACGCATCATGGTCGCTCTCCTGCAATCAGGTGTTCCAGTGGGCTCTGCTGCGCTGGCGCTGCCTCTGTGTCCAGTGCCGCCAAGGGGTCGTTGCCCATGCCCGGTTCGAATGCCGAGCAGATGTCCGCGACAGTCTGGGGGGCGGTTGCAGCGGCATGACAAGCCTCGGGTGGAACATCCAGCAACCAGTGATCAAGGGTTCTCTGTTCAGGGCTGAACAGGTCCTCCAGTGAGCGTGCGTCGGCCTGCGCAAGCTGGGCCTGCAGCCGATAGGCGCCAATGCGCAACTGGTCACCCTCGAGCAGCCGCCTGGCGGTAAGCGACCCCAGGCTGTGGAGGCTGTCGTTCAGGTAGGTGCGCTGACAGCGATCGATGACGCAGAAGCTGCCCTCGATCCAGCGGATCTCGCAATGGATCGGTGCAACGGTCTGGTCACGGTCGTTGATCTGCCAGGTGGCCGTCGCGCTGCCGATGGTGCCGCCTGTGCGATCGAACTGATGTCGGGCAGTGACGTTGTGTTGCAACTGATCCAGGTTGGTGATGCTCAAGGTCAAAATGCTCATGAGCGCCCCCGGAACCGCACCACAGGGCTGCTCTGGCCGTGACGGTCATCGACGAAGCTGGTCCAGCCCAGGTAGGCACCCAGGCTACGGTGCAGGCAAAAGGGCGGCAGTGCGTTCTGCTTCAGGCGCAGCTCCAGGTCGTAGGCCAGGCCATCACGCAGCAGGAAGTCGATCAATGCCCGTAACCGGCCGAAGTTGATGCCGCTGGGCAGCAGGTCATGCAATTGCGCTGGGTCGAGTTCGCTGATCACGATGGTGAACTTGCTGCTGCGTGTTCGCGTGCGGCTGCCCACCATGAAAGTGCTGCCCAGTTCGCCGTTGCTGCGGCCAAGGCTGACCAGTTGCTTGGCGGCAGTAGGGACCGAGCGGGTTTCGAACTCGCGGATCTGTACCTGCTTCAAGTCGAAGCAGTGGGCGATGATGCCGGCGACCGTGCCCGGCGCACGGCTGCGGCTGGCAATGACGCCGGCGAAACTGAGCAGCCGGCTCCACGGCAGTGCCGTGTCCCCGCGCAACTGTCTGTCATTCAACCCGAGCAGGGCAAAGATGTACTGGGAGAACCCATCGGTAGCTCCCGGCTGAAAGCGGATGTAGTAGCGATATTTACGCCAGATGCGATGCAGCAGGCTGAGCAGGTAGTGGTTGAAGAAATCGAAGAACGCCGGCCGCACACCGATGCCCTGTGCATGCTCGTATGCCACCTGCTCCAGATAATAGGTGGGCAGCGGCGAGTCGGTGCCATGCAAACCCATGAAGGTGGTGCACACGCGGTAGCGGTCAGCTTCCCCGGGCATGCGTTCGACCTTGGATATGTCGGAAACCGGGAAACTCAGCCGCGGGTCACTGGCAAGCCGCACCCTCAGCCGGGTGGCCTGATCTGGCCAGCGTGGTTCCAGGTCATCCCCGTGCAAGCCGTGCAGGCGTTCCAGCAACTGGAAGAAGTTGTACTGGTGCGCCTCGGCGAACAGCTTGTCGGCTAGATCAGCGGTTGTTTGCCGGTCTGGATTGGCCATGTGTAGTGCTCGTTGTTGGTGGTGTTGATCACTTCCAGTTGGTGGAAGGAATTGATGCTGGCGTACAGGGCGAAGAAGTGCGCGAGCACGCAACCGAACAGGTACAGGTCGCCTTCGCAGAGGAATGCGCTTTGATCCAGCTTCAGCCGCGTGCGCAAGCCACGAATGGGCTGGCCCTTGATCAGCCAGTCCAGCGGCTCTGTTTGCACATCACGGATGCCATCGAGGCGTTTGCGGGTGGTGCGTGTCTGCTGGATGTCGTGCAAGGCCGCGAAGTCGTAAGCGCGGATGACCGCTTTCAGTGGCTCGGCCGAGAGCAGCGACAGGTAGTTGAGCGACATGTTGGAGATCAGGGCCCACTGCAACTGGCCATCCAGCACCGGCCGGTAGGGGCGGGTGGGGGCACGGATGTTGGTATAGGTGGTCAGGGGCGGCGTGATCTCGGTGAGCACGTTGATGTCATCGATACCCAACGCCAGCGGCAGGTCGCGGTTGGTGCAGGTCAGGTCGATGGACGCTGTTTCCAGCTCGCCGATGTAGGCGTTGGCATCGGCGCGCACGAAAGCGATGCGGTGGGTGACGCCATCACCGCGCAGGGAGTCCTCGAGTGTGTAGCGGTAGTACAGCGCCGTGCGCCCTTGCACATGCTCGATCTCATGGGCGAACGACTCGAAGGGGCGGAAGGTTCTCAGGTGCTCACCGGTACTTCCGTCAGTCGTGGTGCGGGTGCTGATGACCCGATCGACACTGAAGATTTCATAGGCGTGCCGCTCCTTGCCTCTGGGCACAAGCTCGACCTGGGCGGGCCGGTTGGACAGGTCGATGGGCTCGGCGCTGTGGCTGAGCAGGTTCACTGCCGGGGTGCAGAACAGGCGGAAGTCTGCTTTGCCGACACGCAGCGAATCCGGTAACTGTCGGGTGAAGTGAAATTCGAGGCCGACCCGCTGAGTCGCTTGATCAGGCCAGATTTTCTCCAGGCCGGTGATGCTGACGAAGTGGAAACGCTCGGGAAATACGAAGTACTCCTGCAGGATCCGGTAACCGTCAAAGACGTTCTGTGGGTAAGGCAGCAGCGCTTCGTCCGGGCTGAAGCCTGGGAACACGATGCTGCTGGCCGGCAGCCGGCGTACCCCACCATTGACTGTCACGCAGACATGCTTGAGGTATTGAGCGATCCACAGGTACAGCGTGCGGGCAGTTTGGGTGTCACCGCTCAGGTGAAAGTCGAGGCTGGCGCAGCCCAGGGTGTTCAGCGGCCGCTCGACCAAGGTTTGCAGGCCGATGCGAACCACCGAACTGTCGAGTGTCTGGGTTGCATTCACCGACTCGATCTCGAACGGGTGAATGTCCACCGCCGTGCAGGTGCGGAACTCGCAGGGCACCCCATCCACGGGGCTGGAGAACAACCGCGAGCCTTTGGCGATGGGTTGCGACTGGCTGAGCGCTTGCTTGCGCGGCGTGAACTGGATGATCGTGGCGCTCGGCAGGGGCCGCAGGTAGTTGGGCCACAGCAACTGCAGCATGGGGTGCGTCAGCTCGGGCAGGTCGTCCTCCAGCTTGAGCCGCAGTTTGGCCGTGAGGAATGCAAAGGCTTCCATCAGGCGTTCGACATCCGGGTCGCTGCCACCCTTGCCGAGCAGGCGGGCGAGTTGTGGGTTGTCCTGGGCGAAGTCGTTCCCCAGTTCATGGAGGTAACGCAACTCTTCGCTGAATCGGTCCTTGAGTGACATAGGTCACCTCACTCGGGTGTGGCGGTTATGGCCATTGACCAGCAGCTCCAGTTGCAGCTGCTCCGTGTGGTTGTTGACCTGCACGTGGCAGTCCAGCCTGAAATGCAGTTCCAGCGGGGCATGGCAATCGGGGACGGCCTTGAGCGCGCGCACGTGCACACGCGGCTCAAAGCGCTGAATGGTGCGGCGGATGTCCGCGCTCACCTGTTTCAGCAGGTCGCCACTGCTTGCGTCGTGCCCGTTGAAGTCACTCAGGCCCAGCTCAGGGCTGCTTTGCGAGCAACCCTGGCGAGCATTGAGCAGCGTTTCCAGGTGGCGCTTGATGGCGGCGAACTTCTGGGTAGCGTTCTCTTGCCTGGAGGGCACCCGGCTTGCGAGTTGATCCGTCACCAAACGGTCGAAAAATCCACTCATTGGGTATCAAGCCGACCGACCAGGGAGATCTCGAAATTCGCCCCCATGTACTTGAAGTGCGGGCGCACGGCGAGCGAGACCTGATACCAGCCCGGGTCACCGGCAACGTCCGACACCTCGACCCTTGCCGCACGCAATGGGCGACGGCTGCGCACATCGGCTGACGGGTTCTCCTGGTCGGCGACGTACTGCCGGATCCATTTGTTCAGTTCGGACTCAAGGTCCTTGCGCTCTTTCCAGCTACCGATCTGCTCGCGCTGCAGCACCTTGATGTAGTGGGCCAGCCGGTTGACGATGAACAGGTAGGGCAGCTGGGTGCCGAGCTTGTAGTTGGTTTGCGCTTGCAGGCCTTCCGGGGTCTTGGGAAAGTTCTTCGGCTTCTGTACCGAGTTGGCCGAGAAGAACGCGGCGTTGTCGCTGTCCTTGCGCATGGTCAGGGCGATGAAGCCCTCTTCGGCCAGCTCGAACTCCTTGCGGTCGGAGATCAGGACTTCGGTCGGAATCTTGGCCTGCAGCTGACCCAGTGACTCGTACAGGTGCACCGGCAGGTCCTCGACGGCACCACCCGACTGCGGGCCTATGATGTTCGGGCACCAGCGGTAGCGGGCAAAGCTGTCATTGATGCAGCTGGCCAGCAGGAAGGCGGAGTTGCCCCACAGATAGTTGTCGTGCCGCCCGGCGATGTCCTCGTCGTAGGTGAAGCTCTGGACCGGGTTTTCTTGCGGGTGATAGGCAGAGCGGAGCATGAATCGCGGCCCGGTCAGCCCGGTATGACGGGCATCCTCGCTTTCACGGAACGCACGCCACTTGGCATGCCGGGGGCCGGCGAAAATGTCCTTGATCTCCTTCAGATTGGGCAGCTCTTCAAAGCTGCTCAGGTTGAAGAACTCAGGAGAGGGCGCCGCGAGAAAAGGTGCGTGTGCCATGGCACCGACCGAGGCCATGTAACTCAGCAGTTTTATATCGGGAGAAGAGGGGCCGAAGCTGTAGTTGCCAACCATCGCAGCAACGGGTTCACCACCAAATTGGCCATAACCTGCGGTGTAAACATGCTTGTAGATGCCGCTGCAAGTGATATCGGCGGCATTCTCGAAGTCATCGAGCAAGTCATCTTTGCTGACATGCAAGACTTCAAGCTTGATGTTCTCGCGGAAGTCGGTTCGGTCGACCAAAAGTTTGAGGCTGCGCCACGCGGATTCAAGTTGCTGGAACTCGGGCTGATGCAGGATTGCATCCATCTGCCTGCTGAGCACCCGATCCAGTTCAGCGATCATCTGGTCGACGCGATGTTTGTTGATGAGTTGATCAGGGTCATGGCTTTTAAGGATTTCGGCGATAAAAGCAGATACACCCTGGCGAGCGACTTGATAGCCCTCTTGAGTAGGTACCAACTTGGTTTCTGCCATGATCTGGTCGAGCAGGGTGGCGTTGCTCAGTGTTTCGGTTGTTGTTTCAACCGCGACGGTCGTGCTGTTTTGCTTTGGCATGGGGACGCTCCGTTGTCTCAGTCTTCTTTTGGCGCCTCGAGCACCAGGTCAAGTTCTTCTGCCAGTTGTTTGCGTGCCTGTTCGTTGTTCAGCAGGTGCTGCAGTTGCTTGCGGAACGTGGGCACGTTGCCCAGTGGGCCTTTCAGTGCGACCAATGCCTCGCGAAGCTCCAGCAGCTTGTTCAGCTCCGGTACCTGGCGGGCGATGCTGTCTGGCCCGAAATCGTTGATGGACTTGAACTGCAGGTTGACCGCCAGCTCTGCGTCGGGGGCAGTGCTGAGCATGGATGGCACGGACATGGCGAGGCTGACATCGGCGTCGTTCAACACATTGTTGAAACTGTGTTTGTCGATTCGCATGATCGAACGGTCTTCCAGCGCGCGGGCATCATCCAGGCCGAAATCGCCTAGGACCAACATCTTGTGCGGCAGCTCTACCTCGGCTTGTTCGCCGTCGGTGGCCGGTACGTACTTGATGTTTATGCGTTCTTTGGGTGCAACGGAGCCTGAGCTTTTACTCATGAGTTTCAGCCTTCGTGAAGTTTTAATATATGTAGGAAGCGTCCTACAAAGTTATGTTTAAATTAAACGTAATTGGCTTCTCGCTATGTGCGTGTAAAAAACCATGCACCGAAAAAATATTGTGCGTCGAGCGTGAAAGTGTAAGGAAATATTTGGTTGTGAATATTGTTTTGTCTGTACTAGCCTTTGTTTCGTTTCGATGCTCCACTATCCAGTAATTGTATTTGATGACTACTGTTGAAGCGTGACTGGCCAGTCGGGTAGCGCTGTTGCCGTATTTGATGAGTGAGTGAAACCAATGATTGTCCGCTATGCATATGGCGTTGGGCTTTCGATGTTGCTCTCCCTGGCGCCAAGTTTGGCAAGCCAGGCCAGGGACTGCCCGCAGATCGTTTCCAACATCGAACGTCTGGCTTGTTTCGACCAGGCCGCTGGCACCCCGGCGCATGTGACGAAACTGCAATGGTCCGCGCCGGAGCAGGATTCGCCCACGCTGCGCCGTGTGATGACCCATGAGGCGGGGCGGTCGCCGGAAGAGCTGACGTTTCGCCTCGAAAAAGGGGATGACGGGCTGATGATCTCGGCGCCCGCAATCGCTTCGGTCGCACCGTACCCCTACCTGGTGATCAGTTGTGTGCAGAACATTTCCAGGTTGCAACTGGTTACCGCACAACCCATCGATGCCGGCCGGGTGATGGTGCGATTGCAGGGGGAGCGTGGCTCCACTCTCGCTACCCCCTGGCAGGTGACGGAGAACGGCCAGGTGCTTGACGCTGGCAGGGGCTTGCCGGGCATCGAGCAGATCAAGCCACTGATCGGGGCCCATCGCATTCAGGTCGAGAGCGACAACCCAGCCGTTGATGGGCTGGTTTTCGACGCTCAGGGGCTGGACCCACTCATCGATGAGGCGCGCAAGGCATGTCGCTGGTAGCAGAGGTCACCGCACAGGAAATTGCCCGGTTGCTTGCGCCCATCGACGCGCAGAACCCTGCCGGCCTGTTCGATGCGGAGAACGAAACCTACCAGGCCATCGACCAGGAAATGGTCAAGCTGGGTGGGTTGCAGGAGCCTTCCATCGACTGGGCGTATATCGAAGAAGCGTCCCGCCAGTACCTGGGCCAAGAGTGCAAGCACCTGCGCATCGCCGCCCACCTGGGTGTCGCTTGGCTGCGCAGCCAATGCTGGGAGCGCTGGGGTTTTACCCTCGCACTGCTGGCCGGCATGGTCGAAGCCTATTGGGAAAGCGCATACCCGAAACCGGGCCCCAAAGGGTTCCTCGGCAAGCGCAAGCTGGTTGGCCTGATGATCAACCGTTTGCTCGTGGCGTTGCCGCGCCTGGACCGTTTCACGTTCAGCCCCGCGTACGCCGCGGCGGCTCAGGGCGCGTTGCAACGCCTGCAACAGCAGCGGGAAGCAGCGCAGCTCGATGAAGCGGCCCTTGGCGAACTGGAGCGCCTGCTACGCAAGCACACGGAACTTTCAAACGGCCTTGCCGAGCCCACCACGGACAAGCCCCCTGCAAAAGGCATCAAGGCTGCGCCACTGGCCGAGGTCATCGCCACACCAATGCCCCGTGTGTCGTTGGGCAACGAGCGGGAATCACGAAGGGCCATGCTGACCATGGCCGAGCTGATCAACCAACAGGACCCTTACGATCCTGCTGGCTACCAATTGCGTCGGTTCGGCTTGTGGGCGCACATCCAGACGCCGCCTCAAACCAGGCAGGGCAACCGCACGGAACTGATGGCGGTGCCGCAGGACATTGCCGGGGACTATGAAGATGCCATTGCCGCTACTGCAATCGACGCGGCCCTGCTGCAGCGGATCGAAAAGAGCGTGACGGCTTGCCCCTACTGGATTCGCGGCAGCTTTCTGGCAGCGAGCGCTGCCACGCGGCTGGCGATGGGCGAGGTGGCTGAGGCCATTCGCGCTGCGACCGCGCGGTTCGTGCAGCGCATGCCCGCGCTGCAGCAGTTGTGCTTCAGCGACGGCAAGGTATTTGTCGATGACCAATGTCTGGCGTGGCTCAGGGGCGCACAAGGGCAATCCGATTCGGACGCAGCCTCTCAGGAGTTCGCCACGTTGCGAGAGGAGCTGGCCTGCCAACTGGAAACCAGCGGCGTGGAAGCGGTGTTGCTCAGGCTGCAGGGCATGCAGGCAGGCTTCCGCAGCCTGCGTGAGCGCTGCCATACCACGGTGATCGCGGCTGACCTGCTGGCTGCTCGGGGCGTGTCCTGGTTAGCCCAGGACTTGTGCGCAGGCGTTGCCCGAACGATGCAGGAAACCACCGCCAGCGCCTGGGAGCCTGAGGTGTTTCAACGCCTTCAGCAGTACGCGTGCACGGTCCATCACGGGCTGATTGGAACAAGGAACGGGAGTCAGGATGAATCAACTGTGGAAGCATCTTAAACGTTGGGGCTTGCCCCTGCTGGCCCGCATCGGCCTGGCCATGCCGCTGCTGCTCGGGCTGGGTGCCGCATTGATGCTGGTTGCAATCTGGTGGCTCGGCCCGCAATGGGTCTGGCGCGAGCAGCAGCCGCTGGCTAGCGTGGCGCATCGCGGCTTGGCCAGCCTGGCGCTTGTATTGGTGCCGCTACTCTGCTGGCTTTTGGTGCTGCGCAGGCGTTTTCGCCGTTTGCAGGCCGAACGCAAGCAGGCGGTGGACGCTGAACTGGACAACGTGTTGCCTTTCGTCCAGGCACAGGAGAAAGCCTTGGACCAAGGGCTGGCACGCTATCTGGACAATGCGGGTGGCAGGCGTGCCTTGTACCGACTGCCGTGGTACCTGGTGGTGGGCGACCAACAGGCCGGCAAGACCAGCTTCATCGACCGTACCGAACAGAGTTTTTCCCTGACACGTATCGACAAGGCACAAGCGCGAGGCAGGCAAGCGCAAGTGCTGGCTTATCCGATAGGCTGGTGGGTCAGCAACGATGCGGTGATCATCGACCCGCCGGGCGCTTTCGTCCGTCAGGAATCGTTGGCAGGGTCATCAGCCGAGGAGTCGGACACGTCGAAAGCACCACCCGCCACCTCGGCCAGGTTGTGGGAACACATGCTGGGCTGGCTGGTGCGTAACCGAAGCCAGAGAGCACTCAACGGCTTGCTGTTGGTCGTTGACCTGCCTGCGCTATTGCATGGCACGCCTGAGCAACGTGTCGCCTTGGCGCATGTGCTACGCACGCGGCTGTATGAAGTGAGCAGTCAGTCGGGCTCGCGCTTGCCGCTGTATGTGGTACTGGCCAAATTCGATCTGCTGGACGGTTTCGACCAGCTTTACGCTGGGCTTCCCGCCGCCATGCGGGAAAACATGCTGGGCTTCACCTTCAAACTGGATGCGGTCGGCACGTTCGATGCCTGGCTGGACGAATATGGCGATCATTACGATCGGTTGATCAGGCGATTGTTTGAACAGGTAGTGGACCGGCTCGATGTATTGGGCGGTGCGCCATTGCGAGTTCGCTTGTTCTCGTTGCATGCCCAGTTGATCGGGCTGCGTCCGATACTGTTGGCCTTCCTGAAAGAAACCCTCGCAAGTGACCGCTTCACCACGCCTGCCTTGGTACGCGGCGTGTACTGGTCTTCGGTCATGCAGCAGGGCGACATGCTCAATGCGTTCGTGCGTGAGGCGGCACAGCCGTACAAGACCGAGTTTCCGCTGCGTGAAGGCAAGGCGCAGGGGCAGGCGCTGGTCTACTTCATTCAGCACGCCTTCCGGCGAGTCATCTACCAGGAGGCCGGCCTTGCCGGGGACAACATCAAGGTAGCGCGCAGCAAACGTCGGTTGCTCTGGGTGGGTTCTGCAGTAGGCGTTCTGGCCTTCAGTGTCGCCACCGCCAGTTGGCAACGCTACTTTGACATCAATGGCGCCAAGGCCGCCAATGTGCTCGCCAAGAGCAGAGAGTACAGTCATCACGAGGTGGACCAGCGTCTGGACCCCTCCGGGCGCAACCTGCTGGAACCGCTGGACCAGATACGCGATGCCGTGTCGGTGTTTGGCAACTATCGTGCCGCGTGGCCGGGTGTTTCCGACCTTGGTTTGTATCAGGGGCGCGCCATTGGCCCACGCGTCGACGAGGCCTACCTGAGCCTGCTCTCCAGGCGCTTTCTGCCAGCCTTGGCCAGCGGTGTGATCGATGCCATGGACGCCGCGCCGCCGGGCAGCGAACAGCAGATGGCTGCGCTTCGGGTTTATCGAATGCTGGAGGACCGCCAGAGCCGCCGCCCCGAATGGGTCGAGGACTGGATGGCCCGCCAGTGGCAACAGAAGTTCCCCGGGCAGGGGCAATTGCAACGCGACCTCATGCGGCACTTGAAGTATGCCTTGGCCTATGCAGATACCGAACTTCCGCAGTACAGCCAGCGTATGGCACAGGTGCAGCAGGTGCTGCGCAAGGTACCACTGCCAGAGCGGGTCTACGCGAGCCTGAAACAGCAGGCTGGCGAGCAGTTGAATGCCGGCCTGGACCTGCGTCATCAGGTGGGGCCAGCATTCGATTTGGTGTATCAGTCCTCACCCGGCTTCAGGCAGGGGGAGGGTGTCCTGATAGCGCCAATGCTCACCGCCAAGGGCTTCAAAGAGTACTTCGAGCCACGTAGCCAGCGGTTTGCAGAGATGGCGATGATCGACCAGTGGGCACTGGGCGAGCGCGACCAGCTCGATTACTCGGATGCCGACCGGGAGGCGCTGGGCGAGCGGCTACGTAACCTGTACAGCGCCGATTTCATTGACAGTTGGCGGCGTGCCTTGAACGCCTTCTCGGTGGCCGACTTCCGCGACCTGGATCATGGTGTCGCAATCCTGCAGCAGTTGACCGGGTCAGCAGCGCCCCTGCATCGGTTGCTGGACACAGTGAGGGACAACACTTCGCTTTCATCAGCCGTTGTCGCTGAGGCAGCCGGGGAGGTCGAAGCGTTGCAGCCGACAAGTGGCAGGCCTGATCAACAACAGGCCTGGGCCATTCAGCGGGCCTTTGCCGGGCTGAGTGCCATGCTGCAGGCAACCGGTGAGAAACCCAGCTACTACGACGAGACTCTTGCTGCCATCGCGGCCGTGCACGACTACGCCAAGGCGGTGCAGGACAGCCCCGACCGAGGCAAGGCCGCGCTGCAGGCCGTGCATCAGCGATTCTCGATGACAGGGCAAGACCCCATCGGCACCCTGCAGCGGGTGGCCACCGGCTTACCGGAACCGATCAACCACCAGGTCAGAAAAATGGCCGATCAAACAGCACAAGTGCTGAATGTCGAAGCCCTGCGCGAATTGGAGCGACGCTGGGACGCCGAGGTGTACAGCTTCTTCCAGCAGCGCCTGGCAGGGCGCTACCCCTTCGTCGTGAAAGCTCCCGACGCTTCGCTGGACGACTTTGAAGCCTTCTTCGGGCCGAAGGGGCGGCTGCAGCAGTTCCATGATCAATACCTGAAGGTCTTCCTGAGGGATAACCTCGAAGCCCTGCAGGCCGGCCAGCAGGGGCAGTCGCTGATCCGCAGTGATGTGCTCGAACAGCTGGAGCGGGCAGATCGTATCCGTGAGACCTTCTTCGATCAGCGCGGCAACCTCAGTGTGCAGTTCAGCATCGAGCCGTTGGGCCTGAGTGCCAACCAGCGTACAAGCTTGCTGGACCTGGACGGTCAATTGATTCCCTACACCCATGGCCCGAGCCAGATCACCGGTATCGTCTGGCCCAATACCTTGGGGCAGCAGGTGCGCAGTAACCTGACCTTGCTCCGGCAGAACGGGAACAGCAGCAGCCTTGAGTACCGTGGCCCCTGGTCGATGTTCCGCTTGCTCAGCCGTGGCTCGCTCAATGGGCGCACGGCGACCAGCGTGGACCTGAGCTTCAGGGCCGGCGATGGTGTGATGCGCTACAGGCTTAACGCGCAGAAAGCCTTCAACCCTATCACGCAAGAGCCTTTCAAAGGTTTCCAGTTGCCACGAGGGTTGCTGCAGAAGTCGCCCAAGCTGGGGCCGACCACGCAGGCCGGCTTGTGAGGTTGGCGTCTCGTTTTCTGCTCTGAAGAAGCAGCGCAGTAGTTTACCCCCGTGCTCCAGGCATGACGCCTATCAGAACTGCCAGTTGTTGCGTAAGCAAATTCTCGGCGTAATAGGCTTTACCGTTTTGAGAACACCAACGGAGAAGAACATGGATTATTCAACCTCCGAACTCCTCGCATGGCTGGGCAAGGAAACACGCTTGCTGGGATGGGATATGCTCTGCTTTATTGATGGAGACAAGATCAACCTTGTCTTGAAGGAAGAATCCATCAGGCGCTCCAGAACGGCGGAAAAATGGCCGCCCATTTCCGGTTATATCCGCAATGGGGCGGCCCATCGCTTTGCCTTGTCCAAGTGTAGCCTGAATTTGCCAAGATTGGTGTTTGATGCCGACCTTGCCCAGAACAAGGCTCACCTGCAAATGGCAATTGCAGAAGCGAATGCGTACTCAATGGTGAACAAAGGCGGTCAATGGCGTTTGCTCCAACTGAATGTGATAGCGCCTGTGCAAGCTGCTGTACTGAACCTGGATATTGCTTTGGCGGCGTCAGGCGGTACGGTGGACTCCGATTGCATGATAAAACTTGACCTCAGCAACAGTGAAGAATTTTCCATGCCGTACTATAACGGTGAAAGTCGACTGTTGACCGAGTTTTTCAGGCAGAAGTTTTCTGCATGGGGTGATGCTCAACGTCAGCTTCCTCTCGGCAAGTTGGCAGGAAGTGCGATCGAGCTGCACCGCCCGGCCTCGTTTGCCCTGCGTACTCGGGCCAGGGCAAGGTCGTCGTCCGATGCGGCAGGTGGAGTTATGGTTCTTGTCGACATGCAGGATGGGGCAGGCGGGAATTACCCCGGTGCGGATTACAGGTATGCGATACCCAATGACGGTGATTATTCCGCTAGCATATTGTTTGATACAGAACGCCTGATGCTGGCCCAAGTGGCAGAGCAACTGAAGAAAGTGATCGAAGGGGCTGAGTTCACAATGCGTCAAGCCCTTGATCAACGGCAATTCCTTTCCTGTACGGCGGGACATATCCATTTGCCGACACAGCGGGTGAAAGAGACGTTCGATATTACAACGCCTTCCAGGGTTTGGAAGGTCAACGCGGAACTTGAACTGAAAGAAGCCAGTCTGGACATGCGCGGTGAGGTGGTTATCTCCAAGACCGCTGACAAGGTTACGCTTAGTCTGTCTCCGCATGGCTCCGTGTTCGCCGAGATCCTGGCCTTCGATGATACCACTGGCGACCTCCAGCGGATGTTGGATGAGTTCAAGTTTGATCAAAGTGATTTTCTGAAACCTGCCGAAGGCAGATTTCATTATCATATGCTGTTCGAATATCATCTGGATGGTCGTGCCGAGATGCGCCTGGTACATGATTCCTATGCATTTAGCGAATCGATCGCTTATCAGCCTGCTTTCGCTAAAATCAAGCCGCCTGCAGGTTGGGGGGTAGACCCTATAACAAACTTGCTGTTGTGGCCTATTATCAGTCAGTTGACAAGCGGACTCAGAGACCTTTTCAAAGGGCTTGCTTCTCCGAAGTTGACCAGTATTCAGGACATCCTGTTAGCGAAGTTGAAACACGACATGTCTGTGTTACCTACCACACAGGCACTGGCAAACGACATTGTGCGGCTCAATTTTGATAACGCCATCAAGGGCACAAACCTGCAGACACCAAGCGACACAGTCTATTTCGGCCAGGTTAACCCTGCAGCAGCCAGTTTCACTATCAGCCCGATGGAGAAAACCCTGCTTGCAACTGCTAGGCAGTCATTCGTGACCGAGCCTGCCTCAAGCAATGTGGAGTGGTCCGCCGAAGCAGTGTCTGGTTTGGCGGATAATGTGCGGATTTCCATTGACCCCAAGGGTGTTCTGACCGCACCAGCGGCCAGCGACATGACAAAGTCGTTTGCCCAGGTGCTGGTGACGGCGACCGACAAGGCGAACCGCGCCATTCAACGTTGCGCCTTGATAACGGTGGTGAGCCAGACACTGCACGCCAACCCTTCGATCGTGGTTGCACCGCCCAACAGCAAAGTGGACTTCAATGCCTGGGTGCTCGGTGACCCCCTTGCATTGCAATGGCAATATCAAGGCAAGCCCCTGGGCAAGGGGCAGGCCATGTCGGTCACCAGCCCTGCGGACACTGGCACAGCTGCCTTTGTCGTTGAAGAGGTCCAGGTGCAGGACCCCGTGAGCAAACAAATTTGCGAATGTGTGCTGGTCACCGAAATGGGGAGTAAAACCCCGATAGTGATCAGTGCCAAAGTTGACCCGACGGGCCGGGAGGCGGTCCTGGAGGCAAGGATCAATGGCAACCTCCAGGAGCCGAATCAAATCGATTGGCAATTGCGCTACGGCCCCGGTAGCGCCGAGGCGGGCGTCTACACCCCAGGCAGTGACCAGAAGGCGCGCTTCGCCTTGATCAGCGCTACCTACGACAGCGGTGCTTACGGTGTTTTCGAAGGGTACATCGTGCTGGCCCTGCCACTCGCAGAACACAGGGATTTGACCCTCAACTGACCAGTCTCGGAGTCCAGCCCCTCCCAGCCAGCAACGTCCAGCTGGGAGTGGCTGCCATCATTGCGCTTGCGCCCCCAAAGCTGCGCCGACAGCAGTTGAAGGCGTTCGGCCAGCTTGGCGACGTGGGCGGCAGTGGTGCGACTCTGGTTGCTGGCAAGCACGCTTTTCTGGGTGGTTTGACTGATACCGGCCAGGTTGCACTGGATGCTGTCACCCACCGCGCTCTGCTCCTCTACGGCGGCAGCGATCTGCACACTCATGCCGCTTATCTCATCGACACGCTGGGTGATCCCGTCCAGCGCCCGGGCGGCCAGCAGTGCCTGCTCGACGCTGACGCCGGCCTTGCTGTGGCTGCGCTGCATCGCAAGTACGGCATCCCCGGTGGAGCGTCGCAAGGTATCGATGGTGCCCTGGATGTGCGCGGTAGATTGCTGGGTCCGCGAAGCCAGCCCGCGCACCTCGTCGGCGACCACTGCAAAACCGCGGCCGGCCTCGCCGGCGCGGGCAGCCTCGATGGCGGCATTGAGGGCAAGCAGGTTGGTCTGTTCGGCGATGCTTTGAATCACCTCGAGTACGCGGTCAATTTCATTGCCATGCTGTTCCAGTTGATGAATCACCATGCTGGTCTGTTGTACCTCGCTGGCGAGGCTATCAATGTGCTGGCGGGTCTGCTCGACCAGTTGGTGGCCGCGGTCGGATTCCTGGTTGGCCAGGTTCGCGGCGCTGGCGGTGAGCTGAGCGTTGCGCGCCACTTCCTGCACACTGCTGGCCATCTGGGTTATTGCGCTGGCTACCTGGGCAGTTTCCCCCTGCTGGCGGAGGGTCGCGCAATTGTTGTTGTCCACTGCAGACACGAGCTCTTCGGCTTCCTTGCTCAACTGGCGGGACGAATCGGCAATGCGTCCGACTATTGCCCGGGTCTCGGCTTCGAGCATCTGCAGAGTGAAATCGATCTGGCCAAATTGGTCGCGGCGGCCACTGTAAAGTATCTGGCTCAGAGGGTTGTCGGCGATATTCCTGGCTTTTCGGGCAAGGGCGTCGAGGGGGCGCAGGCTGAAGCGTAACAGGCCGCCGAGCAGCAAGCTCGATAGCAGCATGGAGAGGGCGGCATGGCTCCAGGACAACGCGCCCAGTAATCCCAAGGCCGCAAAGAACAGCAAGTTCACGCCAGTGCTGACAAGTGCCAGGCGCATGCCGACGGACAGCCGTGACATACGCAGGCAGTTGGTCTTTCTACCACTACGCAACTGTGCATAGAGATGTTCAGCAGCATCCACCAGCGCTTTGGCCGGTAGCGTGCGAACCGATTGGTATTCCACTGTTTCGCCATTGCGCTGCATCGGCGTGACGTAGGCGCTGACCCAGTAGTGGTCACCGTTCTTGCAGCGATTCTTTACCAGCCCCATCCACGAGCGCCCATCCTTGAGTGTCTGCCACATATGCGCAAAAGCTTCTGGCGGCATGTCCGGGTGGCGCACGATGTTGTGATTGACGCCGAGCAATTCGGCTTCGCTGAACCCGCTGATGTTGATGAAGTCGGGATTGACGTAGGTGATGGCGCCCTTGGGGTTGGTTGTTGAAAGAATGTTCGCGTTTGCGCTGAATTCGACGGCACGACCACTGACCGGAAGATTGGTTTTCATTGTTTTTCTCCTGAACTGATGGGTACCCGCCGGGTAACTGCGCTCCCCTCGAAACGGTCTTCTGTGCTGAGCAGATGTTGTATCTGGGCGGCAGGTTGTGGCCGACTGAACCAGTAGCCTTGGGCGTAATGGCAGCCTTCACCCACCACGAATTCGAGTTGTGCCGAACTCTCGATGCCTTCGGCCACTACTTCCAGACCAAGGCTACGGCCGAGAACGATGATCGCCTGGCTGATCGCGCTCTGTTTGTTCTCGTAAGGAACGCCGGTGATGAAGCTCTTGTCGAGCTTGAGGATGTGCAGCGGAAAGCGTGTGAGGTAACCAAGCGAGGAGTAACCCGTGCCGAAGTCGTCAAGCGCCAGCAGAACACCAAGGCTGGTCAACTCATGCAGGCAGGCCAATGTGTCCATGTCGTCATGCATCAGTTGGCTTTCGGTGATCTCCAGGATCAGGCTGGCGGGAGGCAGGCCGCTTTCTTGCAGGATATCGATCAGCCGGAGGGTGAAGTCGGCTTGTTGCAATTGGGTGCTGGAAATGTTCACCGAACAGCGCAGGCGCTCATGCCCGGCCAGTTGCCAGGCTCGGGTCTGCTGGCAAGCCTGGCGCAGTACCCATTCGCCGACGCGGATGATCTCTCCCGACTCCTCCAGCGCAGGGATGAACTCCAGTGGCGAGATCAAGCGTTCGCCATGGCGCCACCGCAGCAGCGCTTCGACCCCGGTCACCAGCGGTGTCCCTTGGTCCAGGCGATAGATCGGTTGGTAGTACAGTTCGAATTCATTCTGTTGCAGTGCCTGGCCTAGCGCGGACTCCAGTTCCAGATGCTGCTGTGCGGTGTCCTGCAATGTTTCGTCGTAGTGGGCGAAGCGCGCCTTGCCGGCAGACTTGGCTCGGTAGAGGGCAAGGTCGGCAGCCTGCAGCACATCCAGGGCTTTGCCATTGTCGTGCAATGGCGCGATACCGATGCTGGCGCTGACCACCAGGGTACGACCGTCCATGTGCAGCGGTTGATGCAGATTGTCGAGGATGCGCTGGGATATCTGCTCGGCGTCGCGGTCGCAGGTGAGGTCGTGAAGCAGGACGATGAATTCGTCGCCGCCGAAGCGGAACAGTTGGTCAGTGGGGCGCAGGGATTCTTTCAAGCGCACAGCCACTTCCACCAGCACGCGATCACCGACGTTGTGGCCGAGGCTATCGTTGATCAGCTTGAAGCGGTCCAGGTCGATGAACAGCAACGCCTCGTAGTCACCGCCCTTGCGCTGCTTCCTGAAGGTCTTCTGCATCTGCTCGTCAAGCCGGATGCGGTTGGCCAGGCCGGTCAACGGGTCGTGCTGGGCGGTATGTTGTAGGCGCTGCTCGGCATCCTTGCGCGCACTGATATCGGACTGCGAGCCAGCCATGCGTAGCTCGCCAGGGGTGGTCATTTCGGCGACCCCTCGCACGAGGACCCAGATGTAGTCACCGTTGTGCTTGCGGATACGGTACTCATGGTGAACGGACGATATCTGCCCTTGTAGATGGGCATCGATGGCATGGCGAAAATCCGGCAGGTCATCCGGGTGCACGCGGCCGAACCAACTGGAACTGCTCTCGCCGATGCTATCGCGGCTGAGGCCGAGCATGCTGGCCCAGCGCTCCGAGACGTAAAGCCGATCCTGGTCGACGTGCCAGTCCCACAGCCCGTCGTTGGCACCGCGTAGCGCGCGGGCGAAGCGAGCCTCGCTATCTTCCAGCGCCTTGTGCTGGGCCGCACTGTAGGTATCGATGGCCAGCGTCATGTCGAAGAACACCGCCTTCAACAGGCTTGAATAGAGCGTGGCATCCGGGCTGTTGCCAAACACGCTTTCCAGCATGTCGTCGAGGTACAGCCGATAGCTGCCGAGGTACCACTTCAGTTCCAGGCCGATCTGCTGGTGGATCACGCCGATACGCAGGCGGCCGTTGACGTAGGTTTCATCGTAGGGGCCGCCCCACAGGCACTGGTAGTACTCGGCCTGGCTCTGCTTCAAACGGGCGGTGACCTCCGGTGTGCGAAGCAATGCAGAGGGCGTGGAGAATTCCGCCAGGTGACGGTACAGATGGTCGACGAAAGCCTGCTGGGACGGGGCCATGTACTGAGCTGCCGCACCTAGTCGCCTGGCGTCTTCGGCGCTCCAGTCGAGAAAGCGAAAGCGTTCGGCAATCTCCGCGTGATCGAGACGGATACGCTTGAGCAATTCCTCGAGGTCTTTTGTAACCTTCATTCGCTTCCCCCGGTGTTGGTGAAGTTCCTTTCCGCTGAACCAAAAAAAAGCGCCGTGGCAACAAGTTCTGTTCAAGAACTTGTTGCCACGGCGCTTCGTCTTTCAGGCCTATTATCCTGCTCGGCAAAGCCGGTTCCCGCAGGGCGGAACCTGGTGATGGCACATTCACATCATTGAGGATCTTCCGACAATTTATCCAGCAATGCAACCAAGCGTCGCCGCAGCAGCCCCAGTTCGCGGGATTTGAAGGCGTGTCGGGTCTGTTCGAGAACCTCGGTGGCATCCAGCAAAGCGGCCTGTACCTGCCCAGCCGAGCCCAACTTTGCTTCACCGAGCCAGCGGCAAAGCGGCACGGCGCTGCAATTGCCAGGCGTACTCAGTACCTCGCAATCAGGTGCTATAGGCGCCAACAGCTGGCGCAATTGATCGGCCAGTTCAAGATTGTTGCAGATAATTCTGGTTGCCGGGTTGGACTCGCTCATCAAACTGCATTCCCATATGTTTGGTGTGCTGTTTACAACACCGCCTATGGCGTTTGATTGATTCAGGTCAATGCTGAAACCTTCCACTTGCCCTGTGAAGCCCTTCGGTGCGAACAGCGCTCCTGGAAACCGAGCGCCGTGGGGCGGCGCTCGATTTCGAATGCGTAATGGACGCGCTATCAACCACGTTGCTGCGTGGTCAGTACCTGAACTCGACCCCCACGTACGCGCCAATCCCATCCCCGGGCCAGAACGACGCAGTATCCTGCCCGCGCGCGTTGTACACCGGCGTCACCGCCGTCACGTACGCCTTGTTTGCCAGGTTCTTCAGGTCCAGCGACACCTTCCAGTTGCCCTTCGGTGCCTCATACCCCAGGTTCGCCCCCCAGATGGTGTACGACGGCGCATACAGGGTATTGGCATAGTCCACTGCCGTGCGCGAGGCCGACTGCACGTTGATTCCGGTGTACCAGCCGCTGTGGTCCTGATACTGCAGCTCGCCCTGGTAGATGTGCTTGGGCACGCCCGGCAACTGGTTGTCGCCGAAGGTGTCGTCATGCCGGTAGTAGAAGTCGTTGTAGGTGTACACCTGGCGCCAGCGTACCAGGTCGCCCTGCGGGTTTTCCCAGAGACGGGTGTTGAGGCCGGCCTCGACACCCTGGTGGATGGTCGGTGAGGCGTTGAAGGCACCGGTGACCGCTGCCGACGATGATGTGGCGGGGATGATCTGCACATTCAGCAGCTCGTCGTGGATCCACGAGCGGTACAGTGCCAGGCTGCCATCGAAGATGCCGTGCGAGCCCTTGATACCGACCTCGAAGGTGTTGGCCTTCTGCTCCACCAGCGGGCGGATGTAAGGCAGGGTCGGCCCGGAGCCCGAATATTCCCAGGAAGCAGGCGGGTCGATGCTGCGGCTGAAGTTGGTGAATACCTGCAGGTTCGGGCTGAACTCGTAGCGCAGGCCGATGCGCGGGGCGACGCTCCAGTTGTCGTAGTCCACATGCTGCGGGAAGTTGGTGGTGTTGGGGTTCACCGCGTGGTCGATGTTGATCTTGCGCCGCACGTTGATGAACGACACGCCGCTGGTGAGCCAGAGGTTGTCGACCAGGTTGATATCGTTGCCCAGGGCGATCACCCGGTCGAACGAATCCTTGTAGTTGACCTGCTTGAGCGACAGCTTGTCGTCGTTGGCCGAGTTCACCCCGCCACGCAGGTGCTGGGTGGAGGTGAAGGCGATGCTGCTGCGGCTTTCGTGGCCGAACAGGTAGTCGACCCGGTCGTAGCCCAGCAGCAGGCCGAGGTCGTGCCAGTCCCAGTAACTGGGATTGCTCGGGCTGCGCGGGCTGTTGGTGTGGCGATAGTCGTGATACGACAGGCCGAAGGTCAGCCGTGCATCGTCGTCAAAGGTATAAGTGGTCTTGCTGCCCACCCAGATGCTGCCCGGGCGGCGTGCACCGGCACCGCTGGTCTCGGCGGTGGCGCTGGCGCGGCGCGGGTGGTGCAGCGCGGCGTCGAGGGTGGTGGCGCTGGGGTCGTTGTGGGTTTCGTCGCGGTAGCGCAGCAGCAGGCGGGTTTCCAGCTTGGGGCTGAAGCGGTAGCCGGCATTGGCGACGATGCCCGAGCTCTTCGACAGGCTGTAGTCGCGGAAACCCTCGTTGCGGTAGTTGTCGGCCTGCAGGTAGTAGTCCAGGTCGCCCTCGACCCCACCGTAGCTGATGCTCTGCTTCTGGTAGTGGTAGCTGCCGGCTTCGGCGCGCACGCGCAGGCCGGGGGCGCTGTAGCCGCTGTGGTTGACGAAGTTGACCGCGCCGCCGAGGGTCAGCGCGCCATATTGAAAGGCGTTGGCGCCGCGCAGGATTTCGGTGTAGTTCACGCCGCTGGCGTTGAGGAATTCATAGGGTGTGCCGCCAGGGCCGGTCAGCGGCAGGCCGTCGAACAGGAACTTGATGCCCTCACGGAAATAGCCGGGCGAGGTATTGGCACCGGAGCCGCGGATCGAGATCTTCGCCGCGTCGTTGCCGCCGGTGGACTGCACGAATACCCCGGGCTGGTAGCCGAGGGTGTCCTGCAGTGTGGCAGTGCGGCCTTTGGCGACCTCTTCGCTGTCGACCACGCTGGTGCCGCCGGGCACCTCGGCCAGGGCGCTGGCGGCCTGTTGTACTTCGGATTGCTTGGCGGCCTGCACGGTCACCGTGCCCAGGGTTTGCTCAGCGGCCAGTACCGTGACCGGGGCCAGCAGGGCCGTGGCCGCGGTGGCCAGGGCGGCGTGGCGGATGGCCAGGCGCAGTGGTTGGGGTTGAATCGCACGCATCGTTCAATTCCTTGCAAGTCATCGTAGGTCCTCGGCGTTCTATGGGAATAGTCAGGCCTGTCGAAATGTGTAAGAGCAGTTTCTGTGCCAGCTGGCGAAAGGCCGGAAGTTTGGGGGTGTGGCCAAAGTTTTAGTGTGAAGTGCTGAATAAAACAGCAAATTTTGTTGCGCTCCTGTTGTTTGCGGAACAGTGCAGGTTATATCCAAATATCCGAATGCTATGGTGCAACCTGTGGGAGCGGCTTTAGCCGCGAACACCGGCGCAGCCGGTGCCATGCACCGCGTTGGATTATTCGCGGCTGAAGCCGCTCCCACAGGGGATGCGGATTGCTTGCAATTTCAGTTATCTACGCGACAGCGCAGCCCAAAGGGTTGGATGTTGTCAGCGCAACAGGGATGAAACAGTTTGTATGGTTAATGCGTCAGGCGGTTTGAACTAGCCTCAATGAATGCGCAGTGTTAACGCTGGCACGACAACTGCAATAGCCCTTTATGTAGCCGTCTATACAAAGGGCCCGCTGTGCAGCCGAATTCCCGATTATTCAATACATGCCTGGTGGCCAGTGCGCTGTTGGTTGCCGTCTGCTCACCCGCCACGTCCGCGCAGAGCCAGGCGCTGCTCAAGGGCGAAGCGCTCAGCGAAGTGAACGGCGTGATGCGCTACCCGGCCAGCGACTTCGTCGAGCAGCAGCCCGGCAAGCGCGGTGGCATCCTGCGCGTGTCGGCGGCGAGCGACGCTGGCAGCTTCGATATACACGCGCTGTCCAATGGCAACATGCAGTGGATGGGCCGCATCCTGTTCGACTGCCTGGTGTACCAGGCCGAGGACGGCACCCTCACGCCGTGGCTGGCGAAAAGCTGGGACATCAGCGCCGACGGCCTGACCTACACCTTCCACCTGCGTGACGACGTCACTTTCAGCGATGGCGAGCGCTTCAACGCCGAGGCGGTGCGGGTCAACCTCGAACACATGCGTGACCCCGTGACCAAGTCGCCACTGGCCGCCGCCTATATCGCGCCGTACCTGAAGGGGCGGGTGGTGGACGAGTACACATTCGAGGCGACCCTGCGTGCGCCCTATGCGCCGTTTCTCGATGTGCTGTCGCAGGCCTGGCTGGGGATGATCTCGCCACGGCAGATCCTCGAGGCGCCGAAGACCATCGCCAGCCAGCCCATCGGCACCGGGCCTTTCGTGCTGACCGGCTGGGTGCGCGACCAGCGTGCCAGCTTTGTCCGCCGCCCGGGGTACAACTGGGCACCGCCGGCAATCAACCACCAGGGCGAGGCCTACCTGGACGGCATCGAGCTCAGCTACGTGCCCGAAGCGATGATCCGCTACACCTCCCTGGAGGCTGCCGACAGCGACATGGCCCTGGACGCACCGGCGCAGAATGCCGCGGCGATCCGCGCCAACCCGAAGCTGACCCTGCGCAACCGCATTCGCAAGGGCAACCCGTCGCGCAGCATCACCTTCAATGTCGACCGTGCGCCGTTCGATGACGTGCGGGTGCGCCAGGCCGTGGCCAAGGCCATCGACCGTGATGGCCTGGCATGGATCTCCGGCTTCGGCGAGTACCTGGCCAAGGGGGACTTCCTCGCCGTGAATACCCCCGGCTATGACCCGGTGGCCCGCGATGCCCTGGCCTTCGACCCGGTCGAAGCAGGGCGCTTGCTCGACGCCGCCGGCTGGACCGGGCGTGACGGCGAAGGCTATCGCAGCCGTGATGGCCGGCGCCTCGGGGCGACCTTGCTGACCTATGACAACCCGGCGTTCCCGGCCAATGTTCCGGTGGCTGCCCAGGCAGACCTGCGCAAGGTCGGCTTCGACCTGCGCATCGAGCTGCTGCCGCTCAGCAAGGTCATGGAGCTGCGTTACCTCGGCAACTTCGACGCCATCGGCGGTGGCTACTGGCACACCAACACGGCCGATGGCCTGTACATCCTCTACCACAGCCAATCCATCCCCAGCGCACGAATGATCGGCCAGAACGTCGGCCACTTCCGTGACGCCACCCTCGACCAGTTGCTCGGTGCCGCCCGGCGCAGCACCGACCCGACGCAGCGCCGCGAGCTGTATCGCCGGGCCCAGCAACGCCTGGGCGAGACCGTGCCGGCCGTGCCCTCGGTGGAAAGCCAGATGCTGCTGGCGTACCGCAACGCAGTCGGCGGCGTGCTGTTCGATGGTTCGCACAACGTTCCCCTGTTTACCAGCGTGTGGCTGGCAAAGGAGCAACCATGAAACTGCTGATCATCTTGCTGCGCCGCCTGCGTGACGGTGTGATCGTGCTATGGGCGGCGGCCAGCCTGACCTTCCTTGGCATGCAACACAGCGGTGGCGACACCGCCCTGGCGATCCTCGGCGGCCCGGATGCCATGCCGAGCGAGGCGCTGCTGGCCCAGGTGCGCGCCGAATACGGCCTCGATCAACCGCTGTGGGTGCAATACGGCCACTACCTGGCGCGCCTGGCCAAGGGCGACCTGGGCGAGTCGTACCGGTTGCGCATACCGGTTGGCCAGGCGATTGGCGAGCAGGCCGCCGCGACCTTGGCGCTGGCCAGCAGCGCGGCTGTGCTGGCGGTGCTGCTGGCAGTGGCCTCGGCGCTGCTCACCGCCAACCGCGGGCGGCGTTTACGCGCGGTGGTGTCGGGCATCGAGCTGTTGCTGTCCTCGGCCCCCAACTTCGTGATCGGCACGGTGCTGCTGCTGGCCTTCGCGTTTCACTTCCATTGGCTACCGCCGTCCGGGTCCAGCGGTTGGCGCTCGCTGGTGCTCCCGAGCCTGGCCCTGGCGCTGCCGATCGCGGCGGTGCTTGCACAAGTGTTGCGCCAGTCGCTGGAGCAGGTACTGGAACAACCCTTCATCACCCAGGCCCGTGCACGTGGCATGGGGGATATCGCTGTGCGTCTGCGCCACGCCCTGCGCCATGCCCTGGTGCCGCTGGTGACCCTGGCCGGCTACGTGTTCGCCAGCCTGCTCGGCGGCGCCGTGGTGCTGGAGCTGCTGTTCGGCCGCCAAGGCATTGGCCGTTTGATGCTCGACGCTACCGCCAGCAAGGACGTGCCACTGGTGCTCGGCGTAACCCTGCTGGCGGCAGCGATCTACGTGCTGGTCAACCTGCTGGTGGACCTGGCGACCCAGGCCATCGACCCGCGCACCGCACGCGTCTGAATTCACGAGAAAGGAACCATCATGAGCCAAACCACGATTACCGATGCCGAACTGGATGCGCGTTTTGCGCCGATCTATGCGCGTATTGCCGAAGGCGCGGTGGCCCGCGAGCAGCAGCGCACCCTGGCCCATGAGCCGGTGGCCTGGTTGCGCGAGGCCCGCTTCGGTGCCCTGCGCGTGCCACGCAGCCACGGCGGCTCAGGCGCAACCTTGCCGCAGTTGCTGCGCCAGCTGGTGCGCCTGGGGCAGGCCGATTCCAACCTGCCGCAAATCTTCCGCGCCCACTTCGGCTTCGTCGAAGGGCGGCTGTCGTCCGGCGACGCCGCCTCCCAGGACTACTGGTTAGCCCGCGTGGTCGCCGGTGAACTATGGGGCGCGGCCATGGCCGAGCGCACCGACAGTACCGGCAATAGCGTGCAGTTGAGCGAAGACGAAGGCGGTTACCGCCTGGACGGCGAAAAGTACTACTGCACCGGCACGTTGTACGCCGATTGGGTGGCGGCAGTGGCCAACCATGGCGACGACTTTGTCAGCCTCGTGGTGCCGACCCGTGCGCCGGGCGTGGAGCGGGTCGACGATTGGGACGGCTTCGGCCAGCGGCTGACTGGCAGTGGCACCACCCGTTTCACCCGGGTCAGCGTGCAGCCGCAGCATTTGCTGCGCCGTTTCGCCAAGGGCGAGTTGCGTGCCGAGTCGTACCTCACCGCGTTCTACCAGGCGGTGCATCTGGCCACCCTGGCGGGTATCGGCCAGGCGGTACTGGCCGATGCCGTAGCGTTCGTCCAGGGCCGCACCCGCGCCTTCGGTGTGCCGGGGCAGTCGCAGCCGGCCGCAGACCCGCGGGTGCAGGCGGTGATCGGTCGCCTGTCGAGCCTGGCCTTCGCCGCCAATGCGCAAGTCACCGCCGTGGGCCAGAGCCTGCAGGCGGTGTACGAAGCCGGCCAGCACGGGGAGGTAGCCGAGCAGCTTTACACCGACGCCGAGATCCATGCCTTTCAGGCGCAGCAGATCGTCCTGCCGCAAGTGCTGGAAGCGAGCACCTTGTTGTTCGAAGTCGGCGGCGCATCGGCCACCAGCAATGCCCGGCGCCTCGACCGCCACTGGCGCAATGCCCGCACCCTGGCTTCGCACAACCCGGCGATCTACCGCGAGCAGGCGTTGGGCAACTACTACCTCAATGGCATCAGCCCGGCCCAGGCCTGGCGTGCCCTTCATGCCAGCGCCAGCGAAGGGCAGGGCAGCGGCGACGAAGCCAGCGCAGTCTGATCAGGAGAACCGGCATGACCATGAAACAGATGAGCCTGGGCATGAACATCCTCGGCTTCGGCTCGCATTCCGGCGCCTGGCGCCAGGGTGAGGCGGCAATCGACGCCTATATCGACGTCAACTATTACCGCGATATCGCGCGTATTTCCGAGCGCGGTTGCCTGGATGCGATCTTCCTTGCCGATGGCCCGGCGTTGCCGCCGGATGTGTCCGCCCAGCCCGGCGGGCGCCTGGAGCCGACCGTGCTGCTTACCGCAGTGGCGGCCGCCACCGAGCGCATCGGGGTGATCGCGACCTGCTCCAGCACTTACAACGAACCTTTCAACCTGGCCCGGCGAATTGCCTCGCTGGACCACATCAGCGGCGGCCGCGCAGCCTGGAATGTGGTGACCAATGCCGGTGACGCGGCAGCACACAACTTCGGCCTGGCTGGCGCACCGTTGCATGTGGACCGCTACGGGCGGGCCGAGGAGTTCGTCGACGTGACCCTGAAGCTTTGGGACAGCTGGGAGGACGACGCGATCATCGGTGACCGCAGCGCCGGCCGTTTCGCCGACCCGGGCAAGGTCCACACCCTGGATTTCAAGGGCAAGCACTTTCAGGTCAAGGGGCCGCTGAACCTGCCGCGCTCGCCGCAGGGCAGGCCGGTACTGGTGCAGGCTGGCTCTTCCGAAGGTGGCAAGGCACTGGGTTCGCGCTATGCCGATGCGATCTTCACCACCCAGACCACCCTGGCCGACGGGCAGGCGTTCTATCGGGAGATGAAGGCACGGGCCAAAGCCTGGGGCCGTGACCCGCAGCACCTGAAGATCATGCCCGGCCTGTCGACCGTGATCGGCAGCACCGAGGCCGAGGCCCATGCACGCTTCGACGAACTCAATGCCTGGCATGGCGAGCACGGCCTGTTGCAGCAGGTGGCGGGGCGTATCGGCATCGATGCCAGCGAGCTGGATCCGGATGCGCCATTGCCTTGGGCGCGAATTGGCGCGGTGGCAGATTTCGAGCGGGGGTCGCATGGTTTTCTGGAGGCCCAGTTGAACCTGGCGCGCAGCGAGAACCTGACCATTCGCCAGCTGTCGCGGCGGATTCTGGTCGGGCACCGGTTGGCCGTCGGTACCCCGGAACAGGTTGCCGATACCCTGGCCGAGTGGTTCCTGGCGGGGGCGGGGGATGGTTTCAACATCATGCCCGACATGTTCCCGTCGGGTGCTCGGGTGTTCGTCGAAGAGGTGGTGCCGCTGCTGCAGAAACGTGGGTTGTTCCGCACCGAATACACCGGCACCACCTTGCGTGAGCACCTGGGGTTGCCCAAGGCACACAACCAGTTCGCTGCTTAGGGGGCGCTTTGCGCCCCAATCGCCGGCAAGGCAGCCCCAGGATTTGAAACCCGACACACATTCAAAAGGATGCACCCATGCGCTACCGCCCACTCGGCCACACCAACCTGCAAGTCAGCCTGCTCAGCCTCGGCACCATGACCTGGGGGCACCAGAACAGCGAACAGGATGCTCACCAGCAACTGGACGCTGCCCTTGCTGCAGGCATCAACTTCATCGACACCGCCGAGATGTACCCCACACCTACCCGCGCTGAAACCTGGACCACCACCGAGCGCTACATCGGCACCTGGCTCGCGGCCCGCGGCAACCGCGACAAGGTCCTGTTGGCCAGCAAGATCGCCGGCCCGGCCCGTGACCCAGGCGGCCAGGTGCACATCCGCGATGGCCTGTCGCACCACGACCGCAAGAACATCGTCGCGGCCCTGGAGGGCAGCCTGCGCCGCCTGCACACCGACTACCTGGACCTCTACCAACTGCACTGGCCCGACCGCACCAGCAACTTCTTCGGCATCCGTGAATACCCCTACGTCGATGACCATCCGCAGACGGCAGCCATCGAAGAAACCCTTGCGGTGCTGGACGAACAGGTAAAGGCCGGCAAGGTGCGCCATATCGGTGTCTCCAACGAAACACCGTGGGGTGTGGCGCAGTTTCTGCGGCACAGCGAGGACAAGGGCCTGGCGCGCATTGCCAGCATCCAGAACCCGTACAGCCTGCTCAATCGCTTGTACGAGAATGGCCTGTCGGAGTTCAGCCATCGCGAAGGGATCAGCCTGTTGGCCTATTCGCCGCTGGCGTTCGGGGCGTTGACCGGCAAGTACCTGAACGGGGCAAGGCCGGAGGGTTCGCGATTGTCGTCGGTGTATCGCACGTTCAATCGCTACGGCAGCGAGGAGGCCAACGACGCGATTGCCAGCTACGTGCGGATTGCGCGGGAGCATGGGCTGACACCGGCGCAACTGGCCCTGGCTTTCGTCATACGCCAGCCGTTCGTGGCCAGTGCCATTACCGGGCAGACCACCTTGCTGCAGCTGCAGGAAAACCTGAGTGCACTGGATGTGCAACTGAGCGATGAAGTACTGGCCGAGATCCAGGCCGTGCACCGCCGTATTCCCAACCCGGCACCGTAGCCCACATGGCAAGGGCTTCGCCCTTGTTCGCGGCTGAAGCCGCTCCCACAGGGACCGCACGGATTCAGCCGTTGCGGTGATCCTGTGGGAGCGGGTTTACCCGCGAAGAGGCCAGTACAGGCGACACAAGAAGGACAGACATGAACGCGATCGTATCCATACCAAACACAGTGCCCAGTAGCTGGAAGGTTCGCCCTAGCCTCCCACAGGGACCGCACGGATTCAGCTTTTTCGGTGGTCCTGTGGGAGCGGGTTTACCCGCGAAGAGGCCAGTACAGGCGACACAAGAAGGACAGACATGAACGCGATCGTATCCATACCAAACACAGTGACCAGCAGCTGGCAGGTTCGCCCTGGCCTGGCGCTGGCCTGGATCACATTGGGCCTGATACTGCTGGCAGTAACCTTCCCCGACTGGCTCTCGCCAACCGACCCGTTGGCCGCCGACGCCCGCCTGGCTTACCACCCGCCAAGCCCCGCCTTCTGGCTGGGGAGTGACGAGAACGGCCGTGACGTCCTCAGCCGCCTGATCCATGGCGCCCGCCCATCGCTCTTCATCGGCCTGGCCGCCACCCTGGTCGGGCTTGGCCTGGGCACGCTGCTCGGCTTGCTCGCCGGCCTGGCTCCAGCCTGGCTGGACAACCTGCTGATGCGCGCCGTCGATGTGCTGCTGGCCTTCCCGGACCTGCTACTGGCGCTGGTCATCATCACCCTGTTCGGCCAAGGCACCAGCAACCTGATCCTTGCCGTCGGCATCGCCTCAGTGCCGCGCTATGCGCGCCTGGTACGCGCCCAGACCCTGACCATCCGGCGTGCCAGCTTCGTCGAAGCAGCCGTCACGCTGGGCCGCAGGCCCTTGGCGGTGGTGTTCTGGCATGTGCTGCCCAACGCAGTCCAACCCGTGCTGATCCTGGCCTGCATCGGCCTGGGTGGCGCCATCACCGCCGCCGCTGCGCTGAGCTTCCTCGGCTTCGGCGCACCGCCGCCCGCGCCGGAGTGGGGCGCGATGATGGCAGTGGCGCGCAACTTCATGGCCAACGCGCCCTGGCTGATGGCCTGGCCTGCGCTGGCGATCACCCTGACCGTCATTTCCATCACCGTCATCGGCCGAGACTGGCTGCGCCGTAGCGAGGGCAGACGCGCATGAACATCTTCGAGAAGAACCAGGCACCGCTGGTGGACATCTGCGGCCTGCACGTGAGCTTCAATGGTGTGCCAGTGGTGCACGGCGTCGACCTGCAGTTGCGCGCAGGGCAGTGCCTGGCACTGGTGGGCGAATCGGGCTCGGGCAAGAGCGTCACGGCGCGTACCCTGGTCGGCCTGACCGGGGCCGGTGCCCATGTGCAGGCGCAGCGCCTGGCCTTTGCCGGGCAGGACCTGCGCCAGTTCGATGAGCGCGCGTGGCAGCGCTTGCGTGGCGAGCACATCGGCTTTGTCATGCAGGATGCGCTGGGTTCGCTCGACCCACTGCGACGCGTGGGTGCAGAGATCGAAGAGCCATTGCTGTTGCACACCGACCTGGCCGCGGAGCAGCGCCGTCTGCGGGTACTTGAGCTGTTGCGCCAGGTCGGGGTGCCTGAACCCGAAGTCCGTGCCCGGCAATACCCGTGGCAGCTTTCCGGAGGCCTCAGGCAGCGCGCCCTGATCGCCTCGGCCATCGCCTGTCAGCCACGCCTGTTGATCGCTGACGAGCCCACCACCGCGCTGGACGCGACCGTGCAGGCACAGATTCTCGACCTGCTGGAGCACCTGCGCGAGCGCGACAACAGCCTGTTGATGGTCAGCCATGACCTGGCCGTGGTCGCGCGCCTGGCCGACTGGGTGGCGGTGATGCGCCATGGGGTGGTAGTGGAGCAGGGCAGTGTCGAACAGATCCTGCAGGACCCGCAGGACCCCTACACCCAGCGCCTGCTGAGCGCGGCTCGGGCGGTACATTTCAAACGTCCGGCGGCGCCGGCCCTGGCGCTGGTGGAGGATGGCGTGGACGAACAACCCGTGGTGCTGGAGGCGCGCGGCCTGAGCAAGGCCTTTGTCGGGCCGGACGGCCGGCTGCGTCAGGTGCTGGACGATGTGTCGCTGCAGTTGCGCGCCGGGCAAACCCTTGGCGTGGTGGGCGAGTCCGGTTCCGGCAAGAGCACGCTGGGGCGCATCCTGCTGGGGCTGGAGCGGCCGGAGCAAGGCAGCCTGCAACTGGCCGGGCAGGATTGGCTTGCGTTGTCTGCCGCGCAGCAGCGCCAGGCACGGCAGGGGATCCAGGTGGTGTTCCAGGACCCGCAGGCCTCGTTCGACCCACGCTACACCGTGCTGCGGGTATTGGCCGAGGCGCTGGCGCATGCGGGTGTACCGCGTGCGTTGCAGCGCACCGAGGCGGCGGCGTTGCTGGAGCGGGTGCAGTTGCCGGTGGGGTTGCTCGACCGCCGCCCGCTGGAGTTGTCGGGCGGGCAGCGGCAGCGCATCGCGATTGCCCGGGCGCTGGCCATGAAGCCAAGGGTGCTGGTGCTGGACGAACCGGTCTCGGCGCTGGATGTGTCGGTGCAGGCGCGAATCCTGGCATTGCTGGCCGAACTCAAGGCGGAGCTGAACCTGGCTTGCCTGTTCATCTCCCACGACCTTGGGGTGGTGGAGCAGGTCAGTGACCACGTGTTGGTGATGCAAGGGGGAAGGGTGGTGGAGCAAGGGGCGGCAGCCCAGGTGCTCGGCCAGCCGCGTCAGGCCTATACCCGCGCCTTGCTCGACGCCGTGCCTCATCTTCCGGCGGCGCGGCCAAGCTGGTTCAGTCGCATCGCCGTGTAGGCAAGACACAAGGAGAACACTGTGACATCTACCCGCCGCCTGCCCGATGGTTGGGACATCCGTCACCTGCCAGACACCCCGCAGGCCTTCCTTCGCGCATTCATCCTGCGCCACCCGGTGGCCTACTCCGGCATGCTCGCCTTGCAGACCTTCGCCATGGTCTGCGCCGTGCTGGTCCCTTGGCAACTTGGCCAGATCACCCGTCTGGTCAGCCAGGGCCTGGACGCGAGCCAGGTCGTCACGGCATTGCGCTGGCCGCTGGCGGGTTTTGCCTTGATGCTGGTGCTCGAGATGGTCAGCACGCGTGCCGCCAGTGGCTTGCATATCTACACCGTGCCCCGTCAGCGGCGCGCGGTGACCCAGGCCTTGTTCGCCTACCTGCAACGCCATTCGCATCGCTACATCACCAGCGAGTTCGCCGGGGCATTGGCGCACCGTATCAGCGAGGTCTCGATCGGCACTACGCAGACCCTGGCGATCCTGATCTTCGATCTCATCCCGCTGCTTGTGACCCTGGCCCTGGCAGTCATCCTGCTGGCCACCGCAAACGCTTGGCTGGCGGCATTCATGGGCCTGTGGGCGGTCGGTTTTCTCATCCTGTGCTGGTTCCTGGCCAGGCGCAGCCACCCGCTGGCCCGCGACTTTGCCGCAGCGCGCAGCGTCAGCACCGGCAAGGTGGTGGACGCGGTGACCAACCTCACCAATATCCGGCTGTTCGCCCGCCACCCCTACGAGCATGGCTACCTGGGCAAGTTCCTCGACCACGAGGTGGTAGCGGCAGACCGATCGCTCGGTTACATGGAGAAGATTCGCTGGTTGCAGAACAGCTGCGGGGTGCTGCTCAAGCTTGGCATCCTGCTGCTGGCGCTGTGGTTGTGGCAGCGCGGCAGCATCGACATCGCCACCTTCGTTACCGCTACCAGCCTGTCGCTGATGATCATCACGGATGTGGCCGGGCTGTCGCGGCGCTTGCTGGAGTTCTTCGAGGCCATGGGCAATATCGCCAATGGCGTGCGCACCCTGGTGCGGCCACACGAGGTACGCGACACGGCCGGCGCAACGTCGTTGAAAGTGGAGCGGGGCGAGGTGCATTTTGCCGACGTGACCTTTGGCTATCACCCCGGGCGGCCGATCTTTCAGCACCTGAACCTGCATATTCCGGCGGGCCAACGGGTCGGCCTGGTGGGGGCGTCCGGCTCGGGCAAATCGACCTTGCTCGGGTTGTTGCTACGGTTGTACGACGTGGATGAGGGCCAGGTGCTGATCGACGGGCAGGACGTGCGCACGGTGACCCAGCATTCGCTGCACCAGCAGGTCGGGCTGATTCCGCAGGAGCCGGGGCTGTTCCACCGCAGCATTCGCGAGAACATCCACTATGGCTGCCTGGAAGCTGGCGACGATGCGTTGGCCGCTGCCATCGACCGGGCCGGTGCCCGGGATTTCATCGAAGCCATGGAGCAGGGCTTCGAATCGCTGGTGGGCGAGCGTGGTGTGAAGCTGTCCGGCGGGCAGCGTCAGCGTATCGCCATCGCCCGGGTGCTGTTGAAGAACGCGCCGATCCTGGTGATGGACGAAGCCACGTCAAGCCTCGACTCGATCACCGAGCGCTATATCCAGGACAAGCTCGACGAGATCATGGACGACAAGACGGTGATCGTGGTGGCACACCGGCTGTCGACCGTGGCGCACCTTGACCGGATCGTGGTGTTCGAGGACGGGCGCATTGTCGAGGATGGCAGCCATGCGCAGCTGCTGGCGCGGCGGGGGTATTACCATCGGCTGTGGAGCCGGCAAGGGGAGGCGGCCTGAGCCCCGCAACGGGCCCCCGAGCGCGGCCTGTCGCCAGCTGGCTGGCGACAGGCCGGAACAGCACTGTTGCCATTCGAACAGCCCTCACACACTTTGCCCCCGCAACAGCACCTCACCCTCGGCAAACCCCAACAAAATCAACCTCTTGAACCCGGCACAACTCCTGCAACAGGCCTATCGAAGCCCAGTCACCGCAGGAGCGCCCTTGAACACACCCATCCTCCCCCTGATCCCGCTCTGCACCGTACTGGCCTTGCTCGGCTGCAAGCCGAACGAGCAGCACACGGCGCAAAGTACCCAGCCGCAGCAGGGCGGCACTTTGGTCTATGCCACCGACCGCGAGCCCACCTGCCTGGACCCGCATGTGGCCGGCGACATGCCGCAGGTTTTCATTGCCCAGCAGTACCTCGATTCGCTGGTGTCGATGGACAGCAACGGCCAGATCGGCCCCTGGCTGGCGACAAGCTGGGAGGTTTCGCCAGATGGCCTGCGCTACACCTTCCACCTGCGCCGCGACGTGCAATTTACCGACGGCACACCGTTCAATGCCGAAGCGGTCAAGGCCAACCTCGACCATATGGCCAACCCCAAGACCCAATCCAGTACCGCCGGTGGCTACATCCGCCAGTACCGCGGCACCAAGGTGCTCGACACCTACACGGCCGAAGTCACTCTGGCGACGCCCTATGCGGCTTTCCTCGAAGTGTTGGCCCAGGGCTTTCTCGGCATCCAGTCGCCCACCGCATTGCAACGCAGCCGTGACCAGAACTGCGAAAGCCCGGTTGGCAGCGGGCCGTTCAAGGTGGTGCGCTGGGACCGGCAGAATCAGGTGGAGCTGGTGCGCAACCCGGCCTACAACTGGGCGCCACCTACCGCACGCCACCAAGGCCCGGCGTACCTGGAACGCATCGTCTGGAAGTTCATCCAGGAACCGTCGGTGCGCTTCGCCTCGCTGCAGGCCGGTGAGGTCGATGTGATCGAAGCATTGCCACCAGAGTCGCACGAAGCAGCACGGCGCAACCCGGACGTGGAACTGATCATCGCCCAGCGCCCGGGCAACCCCACCAATGGCACCTTCAACCTGCGCCGCGCACCGTTCGACGACATCCGTGTACGCGAGGCCTTCGTTCGCAGCGCCGATGTCGAGGGTGCACTGAAAAGTGTGTACTTCGGCGAGTTCCCCCGCGCCGGTGGGCCGCTGAGCTTGGCCACGCCGTTCTACAGCGGTGACTTCGAGCGCAGCCAGGACTATGACCCTGCCCGCGCCGCCAGGCTGCTCGACGAGGCTGGCTGGACCGGCCGCGACAGCGAAGGCTACCGCACCAGGAACGGCCAGCGGCTGCGCGCCGTCGTGCTGATCGGCGCGCGCACGCCGCCGTCGGAACTGACCCTGTGGGAGCAGGTACAGGCCACTACCCGGCAGGCCGGCCTGGAACTGGTGCTGGACCAGATGAGCGATGCCCAGGTCACCGCCCGCCAGGCCGCCTGGGACTATGACATCCGCACCGGCTACTGGAACACCAACACCCCTGACGTGCTGCGCATCATCTTCACCACCGCGTTCGTGCAGCCAGCCGGGGTTGGCGGCTATCACCAGAACTCCTCCGGCTACGCCGACCCGGGCTACGACGCACTGCTCGACAGTGCCCTGGCCACCCAGGACGCGGACCTGCGCCGCCAGCGCTACTTCCAGGCACAGCAACAGGCCGCCGCGCAGTACCTGCAACTCACCACGTACCCACAAAGCACGCGCCTGGGTATCTACAAGAGCGCCCATGGCGTGCGACTGGAACCTTCGCTGGCGGTGACCTACCTCTACGACGCATGGGTGAACAAATGACTACGACGACACTCGCAGTGACCGACCCGCGTCGCGAACGCCTTGCCGCCCTGGGCCGGCGCGCTGCCATCCGCCTGGCCGGTGGCGTGCTGGTGCTGTGGGCGGTGGCGACCCTGACCTTCTTCGCACTGCGGCTGATGCCGGGTGACCCGGTGCTGGCGATTCTCGGTGGCCCCAGTGGCAACCCGACGCCGGAAGCGATTGAAGCTGCGCGCGTGGAGTACGGCCTCGACAAGCCGTTGGCCGTGCAGTACGTGTTCTACCTCGGGCGCCTGCTGCAAGGTGACTTGGGGGTGTCCTACTCGCAGCACCTGCCGGTCACCCGTGTGCTGGCCGAGCAGGGCGGGGCGACCTTGGAACTGACCATCGCCGCCCTGCTGCTGGCCTGGTTGCTGGTGCTGCTGCTGACAGTGGTCACTGCCGGGCGCGGCAGGCTGGTCGGCGGTATCGCCTCGCTGGCGGAAACCCTCAGCGCGGCGCTGCCGCACTTCTGGCTCGGCGTGGTGCTGCTGGCGGTATTCGCCTTCGGCCTGCGCTGGTTCCCGCCGGCCGGTAGCGACAGCTTTGCCAGCCTGATACTTCCGGCGTTTTCCCTGGCGATTCCGTTGGCCGGTTTCATTGCCCAGGTCACCCGGGAGTCGCTGGAACTGACCCTCGATCAACCCTTCGTGCTCACCGCCCGCACACGTGGCCTCAGTGACCTGGCCGTGCGCTTTCGGCACGCCTTGCGCCATGCCTTGCTGCCAGGTGTGTCGCTGTCGGGCTGGGCCATCGGCGCGCTGATCAGTGGTGCGGTGGTGTGCGAGGTGATCTTTTCCCGCAAGGGGGTGGGCCGCCAGCTGTACCAGGCGGTGCAGGCCCAGGACCTGCCGCTGGTGATCGGCATCAGCCTGGTAGTGGCGGCTGGCTATGTGCTGGCCAACATTCTGGTCGACCTGCTGTACCAGTGGATCGACCCTCGGCAGCAGGAGGCTGCAGCATGACAGACCTGACCCATGGCCAAGTGCTCGCGCCATTGCGCCGGCAGCGCCAAGTGAAACTGCCGCCGCTGGGCGCAAGCCTGGCGATCCTGTTCCTGTTCGCATTGCTTCTGGCCGCGTTGGCGCCGGGGCTGTTCACCCGCATTGATCCACTGGCCATCGTGCCGCGAGAGGCTTTCCAGCCACCCAGCTGGGCGCACTGGCTGGGCACCGACCAGTCGGGCCGCGACATCTTCGCGCGGATCATCCACGGCGCCCGCCAGAGCCTGCTGATCGGCCTTGCGGCTACGGCCATTTCCATGGTCATCGCCATCGCCCTCGGCCTGCTCGGTGGCCTTGGCGGCGCACGCGTGGACCGTGCGGTGGGCTGGTTGCTGGAAGTGCTGTTCGCCTTCCCCAGCCTGGTGCTGGCGCTGCTGTTCGTGGCGGTGTTCGGCAGCGGTGTCGGCCCGTTGATCGTCGCCACCGGGCTGGGCGGTGCGCCGGGGTACGCGCGCATGGTCCGTGGCCAGGTGCTGGCGGTACGCAACGCCGGCTACATCGAAGCGGCGCGGGCGTTGGGGCACCCGACTTCGCGCATCGTGCTGCGCCAATTGCTGCCCAACGCCATGCGCCCATTGGTGGTGACGCTGACCATGGGCGTTGGCCAGGCCATCGTCTGGGCCTCGGCGCTGAGCTTCCTCGGCCTGGGCGCGCGGCCGCCGGCGCCGGAGTGGGGGACCATGTTGTCCATGGGGCGTGACTTCATCGCCAATGCCTGGTGGCTCACCTTCTTCCCTGGCCTGTTCATCGTCCTCACCACCCTGGCGACCACCGTGACTGGCCGCTACATCCAACAACGTCTGGAGGGGCGCCTGCCATGAGCGACAAGACCTTGATCGTCGAAGGGCTGAACGTGGCCTTTGATGGCGCCAGCGTGGTCCGTGATCTGTCCTTCACCTTGCCGCCTGGCCGTTGCCTGGCCTTGGTCGGTGAGTCTGGCTCGGGCAAGAGCGTCAGTGCCCGCTGCCTGGTCGGGCTGGCCGGAGGGCGAGCGCAGGTGAGTGCCCGTCGCTTGAGTTTCGGCGGCCACGACCTGCTCGACCTCAGCGAGCGCCAGTGGCGCGCCGTGCGTGGCAAGGATATCGGCTTCGTGCTGCAGGATGCGCTGGTGTCGCTGGACCCACTGCGGCCGGTGGGCAAGGAAATTCTCGAAGTGCTGCAGACCCACGGATACGGTGACCGCCATACCCGTACTGCGCGCGTGCATGAGTTGCTCGAACGGGTAGGCGTGCCGGATGTCGAACTGCGTGCTCGCCAGCGGCCCGGGCAGTTGTCCGGTGGCCTGCGCCAGCGTGCACTGATTGCCAGTGCCCTGGCCATGGACCCCGCGCTGGTCATCGCCGACGAGCCGACCACCGCGCTGGACGCCACCGTGCAGGCGCAGATTCTTGAAGTGTTCCAGCAGATCAAGGCCCGTGGCGCCTCGCTGCTGATCATCAGCCACGACCTGGCAGTGGTCGCCCAACTGGCCGATGAGGTGGTGGTGCTGCGCCATGGCGAGGTGGTGGAGCAGGGGCCGATGCAGCAGGTGCTGCGCCAGCCGCGTCACGCCTACACCCAGGCCTTGCTGGCGGCAGTACCCGCCGAGCACCCGCGCGGCAGCCGGCTGTCACCCGAGCGGGTTGGCGTGCGCAGTGAGCCGCGGGCACGCTCGCACAGCGACGTTTTGCTCGAAGGCCGTGGCCTGGGCAAGCGCTACCTCGGCCCGGACGGGCTGGTGCGGCAGGTGGTGCAGGGCGTCGACTTCACCCTGCGTGCCGGGCGTACCCTGGGCATTGTCGGCGAGTCCGGCTCGGGCAAGACCACCGTGGCACGCATCGCCCTCGGCCTGCTGCAGCCCGATGAGGGCGAAGTGCTTTATCGCGGGCAACCCTGGAACCGCCCGGCCAACGCCGTGAGCGAGGCAGTGCGCAGGCCGTTGCGGCGCGACATCAGCGTGATCTACCAGGACCCGCTGGGCTCGTTCGACCCGCGCTGGAGCGTGGCGCAGATTCTTGATGACGCCTTGCAGGTAGCCGGTATCGAGGCACCAGCCAGGCCCGCACGTATCGCTGTGCTGCTCAACCAGGTGCGTTTGCCGGCAGATCTCGGCCAGCGCAGGCCGTTGCAACTGTCGGGCGGCCAGCGCCAGCGGGTGGCAATCGCCCGGGCGATCGCCAGCGAACCCAAGGTGATCATCTGCGACGAGCCGGTGTCCGCCCTGGACGTGTCGGTGCAGGCCCAGGTGCTCGACCTGCTGGCCGACCTGCAGGACGAACTGGGCCTGGCCTACCTGTTCATCTCCCACGACCTGGGGGTGATCCGCCATGTCAGCGACGACGTGCTGGTGATGCGCCACGGTCAGGTGGTGGAGCAGGCACCGGTCGAGCAGTTGTTCGATAACCCGGCCCACGAATACACCCAGCGCTTGCTCGGCGCGGTGCCGCGCCTGCCCGGCAGCGGCGCCGAACTGGTGGTGCCGCCGCTGGACCTGGAACACGAAGCCTTCGACCTGTTCGACGAAACCCGCCTGTGGAAGATCGCCATTTGAACTGAGACGCCAAGCCCTGCACCGAACTTGTGGGAGCGGGCGTGTCGAGGCGTCGAACCGCCGCGAACACCGGCGGAGCCGGTGCCAGGCACCGTGTTGGATTCTTCGCGGGCACGCCCGCTCCCACACGCGGATCGCTTGCGCACTGAGTTCTCTGCGCGACAGCGCAGCCCAAAGGGCTGGGTAATCTCCCACAGGGATAGCGCCAGCTTCAGGAAATTGGCAAGAGCGCTGCTCCCACAGGGCTCGGGTCGCCTAAACGAAAGATGTACTTAAAGGACTGAACCATGACTACATTTCAACGTTTCCCAACCCAGGCTCCGGCCACCAGCGTCGCGGAGCTGAAAGCCCGCATCGCAGCCCTGCTGCCCGCCATCGGCGCAGGCGCCGCGCAGCGCGAACGCGAACGCCTGTTGCCCCATGAGGCCATCGCCCAGCTTGCGGCAGCCGGGCTCTACACCGTGCGTATCCCAGGCCAGTACGGCGGCCCCGGCGGCAGTGTCAGCGATGTGATCGAACTGCTGCTGCAAATCGCCTCGGTCGACTCCAACGTGGCCCAGGCCCTGCGCCCGGGTTTTGCATTTGTCGAAGGCCTGCTGGCTTCACAGGCCGAAGGCGCCGAGCAGGAGCGCGAGCGTTGGTTCGCGCGCTATCTGCAGGGTGCGGTAATCGGCAATGCCGGCTGGGAACTGGGCGGTGCCAACGGCGCCATCGCCGCGCGCCTGGTGCGCGAGGGCGAGCATTTTCGCGCCAATGGCAGCAAGTTCTACAGCACGGGTGCGCTGTTCGCCGATTACGTCAGCGCCGTTGCCCTGGACGAGGACGAGCAGCCGGTTTCGTTCATCCTGCCGCGCGACCGCGAGGGCCTGGAGCTGGTCGATGACTTTGACGCCATGGGCCAGCGCCTGACCGCCAGCGGCACCACTCACTTGCGCAATGTGCGCGTCGAGGCCAGCGATATCCGCACGCGTACCGTGGAGGAAGGCAAGCGCACCATCGTCACGCCGTTCCTGCAGCTGTTCCTTGCCACCGTGCTGGCCGGTATCGCCCGCAATGCGCTGGACGACGCCACCCGCTTCGCCCGCGAGCATGCCCGCCCGATCAAGCACAGCACGGCCAGCCGCTCGGTGGACGACCCCTACGTAGAGCTGTCGGTAGGTGATATCGCCGCCCGTGCCTATGGCGCTGAGGCCATGGTCCTCAAGGCCGCTGCAACCATCGACAAGGCCTGGGCCACGCAACTGGATGAAGCCGCCGTGGAGCAGGCTGCGATCGAGGTGGCGCAGACCCAGTACCTGGTCGCCGAGCTGGCACTCAAGGCTGCGCAAACGCTGTTCGACGTTGGCGGTGCCTCCACCACCGGCCGCCAGCACAACCTCGACCGCCACTGGCGCAACGCTCGCACCGTGGCCAATCATAACCCGCGCCAATGGAAGGCGGCGGTGGTCGGTGCCTGGCAGCTCAAGGGCACTCGCCCACCTGTCTCGGGGCTGTTTTGACTGCCCAGCCGGCCTTGCTGGCCGGCCATGTGCAAAGCCCCAAGGTCCCGGTGATCATCGGTGCCGCCTTGTTCATGGAGCTGCTCGACAGCACAGCGGTGATGACCGCCTTGCTGCAGATGGCCGCCGATTTCGGCGAGCCGGGGCTGCGCATGAATCTGGTGGTGTCGCTGTACATGCTTGCCCTGGCCCTGTGCGTGCCGGTCAGCGGTTGGGCTGCCGAGCGCTTTCGCCCGCGCCAGGTCATGTTGTCGGCGATGGGCTTGTTCACCTGCGCGTCGCTGGCCTGCGCCCTGGCCGATACGCTCTGGCAACTGTGCCTGGGGCGCATGCTGCAGGGGGCGGCCGGGGCATTGATGACACCGGTGGGGCAGGTGATCATCCTGCGTTGGTCGAGCCGCGAGCAGCTGCTGCAGGCCATGTCGTGGCTGGCCCTGCCGGCGCTGGTGGGGCCGCTGGTGGGGCCGTTGCTCGGCGGTTTGCTGGTGACGGTGCTGTCGTGGCACTGGATCTTCCTGATCAACCTGCCAATCTGCCTGCTCGGTTGCTGGTTGATCCTGCGCCATGTGCCGGATTATCCGGCACGACCGGTGCCACCGTTGGACGTGCGTGGCTTGCTGCTCAGCGGCGGGGCCCTGGCCATGCTGGTGTTCGGCCTGGAAGCACTGGGGCTGGGGCAGTTGCCCCAGGCCTGGGCCATGGTGCTGGTGGCCGGTGGAGCAGCCTGTGCGTTGGGGTATCTGCTGCACGCGCGGCGACACCCCAGTCCGTTGGTGGACCTGTCGCTGCTGCGCCTGCGCAGCTTTGGCGTGGCCCAGGCGGGTGGCGGGCTGTTCCGCCTGGGTTCGGCAGCCCAGCCGTTCCTGATCGTGCTGCTGCTGCAGAACTGCCTGGGCTTGAGCCCGTTGGCGGCGGGGGGGCTGGTGGTCAGTGGTGGCGCTGGCGCGCTGCTGATGAAGCTGCTGGCAGTGCCATTGGTACGGCGCTACGGCTATCGACGGGTGCTCAGTTGCAATGCCGTGCTCAGTGGGGTGGGGATTGCCCTGTGCGCCAGTTTTGATCGTGATACCGCTGTGTGGCTGATGGCTGCGGTGCTGTTCGCCGCAGGCCTGGTGCGTTCACTGCAGTTCTCGACGTTGGGGGCTGCCAGTTATCAGGACGTGCCCGGTGAGCGTTCGGCGGCGGCCAGTTCGTTGTCGGCGATGTCCGTGCAGTTGACCATGGCCATGTCGGTGAGCCTGGCAGGGGGGCTGTTGGGGATGCTGGCCGGGATGGATGGGCGTAGCGAAACCTCGGTGGCAGATATCGCCACGGTGATGTTGCTGTGCGCTGTCATGTGTGGAATTTCCGGTTTGGTGTTCCGGCGTTTGGCGGACTAGTCATTGGGCGGGGCATGCATCAGTCCATTCCGGAGGTTGTTGGGTGTTGCATAAAAGGTCTCAAGTCGTTCGAAATATGACTTGGACGGTCTTGGTGGGTGGGGCATAGGATTGCAGCCACTGGAGTTCACAACCAACTCCCCCATCAGGAAAACGCACATGAACCTCAAATCCCTTATCGCCAATCCACTGGGCCACGGTGCCGCACCGCTGGGCAACATGTTCCGCAATGTTCCCGAGGCTGAAGTCCAGGCCACCATCGACGCCGCCTGGGCCAACGGTGTGCGCTACTACGATACCGCCCCGTTCTACGGCGCCGGCCTGTCCGAAACTCGCCTGGGCAATGCCCTGGTCGGCCGCCCACGTGACGAGTACGTGCTCAGCACCAAGGTTGGCCGCATCATCCTCGACGAACTGGAAGACCCGGCAGCCCGTGAACTGGGCGAAAAAAGCGGCCTGTTCGAGCACGGCAACCGCAACCGCATCGTCAACGACTACAGCGCCGACGCCACCCTGCGCTCCATCGAGGATAGCCTGCGCCGCCTGAAGACCGACCGCCTGGACATCGTCTGGATTCACGACATCGCCCAGGACTTCTACGGTGACGAATGGCTGAGCCAGTTCGAAACCGCCCGTACCGGTGCCTTCCGCGTACTGACCCGTCTGCGTGAAGAGGGTGTGATCAAGGCCTGGGGCCTGGGTGTGAACCGCGTCGAGCCGATCGAGCTGACCCTCGACCTCGAAGAAGCCCGTCCGGATGGCTTCCTGCTCGCCGGCCGCTACTCGCTGCTGGACCATGACCGCGCACTGCAACGCGTCATGCCGCAAGCGGTGGAGCAGGGTGTAGGCATCGTCGTGGGCGGCCCGTACAGCTCGGGTGTCACCGCCGGTGGCGAGCACTTCGAATACCAGAAGGCCAACGCGACCGTGCTGGCCAAGCTGGAGCGCATCCGCGCCGTGGCCCGTGCTCATGGTGTGGATGTGAAGGCGGCCGCCCTGCAGTTCGCCCTGGCCCACCCGGCCGTGGTCTCGGTGATCCCGGGCTCCACCCGTCCGGCACACGCCAACGAAGACCTCGCCGCCCTGAGCAAGGTGATCCCGATGGCCTTCTGGAATGACCTGCGCCAGCAAGGGCTGATCAACGCCCAGGCCCCGGTACCTGCTATTTAAACCGATCTTGAAGGGCCGCTGCGCGGCCCTGCCTACCCGAATCAATGGGGCCGCGCCCCAGGAGAATCATCATGGCAACTGCACAAGCTTCCATCACCCTGGCAACCGATGCCAACCGCGTTTGGCAACTGATTGGCGGTTTCGACGCGCTGCCCGACTGGCTGCCGTTCATTCCCGAAAGCGCCCTGAGCGAAGGCGGCCGCGTCCGCACCCTGAAGAGCGTGGCTGGCGACACCATCATCGAGCGCCTGCTGGACTTCAACGAAGCCGGCCGCAGCTACAGCTACACCATCCTCACGGGCCCGGCGCCGGTGCGTGACTACCAGTCGACCCTGCGCGTGGTGGCTGAAGGTAGCGGCTCTCGTGTGGAATGGTCCGGTTCGTTCGTGCCGGTGGGTGTCAGCGATGCTGAGGCAACTGCGTTGTTCGCTGGCATCTATGAAGATGGCCTGGCGGCGCTGAAGAAAGGGCTGGAAGGCTAATACCTGTCAGCTAAGTAATTGGGGGCCGCTTTGCGGCCCATCGCCGGCAAGCCAGCTCCCACAGGTACTGCGCAGAACTCAGGAGTAGAGCGATCTCTGTGGGAGCTGGCTTGCCGGCGATGGGCTGCGTAGCAGCCCCGTTAACGCTATCTTCGTTGCTTCAGAAAATGCTACCCATAACTGCGGTTAAAGCCACGCCTTGATTTGCCTGGACACAGCGTCAGTGGAGATCCCGTAACGGTCATGCAAGGTCGGAAGTGCACCCGCATCGAGAAATGCATCCGGTAGCGCGATCTGGCGGAAGGTTGGAGTGACCCCATTGCGCAACAGCACGCCCGCCACGGCCTCTCCCAGGCCGCCTATGATCGAGTGGTTTTCCGCAGTGACCACCAGGCGACCAGGCTTGCGTGCCTCGGCGAGGATGGTCTGCTCATCGAGCGGTTTGATGGTGGGTACATGCAGCACCGATACATCCACACCGTCCTTTTGCAGCTGCTCGGCAGCCTCCAGCGCACGCATGGTCATGAGGCCGCTGGCAATCAACAGCACATCCCGACCACCGCGCAGCACCTGTGCCTTGCCCAGCTGGAACTGGTAATCGTAGCGATCGAGCACCAAGGGTACGTTGCCGCGCAGCAGCCTCATGTAGACCGGCCCTTGATGGGCAGCGATCGCTGGCACAGCCTGTTCGATCTCAAGCGCATCGCAGGGGTCGACGATCATCAGGTTGGGCATCGCCCGGAAGATGGCCAGGTCATCCGTGGCCTGGTGGCTAGGACCATAACCGGTGGTCAGGCCGGGCAGCCCGCAGACGATCTTGACGTTGAGGTTCTCTTCTGCGATTGCCATGCAGATGAAGTCATAGGCCCGACGGGAAGCGAATACCGCATAGGTGGTGGCAAAGGGGGTCATGCCTTCCCGTGCCATGCCAGCAGCGGCGCTCATCAGCAATTGTTCGGCCATGCCCATTTGATAGAAGCGCTCGGGGTGGGCTTTGGCGAAGATGTGCAGGTCGGTGTACTTGGACAGGTCGGCACTTAGCCCAACTATATCCTGACGTTGCTCGGCAAGGCTTGCCAGGGCATGGCCAAACGGGGCAGGGCGGGTCGGCTGGCCGTCGGCGGCAATCGAAGCGATCATGGCCGATGTGGTCAGGCGTTTCTTGGGTGAGTTCACAGTGCTCATGCTTGGCTCCCGGCGTCCAGCGCCTTGAGGGCGAGGTCCCATTCGTTTTCATCGACGCGAATGAAGTGCGTCTTGTCGCGGTTTTCGAGGAAAGGCACGCCTTTGCCCATGCGGGTATCGCATATGATCACGCGCGGTTGCGCCCCGGTGTGGGCGCGGGCCTGGTCGAAGGCGCCGACCAGCGCATCCAGGTCATTGCCGTCCACGCGTTGAACGAACCAGCCAAAGGCTTGCCAACGGTCGACGATTGGCTCGAAGGCCAGTACCTCGCTGGAATGGCCATCTGCCTGCTGGTTATTCACATCGATGATGGCGATCAGGTTGTCCAGGCGCCAATGGCTGGCCGACATGGCGGCCTCCCAGGTCGAGCCCTCGTTGAGCTCGCCATCGGACAGCAGGTTGTAGACCCAGCTGTCCGAACCCTTGCGTTTGAGCCCGAGGCAAGCGCCGACGGCGATGCCCAAGCCGTGGCCGAGCGAGCCACCGGTGATCTCCATGCCTGGGGTATAGGCAGCCATACCAGACATGGGCAAGCGGCTGTCGTCGCTACCGTAGGTTTCAAGCTCCTCCTCGGGGATTACGCCGGCCTCGATCAGTGCGGCATAGAGGGCGATCGCGTAGTGCCCGATGGACAGATAGAAGCGGTCGCGCTGCTCCCATTCGGGGTTGCCGGGGTCGAGGCGCAGCGCATGGAAATACGCGACCGCCAGCAGGTCGGCGGCGCCCAGCGCCTGGCCGACATAGCCCTGGCCCTGGACTTGCCCCATGCGCAATGCGTGGCGGCGAATATTGCGAGCGCGCACAGCCAGCGGCAGCGCCTCGGTGTAGGTAGGCACAGCAGTCATTGAAGTGACTCCTTTATCGAATCAACGATTGACCAGATGAGCCGGTACTCGCGACACCAGGAAGGCGCCAAACATGAGTACGGCCGTGATGAGATACATGCCGATGGCATTGCTGCCCAAGGTGGTAGTGACCCAGCCGATCAGGTACGGCGAGCAGAAGCCGGCAAGGTTGGCGAAACTGTTCACCGCCGCGATGCCTGCCGCCGCCGATACACCTCCCAGCAGCGTGGTGGGCAGCATCCAGAACAGTGAAGAGGCGGATAGCACTCCAGCTGCTGCGAGGCACAGGCTGAGGATCGACAGCGTCAGGCTGCTGCCCAGTGCTGCGGCGAGGCTCAGGCCCAGTGCGCCGATCAGCATGGGGATCGCCAGATGCCAGCGGCGTTCACGGTGACGGTCGCCGCTGCGCCCGGCCCACAGCATCGCGACGATGGCACACAGGTACGGCAGGCTGGTCAGCAGGCCGATGTGCAAAGGTTCGCTGACGCCGGCATTACGTACCAGTGTGGGTAGCCAGAACGTGATTGCGTACTGGCCCATCACTACGCAGAAGTAGATGCCCGCCAGCAACCAGAGCCGACGGTCGCGGATGAAGTCGGCCACCGAGCCGTGGTTTACCTTGTGTTGCTCGTCTTCAGCCAGTTCCTTGCGCACCAGGCCTTTTTCTTCGTCGCTCAACCAGTGAGCCTGATCGACGCCATCCTTCAGGTAGCTCAGCACCAGAACGCCCACCAGTACCGTTGGGATGGCTTCGAGCAGGAACATCCACTGCCAGCCCGCCCAGCCGTGAACGCCGGCAAAGCGCTCCATGATCCAACCCGACAACGGGCCACCGACCATGCCCGAGAGCGGAATCGCGATGAACCACAGCGCGGTCATCTTCGCCCGGCGGTAAGACGGGAACCAATAGGTCAGGTACAGCAGAAGCCCTGGTGCCAGGCCTGCTTCGGCGATCCCCAGCAAAAACCGCAGGGTATAGAATTGCCAGGCTGTCTCCACCAGGGCGAACATCGCCGAGATGATGCCCCAGGTGATCATGATGCGAGCGATCCAGCGTCGAGCGCCCACTTTGTGCAGAATGATGTTGCTGGGCACCTCGCAGAGAAAATAGCCAATGAAGAACATGCCGGCGCCCAGTCCGTAGACCGCTTCGGAAAGGGCCAGGTCGTCCATCATCTGCAGCTTCGCAAAGCCGACATTGACCCTGTCCAGATAGGCGCACAGGTAGCAGAGCATGAGAAAAGGCATCAGTCGCCAGGCCGTTTTACGGTAGGCACTGCTGCGCGCGGCGGATACCGCATCGAGCGCTAATGTGGTCATTCGTTCTGATCTCTTGTTGTTATCGAACGCGTGGCCTGCGCCGGGCTCGGGTGCAGGTCACGATGCACCGGGTGCTCAGTGGATCAGCATCCCGCCGTTGACATCCAGGGTAATGCCCGTCATGTAGCTGGACAGGTCACTGGCCAGGAACAAAGCTGCATTGGCGACATCGCGCGCCTCACCCAGGCGGCCCAGCGGGATGCCTTCGATGATGGCGTGACGGCGCTCATCCTGCATGAGGCCACCGGTGATGTCAGTGTGAATCAGGCCTGGTGTGATCGAGTTGACGCGAATATTGTCCGGTCCCAGTTCACGGGCCATCGCCTTGCCCAATCCAAGCACGCCAGCCTTCGCCGCGCTGTAGTGAGGGCCACCGAAGATGCCGCCACCACGCTGGGCAGACACAGAAGACATGCAGATGATGCTGCCAGCGCGTTGCGCCCGCATGGTTGGGATCACCGCCTGGGACATCAGCAAGGTGCCACGAAGGTTCACGTTGAGAATCCGGTCATAGTCAGCCCCTGTGATTTCCAGGGTTTTCACCGGTTGAGTGATGCCGGCGTTGTTTACCAGCACGTCGATCCGGCCGAATTGCGCGAGCACTTGAGCGATGGCATCACGCACTTGTGCTTCATCGGCAACGTTGGCAGCCACGCCGAGGTGGCCTTCGCCCAGTGAAGCGGCAGCCTCGGTTGCGGCAGAGGCGTCCAGGTCCAGGATCGCGACTTTGGCGCCCTGAGCGGCAAACGCCTGGGCTGTTGCGCGGCCGATGCCGCGGGCAGAGGCCGCGCCAGTGATCACGGCAAATTTTCCTGTTAACAGCATCGAAGGTGCTCCAGATGGTTGTTGTTGTGAGCGGCGGTTCCGGCAGAACCGATAGGCACAGCTTCGTTCGGGACAGGACCCCGAGCAACGCTGCCTCCTTCACCCGGTGCTGAAAAAAATTCAGCCCTCGACTTGTGCCCTGGGCTTACAGGAAGGTAAAAGCCTTGGTATCGCTTCGAATCTTTCAGGAAATGGTCATGAGCCTGGACATCCTCAGAAAATCGCCTCAGATCCCTTCCCTGAAAGCAATTCAGGCCTTCGAGCAAGTCGCTCGCTTCGGCAACGTTGCACGGGCCGCAGAGCAGTTGAACCTCACGCCCTCTGCGGTGAGCCACCAGATAGCTAATCTGGAAGCCTTGATCGGTCGTCCATTGTTCATTCGCGAGGCGCGCGGTGTTGCATTGACCCCGGCCGGAGAGCAGTACCTGCGCGAGGTGTCAGGCATATTGCAAAGCTTGGCTACGGCCACCGAGCGCGCCGGCAACTCGGTGGGCTTCGATTGCTTGCGGCTTCATTCCGCGCCTAGCTTTGGCCTGCTCTGGTTGCTGCCGCGCCTGGACCATTTTCGGAACAGTCATCCGCAGATCCAGATCAACCTGTCGTGCTCCTACGAGTCGCTGCACTTCGGCCGCCATCAGATCGATCTGGATATCCGCCATGGCTACCCCAACTGGCCCAGCCTGGAAGTGCGCACCATCCGGCATGAGCGTGCAACTGTGCTGGCCTCGCCACAGCTTCTCGAGCGTACGCCTATCAAGCAGCCGGGCGATCTGCTGGGGCAGAACCTGATCCTGTCGGAAGCCGCATTGGTGCAATGGCCCCAATGGTTCGCCCAGCAAGGCGTGGCGTTGCCACAAACCCCCTACGCCCTGAGCTTCGATCGCTCCTACATGAGCCTGGAGGCCGCCAGCCATGGGTATGGGTTGGCCTTGGAGAGTTCCCTGCTGGCGCAGGACTATATCGCCCGGGGCGAGTTGGTACCGGTATTTGCGGAAGACTTGGCGACGCCCGTCAGTGCCCACCACCTGGTATTTCCGCGAGGCCATGCTGAAACCCCCAGGGTTCGACAATTCCTTGAATGGGTGCAGGGCCAGCTCGGTCATGATTTCAACTACTGAGAGCAGTTTGCACAACAGATGAACTGCGGTAGGGGCCGGCTATCAAGTCAGCAGAAGGCTGGATAGCACCAGAACTCAACGGTAATAAGTGACAAGGGAAAAGCCCTACAACTCTATCGGAAGTAACAAACGAGCCATCCGCGGTGAAAACGATAACGGTGTAGCGCAGGTGTTGATCAGGCCCAGAAACCAAACAGCACCAACGCCGCCACGCCAAGCCCGACCGCAACCGAACAGCCGCCCAACGACAGTGCCGCCCGACCTTGCCGGTACCAACCATCCTGGCCCAGCTGCCGTGCCGGTGCCAACAGGCTGCGCCAGTGCAGTTCCGTGTCATGAAACGCCTGCAAGTTCGCCATGTCCGCATCCAGCCAACGGCGAAAATCGATCCGCTCGCACGCCGTCACCTGTGGGCTCTGCAAGCGCACATACCATTGCCCGGCAACACTCGCCAGCACATCCCGGCGCGAGCGACCGGCCTGCAGTGCCTTGTCCATGTGCCGCTCGATGCTCGCCAATGGCAGGTCGAGGCGGGCGGCGATGCTGGCGAAGTCCAGTTGGTCGAGGCGGTTGAGCAGGAATACTTGTTGCACACGCCGTGGCAGGCGTTTCAGGGCGTGCAGCAAGGCGTCGTCGGCATGATGTTCGGCAGCAGGGGTTGGGTGCTCAAGGGGCAGCAGCAGACGGGTCATGGACAGCTCCTTGCTCTATGGAGGGGGAGGGATGGGGGCATCTTCCGTGATGCGTGATCAGCGTAGGTGAAACGAGATTGATTCTCAAGTGCTGATTCCGCAAAGTTTTGTAATGAGCGTTCACGCCCTGAAACACCTTTGCTATCATGCGCGCCATCACGATCTTCATTAGCCTGAAGAGCCAAAAAAAAGACCCAGCAAAAAGCTGGGTCAAAAACCGTGATTAGCCTGATGAGGAGATAATCTGAGAGCGACCTAAGCTCCAGGTTATCCAGCAGATCTCGCGATCAGCTGAGTGCAATAATAATCGTTATCATTTGCCGGTCAAATGAATTTTCGCTAATCCGGTAAAAAAGTTTACCGGTGCGCTTCCTTGTCCCGGCAATCGGGGCCTTCGCCGTTACCCGGCCATCACGTTCTCTCCCTTCTTTCCTGCTTACAAACCCGACTCCACGGTGCGTTTGTGCTCGAGCAGTGCGCGCGCCATGTCCATCATGTGCATCAGGGCAAAGGTCAGTTCGCGCTGGCTGCCGTGCTGGTGGGTGGCGGTTTCCTGCGCGGTGGCGGCGGCGCAGCGCAGCAGGGCGATGGCGTGTTCATGGGCCTGGTCGCCGGTTACACCCTCGTGCAGGGTCCAGATCCTGTTGTCCAGGGTGGGGCGCGGCGGGTTGGGGTTGAGGTAGTAGTCGAGGGCGCGGCGGGCGGCTTCGCTGTCGAGATCTGTTTCGTCGTTTTTCGGTGGTTTCATCCTGATACCTGCTAACACCAGTAGGGAAAGGGTTCAGGTCGATACTAATACCTAAAGTATTTTTGTGCTTTCCGATAAATAATACTGAATGTTTATTGAGCGCTAGAAGGCAGTCCGTATCGTGCCAGCGATGAATATGGATAAATGGATTGCCCTCGTCCGTGACCGGATGGAGGAGCTAGGGCTTACTCAAGAGCAGCTTGCCGAGCGCGTTGGCGTGTCTCAAGGCAGCGTGGGGCATTGGGTGAACAAGCGGCGTCAGCCGAAGATCGAGTCGATGAATCGCACATTCGTCGAGATTGGCATGCCCCATTACAACGTCAGCCTACAGTTGCGCATTGTTGGTCAGGTTGGCGAGGAGCGTGGCATTTACGAGGTCGATGACTCCGATGATGACCTGGACCTCATGCAATACATCGTGTGCTTCCGCTACCCGGTGCTGGGCTGGGATGAGCTAGGTATCGCAGATGGGGCGGAGCCAGGTGTGTTCGAGCAGACGGACTATCTGGCCCAAGGCAAGGCGTTCTGGCTGACTGTCGAGAATGATGCGATGAGTGCCGCCAGTGGCCGCAGTGTGCCGCAGGGCATGCGGATGTTGGTGGACCCTGGGGTAGATGCCGAGCCAGGGCGTCTGGTTATCGCTCGTCAGCCGGGCAAACCGGCGATTTTCCGTGAGCTGGCGGAGGAAGGTGGGCAACGGTACCTGAAGGCACTCAACAGCAACTACCCGGCGCTGCTGTGTGAGGATGGTTGCGAGTTTCTGGGGGTGGTCGTGCGAGTGCATGGCTCCTTCTAGATTGCCGGGGCTGCTGCGCAGCCCTTTCGCGACACAAGGCCGCTCCCACAAGTACCGCACCAACCTCAGGGCATGCACCGTACCTGTAGGAGCGGCCTTGTGTCGCGAAAGGGCCGCAAAGCGGCCCCCCAGGAGTCTTACTCCGCCAGTTCGACCAGCACCGTCCCTTCGCTGACCATATCCCCTTCCTGGCAGAACAACGCCTTCACCGTGCCGCCATGTGGCGCGCGAATGCTGTGCTCCATCTTCATGGCCTCCAGCACTACCAGCGCCGTACCTGCTTCCACCACCTGCCCAGGCTCCACCAGCACCCGCACGATGCTGCCGTTCATGGGCGCGCCCAGGCCGCCCTGGTGGCTGTGGCTGGCCTCGGCCTCGGCAATCGGGTCGAAGGCTTCGATGGCATGCATCTCGCCATCCCACTGCAAGTACAACGTGCCACCGCGGCGAATCGCCAGATGCTGGCGTCGCACGCCAGCCTGGTCATGCACCAATTGCTCGCCCAGCAACTGCCAGGTAGACGCAGCGCTGCGTTCCAGGGCAACCGCCTGGTCCTGCCCACCACTCGCCAGGTGCAGGCTGCTGCGCGCCGGCAGGCCCAGGCGCAGGCCGTTGCGCTCGGCCCACGGCGAACTGCGGTCGTCCTCTCGCTGGTGTACGGCCTGGCCCTGCAACCAGGCCTCGGCCGCGGCTTCCCAGAAGCCTGCCGGCAGCGCTCGAGGCGCGGGCAGCAAAACCTCCTGGTGACGCGGAATGAAGCCAGTATCCAACTCCGCTGCGGCAAACGCCGGGTGGGCGAGAATGCGCCGCAGGAAGGCGATGTTGGTCTTCAACCCGCCAATGGCAAACTCGTCGAGCATGGCCAGCAAGCGCAGGCGCGCCTGCTCGCGGTCTTCGCCCCAGGCGATCAGCTTGCCCAGCATCGGGTCGTAGAACGGCGACACCACATCACCTTCGCTGACCCCGCTGTCCACCCGTCGCCCCTCGCCGGCTGCCGACTCGCGGTACAGCGCCAGCTTGCCGGTCGCGGGCAGGAATTCGTTGGCCGGGTCCTCGGCATACAGGCGCACTTCGATGGCATGGCCGATCAGCGGCACCTGTTCCTGGGTGATCGGCAGGGCCTCGCCGCAGGCCACGCGAATCTGCCAGGCCACCAGGTCGAGCCCGGTAATGGCCTCGGTGACCGGGTGCTCCACCTGCAGGCGGGTGTTCATCTCCATGAAGAAGAACTCGCCACGGGCATCGAGCAGGAACTCCACGGTGCCGGCGCCCACGTAGCCGATGGCCTGGGCCGCGCGTACCGCCGCTTCACCCATGGCCCGGCGCAATTCGGCCGACAGGCCTGGCGCAGGGGCTTCTTCCACCACCTTCTGGTGGCGGCGCTGGATCGAACAGTCACGCTCGTTGAGGTACAGGCAGTTGCCGTGCTGGTCGGCGAATACCTGGATTTCCACATGGCGCGGCTTGAGCACGTACTTTTCCACCAGCATGCGCGCATCGCCGAACGACGACTGTGCCTCACGCTGGGCCGAGGCCAGGGCGTCGGCCAGCTGGCTTTCTTCCTCGACCACTTTCATGCCCTTGCCACCGCCGCCGGCGCTGGCCTTGAGCAGCACCGGGTAGCCGATGCGTTCGGCGGCGGCGCGGAAGGTGTCCAGGTCCTGGGCTTCGCCGTGGTAGCCCGGCACCAGTGGCACGCCAGCGGCTTCCATCAGTGCCTTGGCCGCCGACTTGCTGCCCATGGCGTCGATGGCGCTGGCCGGTGGGCCGAGGAAGATCAACCCGGCCTCTTCGATGGCGCGGGCGAAGCCTGCGTTCTCGGACAGGAAGCCATAGCCCGGGTGGATGGCCTGGGCGCCGCTGGCCTTGGCTGCGGCCAGCAGCTTGTCGACCAGCAGGTAGCTTTCGGCAGCCTTGGTGCCGCCGAGGTCGACGCGGATATCGGCTTCGCGGCTGTGCCGGGCATCACGGTCGGTGGCGCTGTGCACGGCCACGGTGGTCAGGCCCATGGCCTTGGCGGTGCGCATCACCCGGCAGGCGATTTCGCCGCGGTTGGCGACCAGCAGGGTGGTCAAAGCGGGGCGGCTCATGGGCGCGGCTCCTTCTTGTCGTCGGTTTGCCAGGCGGGGCGGCGTTTTTCCAGGAAGGCGCGCAGGCCCTCCTGGCCTTCGGTGCTGACGCGGATGCGGGCGATGGTGTTTTCGCAGTAGCGGCGCAGGGCCGGGCTGAGTTCACCGTCGTCCACTTCACGCAGCAGGTCCTTGGTGGCGCGCAGCGCTTGCGGGCTGTTTTGCAGCAGGTTGCTCACCCAGGCTTCGACCTGGGCGTCCAGTTCGCTGGCCGGGTAGACCTCGGCCAGCAGGCCCAGCTCGCGGGCCCGCACGCCGCTGAAACGCTCGGCGGTGAGGGCATAGCGGCGCGCGGCACGCTCGCCGATGGCCTTGACCACGAACGGGCTGATCACTGCCGGGGCCAGGCCGATGCGTACTTCCGACAGGCACAGCTGGGCGTCTTCGGCGCCGATGGCCATGTCGCAGCAGCTGATCAGGCCCAGCGCGCCGCCAAAGGCCGCGCCTTGCACCACGGCCAGGGTCGGCGCCTTGAGGCGGTGCAGGGCGTACATCAGCTCGCCCAGCTCGCGGGCATCATCCAGGTTGGTGTTGAAGTCCAGCTGCGCCGACTGCTGCATCCAGGCCAGGTCGGCGCCGGCGCTGAAGTGCCGGCCGCGGCCGCGCAGCAGCACGAAGCGCAGGCTGGCGTCCTCCGCCAACTGGTCGAGGGCGATGATCAGTTCGCGGATCATCAAGGCGTTGAACGCGTTGTTCTTGTCCTCGCGGCTCAGCCACAGGGTGGCGAAGCCGCGCGGGTCGCGGATCACTTCGAGGGTGCTGAAATCGCTCATGGGTCACATCCGGAAAATGCCGAAGCGGCTCTGTTCGATCGGTGCGTTCAGCGCGGCGGACAACGCCAGGCCGAGCACGTCGCGGGTCTGTGCCGGGTCGATGACACCGTCGTCCCACAGGCGGGCGCTGGAGTAGTAGGGGTGGCCCTGGTGCTCGTACTGGTCGAGGATCGGCTGCTTGAGCCGGGCTTCGTCTTCGGCGCTGAACGGGTGGCCACTGCGCTCGCTCTGTTCGCGCTTGACCTGGGCCAGCACGCCGGCGGCCTGTTCGGCCCCCATCACGCCAATCCGCGCGTTGGGCCACATCCACAGGAAGCGCGGGTCGTAGGCACGGCCGCACATGCCGTAGTTGCCGGCGCCGAAGCTGCCGCCGATGATCACCGTGAACTTTGGCACCTGGGCGCAGGCCACGGCAGTGACCAGCTTGGCGCCGTGCTTGGCGATGCCGCCTTCTTCGTACTTCTTGCCGACCATGAAGCCGGTGATGTTCTGCAGGAACAGCAGCGGGATGCCGCGCTGGCAGGCCAGTTCGATGAAGTGCGCGCCTTTTTGCGCGGCCTCGGCGAACAGGATGCCGTTGTTGGCGAGGATCGCCACCGGGTAGCCGTGCAGGTGGGCGAAGCCGCACACCAGGGTGGTACCGAACAGCGCCTTGAACTCGTCGAACACCGAGCCGTCGACCAGGCGCGCGATCACCTCGCGCACGTCGAACGGTTGCTTGGCATCGGCCGGCACCACGCCATACAGCTCATCGGCGGCATACAGCGGTGCCACCGGGGCCAGGCGCTGCAGCTTGCCCAGCTTGTGCCAGTTGAGGTTGGCCACGCTGCGTCGGGCCAGGGCCAGGGCGTGTTCGTCGTTGTCGGCATAGTGGTCGGCCACGCCGCTGGTGCGGCAGTGCACATCGGCGCCGCCGAGGTCTTCGGCGCTCACCACTTCACCGGTGGCGGCCTTTACCAGTGGGGGGCCGGCGAGGAAGATGGTCGCTTGCTGGCGCACCATGATCGCTTCGTCGGCCATCGCGGGCACGTAGGCACCGCCGGCAGTGCACGAGCCCATCACCACGGCAATCTGCGGAATGCCCAGTGCGCTCATGTTGGCCTGGTTGAAGAAGATCCGCCCGAAGTGTTCGCGGTCGGGGAACACTTCGTCCTGGCGTGGCAGGTTGGCGCCGCCGGAGTCCACCAGGTAGATGCACGGCAGGCGGTTCTGCAGGGCGATGGTCTGCGCCCGCAGGTGCTTCTTCACCGTCAGCGGGTAGTAGGAACCGCCTTTGACCGTGGCGTCGTTGGCCACGATCATGCATTCCACGCCTTCGACGCGGCCGATGCCGGCGATCACGCCCGCAGCAGGCACGTCTTCGCCATATACCTCATGGGCAGCCAGTTGGCCGATTTCGAGGAACGGCGAGCCCGGGTCCAGCAGGCGGTCGATACGCTCGCGCGGCAGCAGCTTGCCACGTGAAGTGTGCCGCTCCTGGGCCTTGGGCCCGCCGCCCTGGGCCACTTGGGCGAGCAGGCCGCGCAGGGCCTGGACCTGTTCGAGCATGGCCGCGCTGTTGCCGGCGAACTCCGCCGAACGCGGGTTGATCTGGGTGTGCAAGGTAGCCATGTGCGCCCGTCCCCTTGTGCTCAGCGGGTTTCGTTGAACAGTTCGCGGCCGATCAGCATCCGGCGGATTTCGCTGGTGCCGGCACCGATCTCGTACAGCTTGGCGTCGCGCAGCAGGCGGCCTGCCGGGAATTCGTTGATATAGCCGTTGCCGCCGAGAATCTGGATCGCCTCCAGGGCCATTTGCGTGGCGCGCTCGGCGGTGTACAGGATCACCCCGGCGGCGTCCTTGCGGGTGGTCTCGCCACGGTCGCAGGCCTGGGCCACGGCATACAGGTAGGCGCGGCTGGCGTTGAGCTGGGTGTACATGTCGGCGATCTTGCCCTGGATCAGCTGGAACTCGCCGATGCTCTGGCCGAACTGCTTGCGGTCGTGAATGTAGGGCACCACCAGGTCCATGCAGCTTTGCATGATGCCGGTCGGGCCGCCGGACAGTACCACGCGCTCGTAGTCCAGGCCGCTCATCAGCACGCGCACGCCACCGTTGAGCTGGCCGAGGATGTTTTCTTCCGGTACTTCGACGCCGTCGAAGAACAGCTCGCAGGTGTTGGAACCACGCATGCCCAGCTTGTCGAACTTGTTGCTGCGGCTGAAGCCTTTCCAGTCACGCTCGACGATGAACGCGGTGATGCCGTGCGCGCCCTTGTCCAGGTCGGTCTTGGCGTAGATCACGTAGGTGTTGGCGTCCGGGCCGTTGGTGATCCAGGTCTTGCTGCCGTTGAGCACGTAGTGGTCGCCGCGCTTTTCCGCGCGCAGCTTCATCGATACCACGTCGGAACCGGCGTTGGGCTCGCTCATGGCCAGGGCGCCGATGTGCTCGCCGCTGATCAGCTTGGGCAGGTACTTGAGCTTCTGCTCGTGGCTGCCGTTGCGGTTGATCTGGTTGACGCAGAGGTTGGAGTGGGCACCGTAGGACAGGGCCACCGAGGCCGAGCCACGGCTGATTTCTTCCATCGACACCACGTGGGCCAGGTAGCCCAGGCCGGCACCGCCGTATTCTTCCGGCACGGTGATGCCCAGCAGGCCCATGTCGCCGAACTTGCGCCACATGTCGGCCGGGAACAGGTTGTCGTGGTCGATTTGCGCGGCGCGCGGGGCCAGTTCGGCGGCGACGAAGGTGCGCACCTGGTCGCGGAGCATGTCGATGGTTTCGCCCAGGGCGAAGTTCAGGGTGGGGTAATGCATGCTGGGGGCACCTTCTTGTTCTTGAAATTGGGTAACACCGTAGCTCAAGGGCTATCCACCGGCCCTGTGGGAGCGGGTTTACCCGCGAATACGTCAGCAGGGCCACCGTCATTGCCTGGATGATCGCATTCGCGGGTAAACCCGCTCCCACAGGGTCGGTGGTGCGCCGACAAACCCGATGTCGTTTTCACCTTTACGTTAACGTAAACCTGCATGCGCTTACTGTCAATCGACTCATCACCTTTACGTAAACGTAAATCTGCGCCAGAGTATTCCCGCTTGCTTCAGTCGTGCCCAGAACAACCACAAGAAGGGACACCCATGAGTCAACCAAGCTATACCCGCGGTCGCCAGGACCAAGCCTTGCTGACCCAGACCATCGGCCAGGCCTTCGACGCCACCGTGGCCCGTTGTGCCGACGGCGAGGCCCTGGTGTCGCACCATCAGGGCCTGCGCTACAGCTGGCGGCAGTTGGCCGAGCAGGTCGAGGTGCATGCTCGTGCCCTGATGACCCTGGGCGTGAACACCGGCGATCGGGTCGGCATCTGGTCGCCCAACTGCGCCCAGTGGTGCATCCTGCAGTTGGCCAGCGCCAAGGTCGGCGCGATTCTGGTCAACATCAACCCGGCCTACCGCGTGGGCGAGCTGGAATACGTGCTGCGCCAGTCCGGTTGCCGCTGGCTGGTGTGTGCCGATGCCTTCAAGACGTCTGACTACCACGCCATGGTCCAGGAGCTGGCGCCGGAGCTGGCCAGCGCCACCCCCGGTGAAATGGCCAGTGAACGCCTGCCCGACCTGCGCGGTGTGGTCAGCCTGGCCGCCAACCCGCCGGCAGGCTTCCTGCCTTGGCAAGCGCTGGCCGCGCGGGCAGGGCAGACCTGCGTCGAGGCTTACGCGAAGCGCCAGCAAAGCCTGCAGTTCGACCAGCCGGTGAACATCCAGTACACCTCCGGCACCACCGGCGCACCGAAGGGCGCCACGCTCAGCCACTACAACATCCTCAACAACGGCTTCATGGTCGGCGAAAGCCTGGGCCTGACCGCACGCGACCGCATGGTGATCCCGGTGCCGCTGTACCACTGCTTCGGCATGGTCATGGCCAACCTCGGCTGCATCACCCACGGCAGCACCATGATCTACCCCAACGACGCCTTCGACGCCGAGCTCACCCTGCGCGCCGTGGCCGAAGAGCGCGCCAGCATTCTCTATGGCGTACCAACCATGTTCATCGCCATGCTCGACCACCCCGCGCGCGCGCAAATGGACCTGTCGACCCTGCGCAGCGGCATCATGGCCGGCGCCACCTGCCCGATCGAGGTGATGCGCCGGGTCATCGACCAGATGCACATGGCCGAAGTGCAGATCGCCTACGGCATGACCGAAACCAGCCCGGTGTCGCTGCAGACCGGCCCGGACGACGACCTGGAGCTGCGCGTGACCACCGTCGGCCGCACCCAGCCGCAGCTGGAGAACAAGCTGGTGGACGCAGACGGCTGCATCGTCCCGCGCGGCGAGATCGGCGAGCTGTGCACCCGCGGCTACAGCGTGATGCTCGGCTACTGGGACAACCCCCAGGCCACGGCAGATGCCATCGACCCAGCCGGCTGGATGCATTCGGGCGACCTGGCGGTGATGGACGAGCACGGCTACGTGCGCATTGTCGGGCGCAACAAGGACATGATCATTCGCGGCGGCGAGAACATCTACCCGCGTGAACTGGAAGAGTTCTTCTACACCCACCCGGCGGTAGCTGATGCGCAGGTGATCGGCATCCCGTGCAGCCGTTATGGCGAGGAGATCGTCGCCTGGATCAAGCTGCACCCGGGGCACAGTGCCACGGTCGAGGAACTGCAGGGCTGGTGCAAGGCGCGCATTGCCCACTTCAAGGTGCCGCGGCATATCCGCTTTGTCGACGAGTACCCGATGACGGTGACCGGCAAGGTGCAGAAGTTCCGCATGCGGGAGATCAGTGTGGCGGAGATATCGGCTTCAACTGCTGGTTGATGCATTGATGCTGCCGGCCCTTTCGCGGGTGAACCCGCTCCCACAGGGACCGCGCCGACCTCGAACGCGGCGCTGTACCTGTGGGAGCGGGTTCACCCGCGAAAGGGCCGGTCCTGCCTATGTCGATCCTGGTCTACCCTTAAGCCTTCACCGGTGGTTCCTGGCTCGGCGGGTCACCCACCGTCGGCGGCACGGTCGGCTTGATCGGCAGCTCGTCCGGGTCTTCCTCCGGCACGGGCGGCGGCAGGCTCGGGTCGTCGATGTTGGGATCGGGAGTCTCCGGTGGAATGGGAATGTTCATGGCCTGACCTCGCTTGGGTAATTGAAGAGGTGCTGCAGGCTTCGACCCCTGGCAGCTGCCGTTCGCTCAATTTTTTTGAACCCCACGCCTGTGCCCGGCTCTGAACCCTTACCGCCACCAGCCTGAGGGAGCAAGGTCCGATGTCACGAAACGAGCCCTTCGAAAGCGTGCCCATGGCCAACGATCACCCGGACCAGGCCATCAGCCTGTCCCAGGCGCTGCTGGCGCCGCGCATCGTGATCGAAGACACCCAACCCGTGCTCGAAGCCGGCACCTTCGCCGCCAAGGCCATCAGCGGCCAACCGGTGGCGGTCAGCAGCAAGGTCTACAGCGACGGCCACGACCGCCTGGCGGTGATGCTCAACTGGCGCCAGGCCCACAGCCGGCGCTGGCATTGCATACCCATGCACTCGCCGGGCAACGACCTGTGGCTGGCCGAGTTCACCCCCACCGAACTGGGCCCGCACCTGTTCAGCATCGAGGCCTGGATCGACCCGTTCGCTACCTATTGCCACGACCTGGAGAAGAAGTACCACGCCGGTGTCGAGGTCCGGCTGGAGCTGGAAGAGGGCCGATTGATGCTGGGCAAGGGCATCGAGCTGTGCAACGGTGCCCTGCGCGAGGAGCTCCAGGCCTTGCAGCAGCGCCTGCCCACGCTGAATGCCGACGACCAGGTGGCGCTGTTTCTCGACCCCGCCACCGCCCGCCTGATGAGCGATGCCGAGCACCGCAGCTACCTGGCCCGCAGCCGTGAATTCCCCGTCGATGTCGACCGCCCGGCCGCGCAGTTCGCCAGCTGGTACGAGCTGTTCCCGCGCTCGATCACCGACAGCCCCGAGCGCCACGGTACCTTCAATGATGTGCACGAGCGCCTGCCGATGATCCGCGACATGGGCTTCGACGTGCTGTACTTCCCGCCCATCCACCCCATCGGCATGCAGCACCGCAAGGGCCGCAATAATGCCCTCACGGCAGAGCCCGGCGACCCGGGCAGCCCGTATGCCATCGGCAGCGCGGAAGGCGGCCACGAGGCGATTCACCCGCAGCTGGGCAGCCGCGACGACTTCCGCCGCCTGGTGGCCGCAGCGGCCGAGCATGGCCTGGAAATCGCCCTCGACTTCGCCATCCAGTGCTCCCAGGACCACCCCTGGCTCAAGCAGCACCCCGGCTGGTTCAGCTGGCGACCGGACGGCACCATCCGCTATGCCGAGAACCCACCGAAGAAGTACCAGGACATCGTCAACGTCGATTTCTATGCCCCCGAGGCCGTGCCCTCGTTGTGGCTGGCCCTGCGCGACGTGGTGGTCGGCTGGGTCGAGGAGGGGGTGAAAACCTTCCGCGTCGACAACCCGCACACCAAGCCACTGCCGTTCTGGCAATGGCTGATTGCCAATGTGCGCAGCCGGCACCCCGAGGTCATCTTCCTCGCCGAAGCCTTCACCAAGCCGGCGATGATGGCCCGCCTGGGCAAGGTCGGTTACGCGCAGAGCTATACCTACTTCACCTGGCGCAACCACAAACAGGAACTGCGCGAGTACTTCGAGCAGCTCAACCAGCCGCCATGGAGCCAGTGCTACCGGCCCAACTTCTTCGTCAACACCCCCGACATCAACCCGTACTTCCTGCACACCTCCGGCCGTGCCGGCTTCCTCATCCGCGCGGCGCTGGCCACCATGGGTTCGGGGCTGTGGGGCATGTACTCGGGCTTCGAACTGTGCGAAGGCACACCGCTGCCGGGCAAGGAGGAGTACCTGGATTCGGAGAAGTACGAAATTCGCCCACGCGACTTCAGCCAGCCCGGCAACATCATTGCCGAGATCGCCCAGCTCAACCGTATCCGCCGGCAGAACCGCGCCTTGCAGACCCACCTGGGCGTGGCGTTCTTCAACTGCTGGAACGACAACATCCTGTACTTCGCCAAGCGCACGCCCGAGCGCGACAACTACATCCTGGTGGCAATCAGCCTCGACCCGCACAACGCCCAGGAGGCGCATTTCGAGCTGCCGCTGTGGGAGCTGGGGCTGGATGACAACGCCGAAACCCAGGGTGAAGATCTGATGAACGGCCATCGCTGGTCGTGGTACGGCAAGACCCAATGGATGCGCATCGAACCCTGGCATCTGCCGTTCGGTATCTGGCGCATCGAAAAGGCCCGTTAACCTGTGGGAGCGGGCGTGCCCGCGAAGCAGGCGCCGCGGAGCATGGCACCGGCTTCGCCGGTGTTCGCGGGCACGCCCGCTCCCACAGGGGTCGTGTCAAGTCAGTTGCTTGTGCATTGGGGCCAGAGCAACCAGGAATTGAAAGGAGTCGCACATGGCCAAGCGTTCCCGCCCGGCAGCCTTCATCGACGACCCGCTGTGGTACAAGGACGCCGTCATCTACCAGCTGCACATCAAGTCGTTCTTCGATTCGAACAACGACGGCATCGGCGATTTCGCCGGCCTGATCAGCAAGCTCGACTACATTGCCGAGCTGGGCGTCAACACCCTGTGGCTGCTGCCGTTCTATCCCTCGCCACGCCGCGACGACGGCTACGACATCGCCGAATACAAGGCCGTGCACCCCGACTACGGCAACCTGGCCGATGCCCGCCGCTTCATCGCCGAGGCGCACAAACGCGGCCTGCGGGTAATCACCGAGCTGGTCATCAACCACACCAGCGACCAGCATCCCTGGTTCCAGCGCGCCCGCCATGCCAAGCGCGGCAGCAAGGCACGGGACTTCTACGTGTGGTCGGATGACGACCAGAAGTACGACGGCACGCGCATCATCTTCCTCGACACCGAGAAGTCCAACTGGACCTGGGACCCGGTCGCCGGCCAGTACTTCTGGCACCGCTTCTACTCGCACCAGCCCGACCTCAACTTCGACAACCCGCAAGTGCTCAAGGCTGTGATCGGGGTGATGCGCTTCTGGCTGGACCTGGGTGTCGATGGCCTGCGCCTGGACGCCATCCCCTACCTGATCGAGCGCGATGGCACCAACAACGAGAACCTTGCCGAAACCCACGACGTGCTCAAGGCGATCCGCGCCGAAATCGACGCCAACTACCCCGACCGCATGCTGCTGGCCGAGGCCAACCAATGGCCCGAGGACACCCGCCCGTACTTTGGCGAAGGCGAGGGCGACGAATGCCACATGGCCTTCCACTTCCCGTTGATGCCGCGCATGTACATGGCCCTGGCCATGGAAGACCGCTTCCCGATCACCGACATCCTGCGCCAGACCCCGGAAATCCCCGCCAACTGCCAATGGGCGATCTTCCTGCGCAACCACGATGAGCTGACCCTGGAAATGGTCACCGACCGCGAGCGCGACTACCTGTGGAACTACTACGCCGAAGACCGCCGCGCCCGCATCAACCTGGGCATCCGCCGCCGCCTGGCGCCGTTGCTGCAGCGTGACCGGCGGCGCATCGAACTGCTCACCAGCCTGCTGCTGTCGATGCCCGGCACGCCCACCCTGTACTACGGCGACGAACTGGGCATGGGCGACAACATCTACCTGGGCGACCGCGACGGTGTGCGCACGCCCATGCAATGGTCGCCGGACCGCAACGGCGGTTTCTCCCGCGCCGACCCGCAGCGCCTGGTGCTGCCGCCGATCATGGACCCGCTGTACGGCTACCAGACCGTCAACGTCGAAGCCCAGGCCAACGACCCGCACTCGCTGCTGAACTGGACCCGGCGCATGCTGGCGGTGCGCAAGCAGCAAAAGGCCTTCGGCCGCGGCAGCCTGCGCACCCTCACGCCGAACAACCGGCGCATCCTCGCCTACTTGCGCGAGTACACCGACGCCGATGGCAACACCGAAGTCATCCTGTGCGTGGCCAACGTTTCCCGCGCCGCCCAGGCGGCTGAACTGGAATTGTCACAATACGCCGACAAAGTACCGGTGGAGATGCTCGGCGGCAGCGCTTTCCCGCCAATCGGGCAACTGCCGTTCCTGCTGACCTTGCCACCCTACGCCTTCTACTGGTTCCTGCTGGCCAGCCACGATCGCATGCCCAGCTGGCACATCCAGGCCACCGAGGGGTTACCCGAATTGACCACACTGGTATTGCGCAAACGCCTGGAAGAACTGCTGGAGGCTCCCTCCAGCGATACCCTGCAAAGCGCCATCCTGCCGCAGTACCTGCCCAAGCGGCGCTGGTTCGCCGGCAAGGAAGGGCCGATCGACCAGGTGCGCCTGTGCTACGGCGTGCGTTTCGGCACCGCCACCACACCGGTGCTGCTTAGTGAAATCGAAGTGCTCAGCGAGGGTGTAGCTACCCGCTATCAGCTGCCGTTCGGCCTGCTGCCCGAAGAGCAGATCAACAGCGCACTGCCACAACAGCTGGCCCTGTCACGGGTGCGCCGTGCCCATCAGGTTGGGCTGATCACCGATGCCTTCGTCCTCGAGCCATTCATCCGCGCGGTGCTGCGTGCCTGTGAGGGCGGCATGCGTCTGCCTTGTGGCAACGGCGAGGGCGAGCTGCGCTTCGAAAGCACGCAGCAGTTGGCGGGCCTGGCGTTGAGCGACGAAAGCAGCGTGCGCTACCTCAGCGCCGAGCAGTCCAACAGCTCGGTGGTGATCGGCGACCAGGTGGTGCTGAAGCTGATTCGCCGGGTCAACCCGGGTGTGCACCCAGAGCTGGAAATGAGTGCCTACCTGACCGCCGCAGGCTTTGCCAACATTTCGCCGCTGCTGGCCTGGGTCAGCCGGGTGGATGAGCAGGGTGCGCCACACCTGCTGATGATCGCCCAAGGCTACCTGAGCAACCAGGGCGACGCCTGGGCCTGGACCCAGAACACCCTGGAACGGGCCATCCGCGACCAGATGGAACCTTCCAGCCTCGACGCCGATGCGCACACCGATGCACTGGCCGAACTCACCGGCTTTGCCGCCTTGCTCGGCCAGCGCCTGGGCGAGATGCACCTGCTGCTGGCTGCACCGACCAATGACGAGGCCTTTCAGCCGCGCCCGAGCGATGCCGACGACAGCGAACGCTGGAGTGCGCAGATCAGCGCCGAACTCACCCATGCCCTCGACCTGCTGGCCCAGCACCGCGACAGCCTCGACAGCGAAAGCCAGGCGCTGGTCGACGACTTGCAGCAACAGCGCGACGGCCTGGCCCAGCACATCGCCAACCTGACCCGCCAGGCCCAGGGCGGCCTGCTGATGCGCGTGCACGGCGACCTGCACCTGGGCCAGGTGTTGGTGGTGCAGGGCGACGCCTACCTCATCGATTTCGAAGGTGAACCGGCCCGGCCGCTGCAAGAGCGTCGGGCAAGACACAGCCCGTACAAGGATGTCAGCGGCGTGCTGCGATCCTTCGACTATGCTGCTGCCATGATCTTGCGCAGCGCGTCTGCGGTCGACCTTTCCGACCCGGCGCGCCAAGCCCGGCAACGGGTTGCCAGGCAGTACCTGCACCAATCGCGGCATGCCTTTGTCGAAGCCTATGGCCTGGCCACCGCGGCCATGCCCCACGCCTGGCAACAGGCCGAGGGCGAGCGTGCCGCACTGGAGCTGTTCTGCCTGGAAAAAGCTGCCTACGAAATCACATACGAAGCCGAGAACCGTCCGAGCTGGCTGGCCGTGCCTTTGCATGGCCTGCATGGACTGATCAGTACCTGGGGAGAGTCATAGATGAATGCAACCACGCGTGAAAACGGCGGCCTTCGGCAACGGGACCTCGACGCCCTGGCCCGCGCCGAGCACGCCGATCCATTTGCGGTACTCGGCCCCCATGGCGACGGCGCGGGCGGGCAGGTGGTCCGCACCTTCCTGCCCAATGCCCTGAATGTGCGCATCCTGGCCCGGCATGACGGGCGCATCCTCGCCGAAATGGAGCAGGGCAGCCTGCCGGGGCTGTTCACCGCGCACCTCGATGAGGCACACCCGTACCTGCTGCAGATCGGCTGGGCCGGTGGCGAGCAGATTACCGAAGACCCCTACAGCTTCGGCCCGCAACTGGGCGACATGGACCTGTACCTGTTTGCCGAAGGCAACCACCGCGACCTGTCCGGGCGCTTCGGCGCCCAGCCTATCCAGGTCGATGGTGTCGACGGCGTGTGTTTCTCGGTGTGGGCGCCGAACGCGCGGCGGGTGTCGGTGGTGGGTGACTTCAACAACTGGGATGGCCGCCGCCACCCCATGCGCCTGCGCCACAGCGCCGGGGTGTGGGAGCTGTTCGTGCCGCGCCTGGGCGTGGGCGAAACCTACAAGTTCGAGGTGCTGGGCAAGGACGGCATACTGCCCCTGAAGGCCGACCCGTTGGCGCGCGCGACCGAACTGCCGCCAAGCACCGCCTCCAAGGTAGCGGGGGCGCTCAGCCACGACTGGCAAGACCACGACTGGATGGCGCAACGCGCGCAGCGCCATGCCTACAGTGCGCCGCTGTCGATCTACGAGCTGCACCCAGGGTCGTGGCGCTGCGAGCTGGACGAGGCGGGCGAGGTGGGGCGCTATTACAACTGGCGCGAGCTGGCCGAGCGCCTGGTGCCGTACGTTCAGGAGCTGGGCTTCACCCATATCGAACTGCTGCCGATCATGGAACACCCGTTCGGCGGCTCCTGGGGCTACCAGCCGCTGTCGCTGTTCGCGCCCACCTCGCGCTACGGCAGCGCCGAGGACTTCGCCGCCTTCATCGACGCCTGCCACCAGGGCGGCATTGGCGTGCTGCTCGACTGGGTGCCAGCGCATTTCCCCACCGATGAACACGGCCTGGCGCGTTTCGACGGCACCGCCCTGTACGAATACGACAACCCCCTGGAGGGCTACCACCAGGACTGGAACACACTGATCTACAACCTTGGCCGCAACGAAGTGCGCGGCTTCATGATGGCCTCGGCGCTGCACTGGCTGAAGCACTTCCACATCGATGGCCTGCGTGTCGATGCAGTGGCCTCGATGCTGTACCGCGACTATTCGCGCAAGGCCGGCGAATGGGTGCCAAACCGCCACGGCGGGCGCGAGAACCTGGAGGCCATCGACTTCATCCGCCACCTCAACGGCGTGGCGGCCCACGAGGCCCCGGGCGCGCTGATCATCGCCGAGGAGTCCACCGCCTGGCCCGGCGTCAGCCAGCCGACTCAGCAGGGCGGCCTGGGCTTTGCCTACAAGTGGAACATGGGCTGGATGCACGACACCTTGCATTACATCCAGAACGACCCGGTGCACCGCACTTACCATCACAACGAGATGAGCTTCGGGTTGATCTATGCCTATTCCGAGCACTTCATCCTGCCCATTTCCCACGACGAAGTGGTGCACGGCAAGCATTCGCTGATCGACAAGATGCCCGGCGACCGTTGGCAGAAGTTCGCCAACCTGCGTGCCTACCTCACCTTCATGTGGGCGCATCCGGGCAAGAAGCTGCTGTTCATGGGCTGCGAGTTCGGCCAGTGGCGCGAGTGGGACCACGATGGCGAGCTGGACTGGTACCTGCTGCAGTACCCTGAGCACCAGGGCGTACAGCGCCTGGTCGGCGACCTCAACCGCCTGTACCGCGAGGTGCCGGCGTTGCACGAGCAGGATTGCCAGCCGCAGGGGTTCCAGTGGCTGATTGGTGACGATGCGCAGAACAGCGTGTATGCCTGGCTGCGCTGGAGCAGCAGTGGCGAGCCGGTGCTGGTGGTGGCCAACTTCACCCCGGTGCCGCGCGAGGGGTATCGCATTGGCGTGCCGTTTGGTGAGCGCTGGGAGGAGCTGTTGAACAGTGACGCAGAGCTGTATGCCGGGTCCAATGTCGGCAACCTGGGGGTGGTGGAGAGTAACGAGATTGCCAGCCATGGCCAGCCGCAGTCGCTGGCCCTGAACCTGCCGCCGCTTGGGGTTCTGATAATGAAACCAGCCTGATGTGTTGCTTGTACTGGCCTCTTCGCGGGTAAACCCGCTCCCACAGGTATTGCACAAGCTTCAGACCCTGTGCGGTCCTTGTGGGAGCGGGTTCACCCGCGAAAGGGCCGAACCTGCCTACCACCGCATCCGCACCCCTAGGCTGCCAATCAACCCATTCAGATCATTGTCGTCCACATCACTGCTGTAATCGGCACTGACAAACAGCGCCACCGAAGGCGTCACCCGCGCCACCAGCCCCAACCCCAGTTCCACCGTGGTCGAGTAGCGCGAGCTGGAGATCTTGTCGACCTGGTCCAGCTTCACCTCATCGGCATTGCTGAAGTCATACCACACGTTGGTCCGCACATAGGGTTCGATCGGCATGCCGCGTACTTCATAACGCCCGGACAGCCTGGCGCCGACTCGGCCGCTCCAGCTCGGCTGGCTGTCGAAGGCCTGCAAGGTCTCTTCCTGCGCCCGGCTGCCGGGGAAGAACTGCTGGTTGATCAACTGCGCCTGCGGCTCGATCACCCAGCCGCCACCCAGGCCGATGGGGATGCCGCCTTCCAGCGAGAAGGTCATCGCGTGGCCGCTGTCGTCCAGTCGCTGGCCGTTCTCGCCACGGCCATTGACGTCGATGCGCGAACCCATGGCCACGGCATCCAGGTGCCAGCCCTGTTCATGGGTCATGCTCCAGTAAACCCCCAGGCTTTCACCGCTGAGGTTCACGGCGTTGCGTTGCTTGTCGCCCAACAGCCGGCGCATGCCGTTGAAGCTGGTCTGCAGGTTGTTTTGCCCCACGAAGATCCCCGCGCGGTGCACATTGCCCGCTGCAGTTTCACGCACGAACAGGTCCGGGCCGATCGTCAGTTGCTGGCTGGGTGCCTCCAGCTGGTCCGGGGGCTGCGCGCCACCGCGCGCGGTGGTGGGGAAGAACTGCGCCCACTGGCTGGCGACCAGGTCCGGTGCAGCCTGCCCGTGGCGCTCGCTCATCTTCTGCGAGAACGCATTCAAGGTACCGATACTCAAGCCACTGGCGCTGACCGGGTCGAGCGACAGCTGTGGTACTGCCGGCTGGTGCAGGAAACCGGGCGAGGCCGGGTCGTCCTGCAGTTCATACGCGATAGTTTCCACCGGGGTTGCCAGAAGCAGCGACGTGGAAACCGCGTAGAAAATGCTGTCGAAGCGCAAGAGGTTCGAGGTGCTTTTCATGGCGGATCTCCTTTGTTTTTGTGTTACAGCCCTAGGACCTGGCCTGTTGTCACGAGCTGTACGGCAAAAACAGTGGGCGACCCAAACCAGCACGCCAGGCTTTCGCCAGCGCGCACGAAGGCGCGAGCTAGAGGCCCGGCGCGAGATCTTTACTGCTTGATATGTTCAGCTAAGGAGAGGCCGCCGCTTGCGTCAAGAAAGTGTGAAGGAAGTGTTCAGGATCCGTGGTTTTGTTCAACGTGTTGATTCTTTTGATAAGTCTGCGAGGTATAGCGGGGTTCGCTATTTGTCGTGGCGTGGCTATGAAGAATGATTGCTAAGCCTGACTTCGACCGACAACGGCAGGTGGTCCGACAGGTGCGACCAAGGTTTGTGCCCCAGAATCCGCGGCCCATGGCTTTCGGCGTTGCGCAGGTAGACGCGGTCCAGGCGCAACAGCGGCAGCCGCGCAGGATAGGTGCGGGCCAGATGCCCATGGTGGCGCTCGAAGGCCTCGTGCAGGTCACGCTGCAGGCCCAGGGTGCGGTTGCCGTGGGATTTCCAGTCGTTGAAATCGCCGGCGATGATCACCGGGGCCTCGGCGGGCAAGGACTCGAGCAGCTTGCGCAGCAGTTGGAGTTGTTTCTGGCGATGGCTTTCCAGTAACGACAGGTGCACGCAGATGGCATGCACCTGGTGCTGGCCGGGCACATCGAGGATGCAGTGCAGCAGGCCACGTCGTTCGGGGCCGGTGATCGACACGTCGAGGTTGCGATGTTCGATGATCGGGTATTTGGACAGCAGCGCGTTGCCGTGGTGGCCGTCGGGGTAGACCGCGTTGCGGCCGTAGGCGAAGTCGCTCCACATGCTGTCGGCGAGGAACTCGTACTGCGAAGTCTGCGGCCAGCCGGGGTAGCGCGCGGCGTGGCGGTCGTGGCTGCCGAGCACTTCCTGGAGGAAGACGATGTCGGCCTGGGTGCTGCGCACCGCCTCGCGCAGTTCCGGCAGGATGAAGCGCCGGTTGAAGGCGGTGAAGCCCTTGTGGGTATTCACCGTCAGCACCTGCAGCCGCTTCACGGCCGGGGCCTGGTTGACACTGGCGAAACCTTTACTGCCGGCTTCGGGGTTCACGGTTACTCCTCGGGCAACGGGTTTGCGCGGATCCTTGTAGGAGCGGCCTTGTGTCGCGATCGGGCCGCGCAGCGGCCCCGTTTGTCAGCACCAAGGCAAGAATAGTTGGGGCCGCTGTGCGGCCCGATCGCGACACAAGGCCGCTCCTACACAAGGGACACATACCAGCGGGTTCAGGTTCACTCCTCATCACGCTGCAACACCATCAGCAGCAACGATCGCCCCTTCACCTCAAAGGTGCTGTCGAACTGCAGATGCTGCCCCTTGCGCAGCTCTGGCCGGTCGGTATCGACCAGGCAGCTCCAGTAATCCCCTTCGGGCACGGTCGGCAACTCGAACGGAACGATGTCATGGTGGGCATTGACGATCAGCAACACGGTGGCCTCGGCGCCTGGCCGGGCAATGCCGCTGACCTGGGCACGGCCATCGATCAGCATGCCCAGGCAACGCCCGTGCGGGTCTTCCCATTGCTCAACGCTCATCTCGTTGCCATCCGGTGCCAGCCAGGTCACGTCCTTGACGCCGATCGCCTCATTGTAGTCGCCCACCAGAAAGCGCGAGCGGCGCAATACCGGGTAGGCCAGGCGCAGGCGGGTCAGGCGCTTGACGAAGGCCAGCAGCTCTTCGCCTTCCTGGTCCAGGTCCCAGTTCACCCAGCCGATCTCGCTGTCCTGGCAATAGGCATTGTTGTTGCCGTGCTGGGTGCGGCTGAACTCGTCACCGGCGACGATCATCGGCGTGCCCTGGGCCAGCAGCAGGGTTGCGAAATAGTTGCGCATCTGGCGCATGCGCAGGGCATTCACGGCTGGGTCGTCGGTCGGCCCCTCGACACCGCAGTTCCACGACAGGTTGTTATCGGTGCCGTCCTGGTTGTTCTCGTCGTTGTCTTCGTTGTGCTTGTGGTTGTACGACACCAGGTCGCGCAAGGTGAAACCGTCGTGGGCGGTGACGAAGTTGACCGAGGCATAGGGGCGCCGGCCACGGTTGTTGAACATGTCCCCCGAGGCGGTCATGCGCGAGGCAAAGTCGGCCAGTTGGCCTTCGTCGCCTTTCCAGAAGGCGCGCACGGTGTCGCGGAAGCGGTCGTTCCACTCTGCCCAGCCCGGGGCGAAGTTGCCCACCTGGTAGCCGCCCGGGCCGCAGTCCCAGGGCTCGGCAATCAGCTTCACCTGGCTCAGCATCGGGTCCTGGCGGCAGGCGACGAGGAAGCCGTGGCGTTCGCTGTAGCCGTCGTGGTAGCGGCCAAGGATGGTCGCCAGGTCAAAGCGGAAGCCGTCCACGTGCATTTCGCCGGCCCAGTAGCGCAGCGAGTCGGTGACCAGCTGCAGCACGCAGGGGTGGCTTAGGTCCAGGGTGTTGCCGGTGCCGGAATCGTTGATGTAGTAACGCTTGTCGTCCGGCATCAGGCGGTAGTAGGAGGCGTTGTCGATACCGCGCATCGACAGCGTCGGGCCGCGCTCGTTGCCTTCGGCGGTGTGGTTGTAGACCACGTCGAGGATCACCTCCAGCCCGGCGTCGTGCAGGTGCGCGACCATTTCCTTGAATTCGGCGATCTTGCCGCTGGCCAGGTAGCGCGGGTGGGGGGCGAAGAAGGCGATGCTGTTGTAGCCCCAGTAGTTGTTCAGGCCCTTGTCCAGCAGGTGCTGGTCGTTGACGAAGGCGTGAATCGGCAGCAGCTCGATGCTGGAAACGCCCAATTCCTTGATGTGCTTGAGCAACTCGTCATTGGCCAGGCCGGCGAAGGTGCCGCGCAGTTCTTCCGGTACCGCCGGGTGGCGCATGCTGATGCCACGGGTGTGGGCCTCGTAGATGATCGTGCGCTCCCAGGGGATCAGCACGCGCTGGTCGCGGCCCCAGGTGAAGGCGGGGTCGATCACCTTGCACTTGGGCACGAACGGCGCGCTGTCGCGCTCGTCGAACGACAGGTCGCCGTCGGGGTGGCCGATGGTGTAGCCGAACAGTGCTTCGGACCATTGCAGGCTGCCGACCAGTTGCTTGGCATACGGGTCGATCAGCAGTTTGTTGGGGTTGAAGCGGTGGCCGTTCTCCGGCTCGTACGGGCCGTGCACGCGGTAGCCGTAGACCAGCCCTGGGTGCGCGTCGGGCAGGTAGCCGTGGTAGATCTCGTCGGTGTATTCGGGTAGCTCGATGCGTTCGATTTCGTGCTCGCCGGTGGAGTCGAACAGGCACAGCTCGACCTTGGTGGCGTTGGCCGAGAACAGGGCAAAGTTGACCCCAAGGCCATCCCAGGTGGCGCCGAGGGGGAAGGGCAGGCCTTCGCGGATACGCGACGGGGCGACCGAGCGGGTTTTCTTCGGGGTGCGGGGGCTCATGGCGGTCCTCTGTGGCCGTGGTGGTGGAGGGAGCTGCGTAGGCCTGTACCGGCCTCTTCGCGGGTGAACCCGCTCCTACAGGGATAGCGCCAGGCTTGAGTATGACGGTGTACCTGTGGGAGCGGGTTTACCCGCGAAGAGGCCGGTGCAGGCTCAACCGGCAGCCGGCTTTTTCACCGCCCGGGGTTTCTTCACAGCCACGGCCTTCTCAACCGGTTCAGCCGCTACCTTGGGCTTGGCCGGCGCCCGCTTGCGCGGCGCCGCCCTGGGTGCCAGCGCCTCGGCTTCGGCCAGCTTGCGCGCCATGTCCCAATGGCGCTCTTCCTGGCCGGCGGGCTTACCCTCAGATTCCCAGATCTGGTAGGCAAATTCGCGGATACGCTTTTCATCAACACTCATCATGACGCTCCTGATGCTCAAGATTGTTGTATCAGCAGGTTGACCGGAAACTCCGCCAGCACGGCGCTCAACATCAGCTCCTTGGAAGAGCTGACCGCAGCACTGGGGAAAAGTCCCGTCGAGTTGGCAGGCGACAAGGCAAACGGCAGGCTTACCCGGGTGTCGTCCCAGTTCTGTGCCGGGATCAGGGGTATCGGTGCACCTGCCAGCAGGGTACTGGCCAGGCGTGGCGCGATGATGACGGCCCGTTCGCCTTCGCCAAGGCGGGCGAACGCCACCACCTTGTCGGCATGCCGGCCATGCACGGTCAGCGGCAGGTAGGCGCCACGGCGGAACAGCTCGGCATGGGCCCGGCGGCAGTCCAGCACCCGGGCGATCAGCGCCTGCTTGAGGCGGCCGTCGCGCCAGTGTTCCAGCAGCTCGGCTACCGGCGTTGCATCGTCCAGGGTGCGACGCCGGCAAGCGTAGTCCACGGCGCGGCGGTTATCCGGGTCGACCAGGCTGAAATCCCAGTATTCGTTGCCCTGGTACAGGTCCGGCACGCCCGGCGTGGTCATGCGCAGCAGGGCCTGGACCAGGCCGTTGAGGGCACCGGGGCAGGCCAGCAGGTGGGCGGCATCGGCCAGCGATTTGCGCAGCTGCTGGTTCTCGCCGTCCAGCAGCAGGCCGTCGATGTAGCCGGCACAGGCGTTTTCATATGCTTCGTTCGGCGCGCTCCAGCTGCTGCGCAGCTTGGCCTCGCGCAGGGCCTTCTGCTGCCACTGGCGGATGCGTTCGGCGTACTGGAGCAGGGCGTTGTCATCGTGCAGGTCGAGGTCCAGCGGCCAACTGCCCAGCAAGGTCTGCAACAGCATCAGCTCGTCGCCGGGGCTGGGCGCCGGGCCGTCATCCAGTTGCGTGCGCAACGGCGTGGCCAGTTCGCGCCAGTGTTCCATGCGGCTGGCCAGCCACGGGCCGCGCTCGCTGAGCACGGCCAGGCGCGCACGGGTGTCTTCGCCGCGCTTGTGGTCATGGGTGGCGCTGGCCAGCAGGTTGTCGGGGAAATCGCGCAGGCGCCGCTGGGCCTCGTTGTGGAAGTGCTCGAGCGGGGCGCTGAAACGCTCGGCGTCGAAGCCCACATCGTTGCGCGACAGCAGCCGCGCGCTGCGGTAGAACGCGGTATCTTCCACGGCTTTGGCGGCACTGGGCGCGGTCAGTTGCTGGAAGCGCACGCAGGCGTGGCGCAGCTGCTTGCGCGCCCGGCCTGCTGGCAGGCGGCGCCAGGCTTGCCCGCCCAGCCATTGTTGCAGGTGCTCGAGCAGCGGCCAGTCTGCTTCGCCCAGGTCCTGCCGGGCATTGGCCAGGGCCTGCTGGAAAAACCCTTCGTCTTCTGCCGGGCGCCCGCAGGCATTGAAGTAGGTGCGGTACACCGGGTAATGCGCCACCAGCGCCTGCAAGGCGCGGCGGATCGCGCCAAGGGTCAGGTCGCGGGTCATCAGGTCGTTGCGCGCCACCTGCAACAGCGCCTGGGCCACCGACTCGCAGTCGCCGGCCAGGCTGGCATTGAGCACCAGGTGGCGGGCCTGACGCACTTCTTCGGGGAAGTCGGGGCGTTCGCTCACATTGGCCCACAGCTCGGTCAGCGCTGCTTCGCCCGCCGGGTCGTGCTGCAGCAGCGAAACCTGGTTCATGAATTCATAGCCGGTAGTGCCGTCGGTAAGCCAGTCGCGGTGCAGGTGCTCGTTGGCGCCGAGGATCTTCTCCACGTAGATCGGGAAATGCTCCAGGGCAGCGTTCAACGGCCGCCGTGCCAGCAGGCCATCGACCCGCCGGCGCAGCTTGCGGCAGTAGCCGCGCGGGTCTGCCAGGCCGTCGATATGGTCGATGCGCAGGCCGTCCACCAGGCCGCGCTCGATCAGTTCGAACAGCTTGGCGTGGGTGGCCTCGAACACCACCGCGCGTTCCACCCGCAGGCCGCCCAGCTCGTTGATGTCGAAGAAGCGCCGCCAGTTGATGTCGTCGGCGGCGGTACGCCAGCTGGCCAGACGGTAGGTCTGGCGCTCCAGTAGCAGGTGCAGGCGCTTGAAGCCATTCTCGCTACGGCTGTCGAACGCCACCAGGGCCGATTCGAGGTCGGCGCCTTCGCCTGCCAGGCGCGCCAGTTCGGCTTGCAGGGGCAGGGCGTCGGCCAGCGGCGTGGCCGATGCGTTCAACGCGGTGAAGCGTTCGGCCAGGGCCTTGAGCGCCGGCTCCGGGCTGAGGGCGAGAATCCAGCCATAGTCGACAGGGCAGATCGGGAAGCGGTGTTGGTAATGGGCGATTTGCAGCAGCCCATGGTGCTTGTCGAACTCAAGCGGTATCTCGCCATTCTTCAGTGCCACGCCATAGTCGCTGGCGAGGAACGGCAACAGCAACTGACCGGCCAGCAGCGGGTCGCTGGAGTGCCACTGGATGTCGAAGAATTCTGCATAGGGGCTGCGCCGGCCCCAGGCCAGCAGGCTCTGCCACCAGGGGTTGTCGGCACCGCCCACGGCCATGTGGTTGGACACCGTGTCGAGGATCAGCCCCATGCCGTGCTGGCGCAGGGCGGCAACCAGCCGTTGCAGCGCCGCTTCGCCGCCCAGCTCGGGGTTGACGCAGGTCGGGTCGACCACGTCGTAGCCGTGGCGCGAGCCGGCGCGGGCCCTGAGGATGGGCGAGGCATACAGGTGGCTGATACCCAACTGGGCGAAGTACGGCACCAGCGGCACGGCGTGATCGAGGGTGAAATCACTGTGAAACTGCAGGCGCAGGGTCGCGGTCAGCGCTTTCATCGGTCACGCTCCCAGGCTTGTTCGCGGGCCTGGGCCAGCAGTTCCAGGCGCCGTGCGGCGTCTTCGTCGTCGAGCAGTTCACGTACCGGCCGGGCGAAGCGTCGGCGCCAGTTGGGGTGGCCGGAGGTGGTGCCCGGCAGGTTGGGTTGCTCGTCGCAACCCAGCAGGTCTTCAAGCGGTACCAGCACCAGCGGTGCGCGGGTGTGGCCAACGTAGCGAATGGCGGCGTCGATCAGCGCATCGTTGTCCGGTAGCGTGCCGTAGTTGGCCTCCAGGGTGCGGCGCAGGCCGTCGTGCTCCTTTTGCCGCTCGTGGCGCCAGTGCAGTTCGGTGGCAGCATCGATCAGTTGCAGGCGGTGGCTCCAGTCGATGTCGCGGTTTTCCAGCCAGCCGGCCAGCGGCGCCAGGTCGTGGGTGCCGGTGGTGGCCAGGGCGTTGTCCGGCCAGTCGAGAATCGGCTTAAAATGGCCGGGCTGGGTCTGCTCGAAGGGCAGCACACGCATGCCCAGCACGGCCTTGGCCGCCAGTTGCTCGCGCAGGCCGTCCGGCACGGTGCCCAGGTCTTCGCCGAGGATGATTGCCTGGTGGCGCACCGACTCCAGCGCCAGCAGGCGCAGCAGGTCGTCCAGCGGGTAGTTGAGGTAGGCGCCTTCGCTGGGCTTGGCTCCCTGCGGGATCAGCCACAGCCGGCGCAGGCCCATGACATGGTCGATGCGCAGGCCGCCGGCGTGGGCGAGGTTGGCCCGCAGCATTTCGATGAAAGCGCGGTAGCCGTTGCGCTTGAGGCCTTCGGGCGAGAAGGCGCAGATGCCCCAGTCCTGGCCGGCACGGTTGAGGATGTCGGGCGGTGCGCCTACCTTCAGGCCTGCCAGCAGCTCGTCCTGGCGGCTCCAGGCCTGGCTGCCGGCACCGTCGGCGCCCACCGCCAGGTCAGCGATCAGGCCGACCGCCATGCCGTTGCCGCGCGCCGCTTCCTGGGCGCGTTGCAGGCCCCGTTCGGTCAGCCATTGGCAAAAGGCATGGAACTCGACCTTGGCCGGGTAGGCGTTGGCGAAGGCCTCCACTTCCGGGTGGTACGGGTCGTGCCAGGCCTTGGGCCAGTGGCGCCAATCGGCGCCCAGGCCATGCTCCACGGCCTGGGCCTGCAGCACCTCGAAGCGGCAATGGTGCTCCAGGGCCTGGCCACCGGCTTCGCGGAAGCTGTCGAAATCCTTGCGTAGCGGGTGGTCGCCCTGGCTGAAGCCCTGATACAGGGCTTCGAGCAGGCGCAGGCGGGCGCTGGCGGCACGCGGCCAGTCGACCAGCGGGCCTTGCTCCAGGTCTTCCAGCTGTTGCTCCAGGCCGCAGGCTTCGATGGCCACGCGCACCTCCCGCTCGCCCAGCAGCGCGGCAGGGCTGGCGTAAAGGGTGTTGAGCAACAGGCGGCTGGAGGGCGAGTAGGGGCTGTAGTGCGTCTGGTCGATGGCCGACAAGGCGTGGATCGGGCTGATGGCCAAGGCATCGGCACCGCGCTCGGCGGCCGCGCGGGCCAGTTGTTCCAGGGCCAGGCAGTCGCCGTAGCCGCCATCGCCGGGGCGGCGCAAGCTGTACAGCTGCACCGCCAGGCCCCAGCAGCGCGGTGGCGGCTGCTGCACGCGGTCTTCAAGGCTGTGGCAGCGTGGCGGGGCCACAGCCACGGTGAAGCGGCGGCTGTCGATTTCCACCTGGTGGTAGCCGATGGGCAGCGCTCCGGGCAGGCGGGCCTGGTCGTCAAGGCTGAGGGTGAGGGCGCTGTGGTCCTCCAAGGTGCAGTGCGCGACGCTGGCGGCGCTGAAGTAGCGCGCCAATGCCAGTGGCTGGCCGAGGTCGGCGGTCAGCAGCGGCGGCAGGTGCTCACTGTCTTCGGCAGCGTCCACGGCGCGCAGGCTGGCGGCAATGGCGGCGTCATCGCTGGCCGGGTGGCCAAGGCCTTCAAGGATGTTGCGCAGTACCTCGTCGCTGACACGCTGGGGCCGGGCATTGGCGTCGATCCAGTCGCGGCTCAGCCCGACGCGGGTCGCCAGGCGGTGCAGGGCGGTTTCGCTCATGGGCGCTCCAGTGCAGGGGGAAGCAGGCTGACCACGCAGCTGTAGGCGGCCAGGTGGGTATCGGGGTGCCGGGTGTCGCTGCTGTCGAACAGGCGGTTGGCCGGCGCGGGCAACTCGACCCCCTGTGGGGTGGAGGCCAGGTTCAGGTCGATGCGCAGGGTGGTGCCATTGCCCAGGCACCAGCGTGCGGTCAGGGCCTTGTCGCCGTGTACTTCGGCGCCCAGCGCGCGGCTGCCGGGCAGGTGCGGGATCACATGGCGGCGGCGCAGTTCGAGCAGGTGCTGGTACAGGCCGTGCCAGCCGGCGATTACTTCCTTGCCTTGCGGGCGGGAGGCCTCGAAGGTCTGTTCGGCGTTGGGGTCGGGGATGCGTTGGCGTTGCTCGGGGTCGGCGAAGGCGGCGAAATGGGCGAACTCGCCGCGCCGGCCTTCGCGCACGGCGTCGGCCAGCTGGTCATGGAAGTCGGTGAAGAACAGGAACGGCCGGCAGCTGCCATCGTCGTCGCCCATGAACAGCAGCGGGATCATCGGTGCCAGCAGCAACAGCCCGGTGGCCGCCCGCAGCGCCTGCGGTGGGCACAGGCGGGTCAGGCGCTCGCCCAGGGCACGGTTGCCGACCTGGTCATGGTTCTGCAGAAACAGCACGAAGGCGCTGGGTGGCAAGTGCGCGCTGGGCTCGCCGCGGGGCGTGCCATGGCGGTTGGCCTGGCCCTGGAACACGAAACCTTCGGCAAGGCAGCGGGCCAGCTGGTCGATGGGGCGCTGCTGGTAGTCGGCGTAGTAGCCTTCGGTTTCGCCGGTGAGCAGCACATGCAGGGCATTGTGGCCGTCGTCGTTCCACTGGGCGTCGAAGCCTTGCTCCAGCAGGAAGGCCTGGTTGTGCTCGTTCTCCAGTACCAGCCATACGTGGCGGCCGGGTTCCACCGCAGCACGTACCCTTTGCGCCAGCTCGACCAGGAAGTCGGGCTGGTCGATGGCGTGCACGGCATCCAGGCGCAGGCCATCAAAGCGGTAGTCGCACAACCACATCAGGGCGTTCTGGATGAAGTACTCGCGCACCTGCGGGCGACGGAAGTCGATGGCTGCGCCCCAGGGGGTCTGCCGGTCTTCGCGGAAGAACGGGCTGGCGTACTGGTGCAGGTAATTGCCGTCGGGGCCGAAATGGTTGTACACCACATCGACCAGCACCATCAGCCCGTGGCCATGTGCCTGGTCGACCAGCGCACACAGCTGCTCGGGGCTGCCATAGGTGTTTTGCGGCGCATAGGGCAGCACGCCGTCGTAACCCCAGTTGCGCTCGCCAGGGAACTGCCCCAGCGGCATCAGCTCGACGGCGCTGATGCCCAGTTCGGCCAGGCGCGGCAGTTGCCGGGCGACCCCGGCGTAGCCGTCGAGCAGGCCGACATGCAGCTCCTGGATGACCGCTTCGTGCCAGGGCCGGCCTTGCCAGGGGTGTTGCCAGGCATAGCTGGCCACATCCACCACCTGGCTCGGCCCCTGCACGCCATCGGGCTGGTAGCGCGAGGCCGGGTCGGCCACCTGCAGTGCACCATCGATACGGTAGTGGTAACGGTCACCGGCCTGGCACGGGGCCACGCCGGTGAACCAGCCATCATCGTCGGGCAACAGCTCGATGGCCGGCTGCTGCTCCAGTTCCACGCTCACGCTGCGCGCATCCGGGGCCCAGAGGGCGAAGCGCGCCGACGTGGCGTCCAGCAGGTGTGCGCCATGTCTGTGCATCTTCGATTCCCCGTTCAGTAGTGGCTGTGCTGTGCCTGCTTGACCAAGTCTTCGTACAGGCGTGCGTAGGGTTCCACGGCCTGGCACCAGTTGAACGGTTGGGTCATCGACAGGCAGCGCATGGCGTTCAGCAGGTCCTTCTTGCCATATACATAGAAGGCGCGGCTGAGTGCCTGGCGATAGCTCTCGACGGTGGACTCGTTGAACAGGAAACCGGTGACGCCGCACTCGATGGTGTCGGCCAGGCCGCCGGTGTTGCGCGCCACCGGCAGCGAGCCGAAACGCTGCGCGTACATCTGGCTGAGGCCGCATGGCTCGTAGCGTGACGGCATCAGCAGGAAGTCGCTGCCGGCGAACATGCGCCGGGCATCGGTCTCGTTGAAGCCGATGCGTACGCCGATACGGCCCGGGTGGCGTAGCGCCAGTTCGCGCATGGCCTGCTCTTCTTCCGGCTCGCCACGGCCGATGATCGCGATCTGCCCGCCTTGCTCGACGATGTAGTCGGCCACACCCAGGGTCAGGTCCAGGCCTTTCTGGTAGACCAGGCGCGAAACCACGGCGAACAGCGGGCCTTCGGAGGGTTGCAGTTTGAACAGCTCGCGCACTTCCTGGGCATTGCGCGCCTTGCCTTCCCAGTCGTTGATGCTGAAGTTGTGCTGCAGGTGCTTGTCGGTGGCCGAGTCCCAGCTTTCGTCAATGCCATTGGGAATGCCGCCGAGCAGGCCTTGCTGGGCCTTGCTGGCGAGGAAGCCGTCCAGGCCGCAGCCGAATTCCGGGGTGGTGATTTCCCGGGCATAGGTGGCGCTGACCGTGGTGATGTGGCTGGCGTAGGCCAGGCCGGCCTTGAGGAACGAAAGCTTGCCGTAGAACTCCATGCCTTCCTGTTGCATGGCGTGCTCGGGGATCGCCAGTTCCGGGCTGCAACCGCGGCTGTACACGCCCTGGTAGGCCAGGTTGTGGATGGTGAACAGGGTTGGCGTACTCAGCCCGCGCCAGTGCATGTAGGCCGGAGCCAGGCCGGCGGGCCAGTCGTGGGCGTGCACCACTTCGGGCTTCCAGTGGATCCTGCCTTCGCCGGCGGCGATTTCGGCGGCGGCCAGGCCCAGGCGGGCGAAGCGGATGTGGTTGTCGGGCCAGTCGCGGCCGTTGTTGGCGCCATAGGGGGTGCCGTCGCGCTGGTACAGTTCGGGGCAGATCAGCACATAGATGACCAGGCCGTCGGCCATGTCCATGCGCCCGATCTTGCACGGCGGCAGGGCGGCGTGGCCACCCAGTTCACCGACGATGTGGATGGGGTTGTCGCTTTCCATCACCTGGCGGTAGCCGGGGATCAGTACCCGTACATCATGCAGGTGCGCCAGGGCACGGGGCAGGGCTGCAGACACGTCACCCAGGCCACCGGTTTTCACCAGGTCGGCGATTTCCGAGGTCACGAACAAAATCTTGCGCTTGTTGCGGTTGTGCTGGCGCTGGGCGCCGGGTGCCTTGCCTGTCGTGGCGAAGTCCGGGGTGAGCGGTTCGCGGTTGTCCGGGTTGAATGAATCTACGTGAGGCTCGACAGCGGCACTGATCATACTTCTCTCCGTCCCTATGCTTGGCCGGGTGCTGGCACCCGTGGCGATGTTTCGTGTTGGTTCTCTCTGATTCTGGATTCTGCGTAGTGCGTTCCATGCCCCAGGGTCGTGCGCGCAGGCACGGCGCGATCGGCATTCCGGCCGAAGGCGATTGCGCTGGTTGGGGTGTGTGGGCCGATGCTGGGAAGTCCCTTTGCGTTTGGCCTACTTAGTTCCTGACCTGCCCGCGTTCCGGAAAGTTCGACTTTTTTTCGTCACTCTTCCGTTGAGCAAATGGCGGGCCGAAACCCGAGTGTAGGAGAGAAAGAGATAAAAAGGTGACCCGCTGGTCACCATTGTCGTGCCGCGGAATAGACGCAAACGTTGGCGTTTGTGACCGGATGTGAATGCAGGGGCTGGAGCGGTGGATGGGGGGCAGACGGCATGCCCCAATTTCTGCCAGTCATGCACCTTTTTGGTGCGCTTGAGGGGTGCCAAGGTCATCGCCCTCCAACAGAATGGTGCATTTCGGATTCCAAGTGATTTCAGGATGAATGAAAGGGGCTGTTTCGCGAACTTTTCAGTAACTGTATTTATTATTTTCCTGGCTTGAATTTCTGCTGTTTCAGTGATCGGACTCGCGCGGGCAAAATTTTGTAAGTTGATGCTTTAAGAAATTTCCTACGAAATCGTCAATGCATGAAACCCATCGTTCCTGTCATGCCGGGGCGGTACGGTTTAAGTTGCTCTTCAGTCACTGCCTCATCCTCACTGTCGTCATCGGTCAAGTCCGCAAATGCCACGGATCTAGCCGGCTTGAACGTTGGCGACGGGCAACTTTCATTCGACGTACTCATCTTGAAGAAAGCCAGGATGTGGTTGTTTTTTCGCCGGTAAACATGATGGCGGGTAGAGCAACTCATGAAACAGTCGGACTTTCGTTTCGGATTTCAGGCGCTTGCCGGGCGCACGGAGTTCGAAGTGGTTTCATTCAAGCTGGAAGAAGCTATCAGCCAGCCATTTGTGCTGAACCTTGAACTTGTCAGCTACGACAGTGATGTCGACTTCGGCCAGGTGCTCGACAAGCCTGCGCTATTCACCCTTTATTGCGCAGACCGGCCACTGCGTCATGTGCATGGCTTGGTCAGTGCCTTCAGCCAAGGTGAAACCGGCTTCTGTCGCACGCGCTACCACGCTGTGGTCGAGCCGCAACTGGCCCGTGCCCGCTTGCGTTCGAACTGGCGCATCTTCCAGCAGAAAACCGTGCCGCAGATTCTTGAACTGATGTTCAAGCGTCAGGGCATTGCCCGGTTTGAGCTCAATAGCAGCGCCGAACACCAGGTGCGTGAGTTCTGTGTCCAGGCAGGGGAAACCGACCTCGACTTCATCCATCGCCTTGCCGCTGAAGAGGGCTTCGTCTACCGCTTTGTGCACTGCGCCAGGCACCACACGCTGATCGTTACCGATCGCCTGCTATCGCTTGGGTTGCTCAGCCGGGGCACGCTAAAGACCGTAGATGAGGAGGCGCTTTGGCTGGATGAAGATGATCTCGGCCCCGACAAGGTGCTGTACCACGCCAGTAGCGGTGGCGACCAAGCCCGTGCCTGCCTGCGGCGTTTGCGCTACTGCGAGCAGGTGCGTACCGCGCAGCAGGTGCAGCGCGACTACACCTTCACCAACCCGGCCTATCGCCAGGAGCACAAGGCTCAGGCCAGCGGAATCACGCACCAGTCGCTGGACTACGAGTTTTTTGATTACCCGGGCCGCTACAAGCGCGATGCGGTCGGCAAGCCCTTCACTGAAACGCGGCTGACGGCCCTGCGCCATGACGCCCGCCTGGCCGAAGTACAGGGCGATGACGTGCGCCTGCAGCCAGGCCTGAGCTTCACCCTCGTCGGCCACCCGCGTGAAGACCTCAATGTGCACTGGCGCGTGATCAGCCTGTGCCACGAAGGTACGCAGTTCACCAGCCTGCAGGAAGAAGCCGCCGGCGCCGAACAAGGTACCTGCTATGTGAACGATGCGCTGCTGGTGCAAGGCATGGCCGAATGGCGCCCGGCACCCTTGGCCAAGCCGCGCATCGATGGCCCGCACATGGCCACCGTAGTCGGCCCGCCGGGCGAAGAGATTTTTTGCGACCAGTGGGGGCGGGTCAAGGTCAGCTTCCCCTGGGACCGTGAAAGCAGCAACAACGAATTCAGTTCCTGCTGGGTGCGGGTGTCGCAAGGCTGGGCCGGTGGCAGTTGGGGTTCGATGGCCATTCCACGTATTGGCCAGGATGTGATTGTCCAGTACGTCAATGGCGACCCTGACCAGCCGATGATCACCGGGCGCACCTACTGCGGTGACCAGCTGCCGCCTTACGACCTGCCCGAACACAAGACCCGCATGACCATCAAGAGCCAGACCCATAAAGGCGATGGCTTCAACGAGTTGCGCTTCGAGGACGAACTGGGGCGCCAGGAAGTATTCATTCATGCCGAGCGCGACCAGAACAACGTCGTGAAACACAACGAAACCACGCTCATCGGCAATGACCGTAGCGAGCGCGTCGAGCATGACGAAGTGGTGCACATAGGTGGCAACCGCAGTGTCAAGGTCGGCGCCAGCAAGAGCGAAACGGTCGCCCTTGGCAAAGTCGAAAGCATAGGCCTGGGCAAGTCGTTGGCCGTTGGCGGGGCGTTGAGCGTGATGGTTGGCCTCGAGGCCAGCGAGCAGGTCGCGCAGGACAAGCGTGTGCAGGTCGGCGGGCAACTGCGGGTCGATGCCAATGACGATGTGTCGATCACCAGCCATCACGGCCATGTGCACATCGATAGCCGAACGTCGCTGACCCTGAGTTGCGGCGGGGCGTTCATCAAGCTGGGTGATGGCCGCATCGAAATCGGTTGCCCCGAGCCACTGCTGTTGCATGCCATCGCCCAGGTAAAGGCGCCTGCACGTTACGGTGAGCCGCCTGCACCGTCGCAGGAGGAAATCGAGTTTCGCCTGGTGCATGCCGACGGTACGCCAATTGCGGGCACGGCCTACGTGGCGACGTTGTCCGATGGCACCCAGCGCCAGGGTATGGTCGACCAGAACGGCTATGCCCGCCTGGCTGGCGTTACCCCCGGTTGCAGCGCCCAGGTGCGCTACGAGGTTGGCCAAGGCTCGCTGCAGCTGACGACCGCAACCGAGCCGGATGCTGCCTTGCAGGCGTTGCTTGCCGGCTGCACCTCGGCAGGTGGCCAGTCATGAACTCCGCCGCTGACTGGCTGGATGAAGCGGTAGAAAGGGTGGCAGGCGGCTTTGGCTGGCTGCGTGACCTGGTGCTGGGCGAGTTTGCCGAGGAACGGCCACTGAGCGTGGTCATTGCCGACATGCTGCTGTCGTTGGTGCCTAGGGTGGTGATCGTGCTCAGCGCCCGTGACCTGGCCGCAGTGTGCCTGCGCTTGGGCAAGCGCTACACGGCGGATGACAGCCAGGCAACGGCGCAGCCGCCACAGTGGCAGGAGTGGGTGCTGCTGGTTGCCTGCCTGCTTACCTTGATCGCGCCGATCATCGGTGCCGTGGTGGGGGCGGTGGGCACCCCCGTGGGCTCGGTGGCAGGTGCATTGGTCGGCCAGGAAGCGGCAGCGTTTCTGCGAGGTTTGTGCCTGCTGCTTATCCGTGAAAGCCAGATCATCTTGCGGACCGTGGTTGCGTTTCTTGGCAAGTTCACCCGCGGCAGCGTGGAGTTCTGGCTGCGCCAGGTCAGGTTCACGAGCTATGAAAAGGATTTGCTGGCCTATCTGAACCAGTTCTTGACCAAGGTCATCGCGGCAACGGCAAAGCTTCGCAGCTACCTGGGCAACTGGCCCTTCAACCAGGCGGCCGCGCACCTGTTGGTGCGGCTGCAGGCCATGGAAGCCCAGTTCTACGCGGTGCAGGTGCATGCAGTGCGGGAAATCCCACGGGCGTTGATGCACCTCGACGCCAGGCTGGCCAAGGTGCTGGAACAGGCCAGCGATCTGCCCGCGCAGGTTGCGCAGGCCGGGGTGCATGCGCCTAAGCCGGTGCCCATGGCGATGAGTGGTGGGCGGGTGACTTCTGGCATTGGCATGCGTCCGCGTTACCTCGAGCGCCCCGAAGGTGCGCTCGGCCCGCCAGTGCCCACCTCTGCGGCAGCTGCCACGCATGGCGCCAATGTGCACGTGTTCGATCATTCCACGGCGACCCGGACGCAGAAGGGCATTTATGGGGAGGTGGTCAGTGATCAGTACATGCTCGGCAAAGGCCATGAGAACCTGCTGTCGGCCGCTCGTGGGCCTCGCAGCCTGCAAATGAAACCTACCGGGCGCGGGCTGGATGGCGTCTATCGTAATGCCCATCCACCGCCGCCGTTCATCATTACCGAGACCAAGTATCGAACGGGGGGCGCGTTTTCGCCGGGTAGTTTGCCGGTTACAAAGGGGAGTAAGGGGTTTCCGAGTGCCAGGCAGATGAGTGATGCGTGGATTCGTCCAAGGCTTTCCGAAAGTTTGGGGAAAGAACAGGCAATGAATATTCGCTCGGCTGGATATGAGCGTTGGTTGATAACCGTAGATGAGAGGGGTGCTGTAAGCCAGATAGTCAAGCTTGATGGGCATGCGAGATCTATAGGTGATGTAATTCAGTAGGGTCTGAAAATGAAGAAATTTGATGAGATCAAACGTGAGCCTTTGCTGCAAGAGGCAGCCTATCTAAACTCTGTTGATTTTTGGAAAAAATACTATGTGGAGCTAAAGGCTGAAGAGTTTCTAGCGTTGGAACGCCCAGATTTCGTAAGTGTTGAAGGGTTGAGTTGGGATTGGTGCTTTGAATCTCTGGAGTTACTAGTAGCACTTTATTCGGGGGGAGAGCCCATTGAGGCGCTTGAGTTTTATGTGGATCACATGTTTTCCCAGTTTCAACGTCACAAGCAAGCTTATCCGGCTTTCAGCTTGAAACTGTGGGAGCCGGATGCCTATCAGTACACACTCTGGCTTCTATCGTTTGCAGTGCTGTTCAACAAGCCCGGGCGCATCAGGCAAATCGCAGGTTTTTTGAGTCAAGACCCAGATGACGGTGAGGACATCCTGTTGCGGCAACTGTTTTCCCGTGTGGGGGTGACGATCCCCGGGAGTACGTTGATTCATGAGCGCCCCTACCATGAATTGCTCAATGCCGTAACTACCGAGAAGGATGAGCAGCAACAGGCAGTGCGTAGTTACCTGAAGCAGTGGTATCGCGGCATGCGCAACTGTTATTGGCATGACCGGCACAAGGCACGAAGCGATGCGGGTTTCTTTGGCTATTGGGCCTTTGAGGCAGGATTGGTCACTGTGTTGTGGGGCGTCGACGATACGCCCTATAGAGATCTTCCTTTCTACCCGAAGGATTTGGTAGACGATGCTCGCAAGCGTCAAGTTATCAAAAGCTTCCCTGAACAACTGCAAAGCGCGCCGTATTCGGATGCGCTTGCCAGGTCGGGCGAAATTTGCCCGCGCACGGGGGTGTGGGTATGCGATGAATGGGCGGTGGGGCCCCAGACATTCATGCAAGGCGTAGAGATGCCGAGCGAAAATGGGCGCTCTCTGGTTTGGCGCTTGGTGAAAGGCTTATAGCGTGCGGGAGGGCCAATGGGCCAGTTCGACAGCATCAAGCGCGACCCGTGGATGGACGAGCAGCGTTACCTGGCCTCGATCTGTGAAAAAGAGCGGGAGTTCGCCAACCCTGAACGGGGGCGCGTTTTCGCCGGGTAGTTTGCCGGTTACAAAAAAGGAGTAAGGGGTTTCCGAGCGCCAGGCAGATGAGTGATGCGTGGATTGAGCCGAGACTTGACTTGGAGCTTGGGAAAAAACAGGCGGAAGAAGTTGCATTCGCCGGATATGAACGTTGGTTAATGATCGTAGATGAAGGTGGTGTGGTAACGGAAATAGTCAAGCTCGACGAAAATGCTAAATTTATCGGTGATGTGATCCAATAGGGGTGTGTAATGACTGGATTTGATCGGGTCAAGCGTGAGCCTTTTTTGCAAGAGGCAGCCTATCTCGATAGTGTTTCTTTTTGGAAGGAGAATTATGTAGAGCGCCAGGCTGAGTCTTTTCTCGAAATTGAGCGTCCCGAGTATGTAAATGTCAAGATGTTGAGCTGGAGGTGGTGCTTTCAGTCTATGGAGTTGCTCATTGCTCTATATTCGGGAGGGGAACCCATTGAAGCGCTTGAGTTTTACGCGGATCACCTGTTTTCCCAGTTTCAACGTCACAAGCAAGCTTATCCGAGTTTCAGCTTGAAACTGTGGGAGTCGGATGCCTATCAGTACACACTCTGGCTTCTATCGTTTGCAGTGCTGTTCAACAAACCCGGGCGCATCAGGCAAATCGCAGGTTTTTTGAGTGAAGCCCCAGATGACGGTGAGGACATCCTGTTGCGGCAACTGTTTTCCCGTGTGGGGGTGACGATCCCCGGGAGTACGTTGATTCATGAGCGCCCCTACCATGAATTGCTCAATGCCGTAACTACCGAGAAGGATGAGCAGCAACAGGCAGTGCGTAGTTACCTGAAGCAGTGGTATCGCGGCATGCGCAACTGTTATTGGCATGACCGGCACAAGGCACGAAGCGATGCGGGTTTCTTCGGCTATTGGGCCTTTGAGGCAGGATTGGTCACTGTGTTGTGGGGCGTCGACGATACGCCCTATAGAGATCTTCCTTTCTACCCGAAGGATTTGGTAGACGATGCTCGCAAGCGTCAAGTTATCAAAAGCTTCCCTGAACAACTGCAAAGCGCGCCGTATTCGGATGCGCTTGCCAGGTCGGGCGAAATTTGCCCGCGCACGGGGGTGTGGGTATGTGATGAATGGGCGGTGGGGCCTCAGACATTCATGCAAGGTGTAGAGATGCCGAGCGAAAATGGGCGCTCTCTGGTTTGGCGCTTGGTGAAAGGCTTATAGCGTGCGGGAGGGCCAATGGGCCAGTTCGACAGCATCAAGCGCGACCCGTGGATGGTCGAGCAGCATTACCTGGCTTCGACGCGTGAAAAAGAGCAGGAATTCGCCGACCCTGACGCCCAGGCATTGCTGATCGGGCCAGCCGAGCACAGGCATCACTACCGTGGCCTTAGCCGCGACTGGGCACACATGGCACTGGAGCTGACAGTGCAGCGGTATTCCGGTGGCGAGCCGATGGAGTTGGTGGAGGCCTATGCAGACTATGCGTTTGCCCAGTTCGCCCGGCATTTTTCGGCGTACCCGGCAACCAGCGAGCAGTTGCGCCCGTGGGTGTCGGATGAATACCGGCTTGCCTTGTGGCTGCTGTCGCTGGCGGTGCTGTGCGGTTACCCCGAGCGTGTCGACCAGGTACTGGGCTGGCTGAACCAGGACGACGAGCGCAGCCCCGACCTGCTGCTGCATCGCCTGTTCCAGCGGCTTGGCAAGGCCTACCCAGGCACCTCATTGCTTCACCCCGAACCTTACGGCGCCTTGTTGGAGTGCCTCGACCTGAAAGGCCCCGCGCAGCATGACGCGCTCATGCACTATCTCGGGCAGTGGTACGCCAATGCGCACGGTTGCTACTGGCACGAGCGCCACACCCGGGCACGGAGTGACCACTTGGGTTATTGGGCCTTCGAGGCGGCACTGGTGGCGTTTTTATGGTCTGTGCAGGGTGATGCCCTGGAAAGCGCTCCCCGCTTTTACCCGCAGGCGCTCGTCGAAAGGGCGCATTACCGACGCCTGGGCAAGCAGTTCCGCGACCCGGAAACCGCCAGGCGCGAGGATGCCCCAGGCTGGCCTTCCGGCACGCCTTGCCCATGGCCAGGGTACTACGTCTGCGTCGAGCGCATGGTGGGCGAGCAGGTGTTCATGCACCAGGTACCGTTCCCTGAGATCGATGGCCAGGTCGTGCACTGGCGGCTGTCGAGAACGTTCTGATTGGCGCTGCCGGCATGCGTGCCTGGCGCCTCACATGATTCGGGAGTGGCAACAATGCCTGCCATCGTTCTGCTGGGTCACACTCACCACTGCCCATTGTGCGGCCCGACCAGCATCAGCAGCGGCTCCAGTCTGTTCTTCGTCAACGGCAGGGCAGCCGCCAGGGTTGGCGACAGGCTCGGGTGTGGGGCGGTGATTACCAGCGGCTCGGCACTGATGATGGATGATGGGCAGCCGCTTGCCAGGGTCGGCGATGCCACCAGTCATGGCGGTACCTTGGAAAATGGCGATAATAGCTGGCTGCTCGATTGAGCGATGTGGGAGCAGTTCGGCTCCCACAGGGGAGGGGCAAACTCAGAGGGTAACGGCTTTGCCGTCTGTGCGCGCCTGCGCCAGCAGCAGGTTCAGTTGGGCGACCTGCTGACGCAGCTGGTCACGTTCGTCCTTCAGTTTACGCAGCTCATCACGGCGCACGGAGACATAGAGGGTCTGGGTTGGGGTTGCAGGCATCAAGGTACCCATGAGCACACCTCGCGGTATTGGCTAGTGACAAGTCAAAGCGTAGACGCTTCACGCGGGCGCATTTTGAATTCTTTCGCAGGTCTTGGGAACTTTTTTGTTTATCGTGGTCTCGCCGTTCGTCGCTGAACCCTCGAGCGGTTCGCTGGACTAATCTGAAAAGCTGGATTGTGTTGTCATTTATTTCGAAAGGGGAGCATCGGCTCATGCAACTGGGAATCATCGGGCTGGGCCGCATGGGCGGCAATATCGCAAGGCGCCTGATGCGCGCCGGCCACCGCACCGTGGTACACGATCGCAACCGCGAGGCCATCACCAGCCTGGAGGGCGAGGGCGCCCAGGGTGCGCACGACCTCGGTGCGCTGGTACAGAAGCTGAAAGCACCGCGCGCGGTGTGGGTCATGCTGCCCGCTGGCGAGCCCACCGAGCAGACCATCGCCCAACTGGCCGAACTGCTGGAGCCGGGCGATGCGATCATCGATGGCGGCAACACCTTCTACAAGGACGACATGCGCCGCGCCGCCGAGCTGGCCAAGCGCGGGCTGCATTATCTGGATGTTGGCACCTCGGGTGGTGTGTGGGGCCTGGACCGTGGCTACTGCATGATGATCGGTGGCGAAAAGGACGTGTTCGAGCGTCTGGAGCCTCTGTTCAAGGCGCTGGCCCCGGGCGTGGGTGACATCCCGCGTACCCATGGCCGCAGCGGCGAGCACCAGCGTGCCGAACACGGCTACATCCACGCCGGCCCACCCGGTGCCGGGCACTACGTGAAAATGGTGCACAACGGCATCGAATACGGCCTGATGCAGGCCTATGCCGAAGGTTTCGACCTGCTGCGCAGCAAGGGCGGCAACGAACTGCCGGAAGACCAGCGTTTCGACCTGAACGTGGCCGAAATCGCCGAAGTGTGGCGGCGTGGCAGCGTGGTCACCTCGTGGCTGCTCGACCTCACCGCCGATGCGCTGGTGGCCGACCCGCAGCTGTCGCAGTTCAGTGGCTCGGTGTCCGACAGTGGTGAAGGCCGCTGGACCATCGACGCCGCCGTCGAGCAGGCGGTGCCGGTACCGGTGCTGTCCAGCGCGCTGTTCGCCCGCTTCCGCTCGCGCCAGCAGCAAGGCACCTATGGTGACAAGATTCTCTCGGCCATGCGCCTGGGCTTCGGTGGCCACGTCGAGAAAAAAGCCGAATGACCAAACAGAGCATTCCGGCCGCTCCGCCATGTACTCTGTTCCTGTTCGGCGCCAATGGCGACCTGGTCAAGCGCCTGCTGATGCCGGCGCTTTACAACCTCAGCCGTGACGGTCTGCTGGACCGCAACCTGCGTATCGTCGGTGTCGACCACAACCCGGCCACTGCCGAGGAATTCGCTGAGCGCCTGCATGCGTTCATGGTCGAGCGTGACAAAGGTGGCGAGGGCAGGGCCAAGTGCCTGGATGAGAAGCTGTGGGCACGCCTGGCCAAGCGCCTGGATTACCAGACCGGCGATTTCCTCGACCCGGCCACCTACCAGGCCCTCGCCAGGCGCATCGACACAACCCGCCACGGCAACGCCATCTTCTACCTGGCGACCTCGCCGCGCTTCTTCCCCGAAGTGGCGCAGCGCCTGGGGCAGGCCGGGCTGCTCGACGAATCGGCCGGCGGCTTTCGCCGGGTCGTGGTGGAAAAGCCCTTCGGCACCGACCTGGCCAGCGCCGAGGCGCTCAACGCCTGCCTGCTGAAGGTGATGGGCGAGCGGCAGATCTACCGCATCGACCATTACCTGGGCAAAGAGACGGTGCAGAACATCCTGGTCAGCCGGTTCTCCAACGGCTTGTTCGAATCGTTCTGGAACAACCACTACATCGACCATGTGCAGATCACCGCCGCGGAAACCGTCGGCGTCGAGACCCGTGGTGCGTTCTATGACAGCACCGGGGCGTTGCGCGACATGGTGCCCAACCACCTGTTCCAGTTGCTGGCGATGGTGGCCATGGAACCCCCGGCCGCGTTCGCCGCCGATGCCGTGCGCAGCGAAAAGGCCAAGGTGGTCGGCGCCATCCGCCCATGGTCGGCGAAGATGGCCCTGAAAAACTCCGTGCGTGGCCAGTACAGTGCCGGCAAGCAGGGGCGCAAGCAGTTGCCCGGCTACCGCCACGAGGCCAACGTCGCGGCGGATAGCCAGACCGAGACCTATGTGGCTCTGAAGGTGATGATCGACAACTGGCGCTGGGCCGGCGTGCCGTTCTACCTGCGCACTGGCAAGCGCATGAGCGTGCGTGATACCGAGATCGCCATCTGCTTCAAGCCGGCGCCTTATGCGCAGTTCCGCGAGTCGGAGCTGGAGCGGCCCAAGCCCAATTACCTGAAGATCCAGATCCAGCCCAACGAAGGCATGTGGTTCGACCTGCAGGCCAAGCGCCCCGGGCCGGAGCTGGTGATGGAGAACGTCGAGCTGGGCTTTGCCTACAAGGACTTCTTCAAGATGACCCCGGCGACCGGCTACGAGACGCTGATCTACGACTGCCTGACCGGTGACCAGACCCTGTTCCAGCGGGCTGACAACATCGAGAACGGCTGGCGCGCGGTGCAGCCGTTCCTCGATGCCTGGGCCCAGGGCGGCGAGGTGCATGAGTACCCGGCCGGTGAAGACGGGCCCGAGGCCGGCAATGAGTTGCTGGTGCGGGACAAGCGCGAGTGGCATCGGTTGGGGTGAGTTTTTTGTAGAGCCTGTGCCGGCCCTTTCGCGGGTAAACCCGCTCCCACAGGGATATCGATGGTTTCAAGGCCTGTGATGTACCTGTGGGAGCGGGTTTTACCCGCGAAGAGGCCAGCACAGGCAAACACACAAAGGAGCCCCAATGCCTGCCCACATCGAAGACTATGCCCTGCTGGGCAACTGCCGCAGCGCCGCCCTGGTCAGCCGCGATGGCTCGCTCGACTGGCTGTGCCTGCCACGCTTCGACGCCCCCGCGGTATTCGCCGCACTGCTGGGCAACGAGGAAAACGGCCGCTGGCGCCTGGCCCCCTGCGACCCGGTCGAACACAGCAGCCGCCAATACCTGGACGACACCCTGGTGCTGGAAACCACCTGGGTCACCGCCACCGGTCGCGCCCGTGTGCTCGACTTCATGCCGCTGGGCGAGGCCAACGCGCTGGTGCGCATCGTCGAGGGCCTCGCTGGCGAAACCAACTTCGAAATGGACCTGGTCATGCGCTTCGACTACGGCCGCAGCGTGCCCTGGGTGGAACGGCTCGACCCGCTGACCCTCAGCGCCGTCGCCGGCCCCGACCGGCTGATCCTGTGCAGCACCGTCCCCCCGCATGCCCGTGACCAGCACACCGTCGCGCGCTTTCGCGTTGGTGCGGGCGAACGTCAGGTGTTCAGCCTGCGCCACCAGCCCTCGCACCTGCCAGTGCAGCCCGGTTGTGATAGCGACGAAGCGCTGGCGCAGACCATCGACCAATGGCAGGCCTTCGCCGCCCGCTGCCCACAGGTGGGCCCATACTCCGCCCTGGTGCGCCGCTCGCTGCTGACCCTCAAGGCCATGACCTACGCGCCCACCGGCGGCATCGTTGCCGCCGTCACCACCTCACTGCCCGAGCGCATCGGCCACGAGCGCAACTGGGACTACCGCTTCTGTTGGCTGCGCGACGCGACCATGACCCTGCTGGCCTTCATGAACCTCGGCTACTTCGACGAAGCCCAGGCCTGGCGCGAATGGCTGTTGCGCTCGGTGGCCGGCAACCCCGAGCAGATGCAGATCATGTACGGCCTGGCCGGCGAGCGCGACCTGCAGGAATACACCTTGCCGTGGCTGGCCGGTTACGAGCACTCGCAACCGGTGCGGGTGGGCAATGCAGCGTCAGCGCAGATGCAGCTGGACATCTATGGCGAACTCGCCGATGCCATGACCCAGGCAATCAAGGGCGGCTTGCCCCGCCACCCGCGCAGCGCCGCCATCGCCCGCTCGATCCTGCCTTACGTCGAGCGCATCTGGCGCCAGCCGGACGAGGGCATCTGGGAGGTGCGCGGCGGCCGGCAGCAGTTCGTGCACTCCAAGGTCATGGCCTGGGTGGCCTTCGACCGTGCCGCGGGGCTGGCCGACACCACCGAGGAAGGCCGCGAGCGCGGGCGGCATTACCGCCAGGTAGCTGACGAGATTCGTCGTGAAGTGTGCGCGCAGGGCCTGGACCCCAGCGGCCGCTTTTTCGTCCAGGCCTATGGCTCGAGCGAGATGGACGCCAGTTTGTTGCACATCGCCCTGACCGGCTTCCTGCCGGCGGATGACCCACGCTTCTTGCGCACGCTCGAACAGGTCGAGCAGCGCCTGCTGAAAAACGGCCTGCTGCTGCGCTATGACAGTGACCGCTGCAGCGACGGCCTGACACCCGGGGAGGGCACCTTCCTGGTGTGTTCGTTCTGGCTGGCCGACGTGTATGTATTGCTGGGCCGCCAGGCACAAGCGCAGGCACTGTACGAACGCTTGACCGGCCTGTGCAACGACCTTGGCCTGCTGGCCGAACAGTACGACCCGGCGGGCCAGCGCATGCTCGGCAACTTCCCCCAGGCGTTCAGCCATATCGGCATCATCAACACCGCACTGAACCTGCACCGCGCACAGTGCCCGGTGCGTGATCGGGCTGCAAAGCAGCCCCGGCAATTCATGCAGTGAGGCTGAAATCCCGGGGGCGCTACGCACCCCTTTCGCGACACAAGGCCGCTCCTACAGGGATTGCGCTGGCTTGGAGTAAGCGGAGTAGACTAGGGCAAACCCCTTCGGCACGGAGCACACATGGGCATTCGCGGTACTGATCGGCAGATCGACAACATGGTGTTCATTTTCATCTACCCAGACGGTTATGAGCTGGCGGTGTGGACGGCCCAAGCCTGATGGCCAACCACAAGATCGAAATCCGCCGGCGCAATATCGAGAAGATTCTGCAGGCGGCGGAAAAGGTGTTCGCCGAGAAGGGCTACGGCGCCACCTCGATGGGTGATATCGCCGAGCAGGCCGAGTTGCCGCGTTCCAACCTGCATTATTACTTCAGCACCAAGGACGACCTGTTCCGCGCGGTGCTGCAGGACCTGCTGGATGTGTGGAAGCAGGACGCGCTGTGCTTCGAGAACTTCGACGACCCGCGCGTGGTGCTGACCAGTTACATCCGGGCGAAGATGGGCCACTCGCGCTCGCGGCCGCTGGGCTCGAAGATCTGGGCCGAAGAGATGCTGCATGGGGCGCCGGTGCTGGGAGTGAACCTGGATGAAAGTCTGGTGCCCTGGGCCAAGCTGAAGGAAGCCAAGATCCGCCGCTGGGTGGAGGAGGGGCGCATCCTGCCGGTGGAGCCGTCGGCGCTTTTGTACATGATCTGGGCCTCGACCCAGCACTATGCCGACTTTGGTTACCAGGTGACGTTGCTCAATGGCGGGGAGGCGTTGTCGGACATGGCCTTTGAAAATGCCGTACAGACGGTGACCAGCGTGATCTTGCGGGGGATTGGGCTGGAGCCTTGAGGTCGTTGTACGCTGAGCGATTGGGGCCGCTTTGCGGCCCTTCGCGGGCACGCCCGCGAAGGGCTGCAAGGCAGCCCCAATTGCCTCAACTGGCCTCGCGGTAGGGATTACGCGGGTCCTGCGTCCAGTTCAGGTACGGCTTGCCGGTATCCTGAGCCACCATCTCGATGCAGCTCTCCACCGGGCAGGTGATCTGGCACAGGTTGCAGCCCACGCATTCCTCCTCGATCACGCTGTAGGCATGCGTGCCGTCTGCCTTCAGCGTACTGGCAATCGCCTGGTGCGAAGTATCCTCACAGGCAATGTGGCAGCGCCCGCAGCCAATGCATGCTTGCTGGTCGATGTGCGCCACCGACTTGTAGTTCATGTCCAGGTACTTCCAGTCGGTGGTATGCCCCACCGCCTGGCCGCGGAACGCCTCGATGTTGCGGTGCCCGTGCTGGTCCATCCAGCGCGCCAGGCCGTCCTTCATGTCCTCGACGATGCGGAAGCCGTGCAGCATCGCTGCCGTGCACACCTGCACGGCGCCACTGCCCAGGGCCATGAACTCGGCTGCGTCACGCCAGCTGCCGATGCCGCCAATGCCGCAGATCGGCAAGCCGCGCGTTTGCGGGTCGCGGGCGATTTCCGCCACCATGTTCAGGGCAATCGGTTTCACCGCCGAACCGCAGTAGCCGCCATGGGTGCTCTGGTCGCCAACGATGGGGTGGGCGACCATGCGATCGAGGTCGACGCTGGTGATCGAGTTGATGGTATTGATCAGCGACACTGCATCGGCCCCACCACGGTGCGCGGCGCGCGCCGACTGGCGGATGTCGGTGATGTTCGGCGTGAGTTTGACGATCACTGGCAGCGAGCAGTACGTCTTGCACCAGCGGGTGACCATCTCCACGTACTCCGGCACCTGGCCGACCGCAGCACCCATGCCGCGCTCCGGCATGCCGTGCGGGCAGCCGAAGTTCAGTTCGATGCCATCGGCCCCGGTGGCTTCCACCAGCGGCAGGATGAACTTCCACGAGTCTTCCACGCACGGCACCATCAGCGACACGATCAGCGCGCGGTCGGGCCAGTCCTTCTTCACCTGGGTGATTTCGCGCAGGTTGATGTCCAGCGAGCGGTCGGTGATCAGCTCGATGTTGTTGATGCCCTGCACCTGGCGGTTGGGGCCGTAATGCGCCGAGTAGCGCGACGACACGTTGACTGCCGCCGGGTCTTCGCCCAGGGTTTTCCACACTACGCCACCCCAGCCGGCCTCGAAGGCGCGGACCACGTTGTAGGCCTTGTCGGTTGGCGGTGCGGAAGCCAGCCAGAAGGGGTTGGGTGCCTTGATGCCGGCAAATTCGATGGACAGGTCGGCCATTTACGCAGCCTCCACGTTGAGCATGAGTTGGGCATGGATGGCTTCGGCGGCCAGCTTGCCGTGTTGCACCGCCTGGACGGTAAGGTCCTGGCCCAGGGCGGTACAGTCGCCGCCGGCATATACGCCCGGCAGGCTGGTTTGCATCCTTTCGTCGACGCGGATGCGCTCGCCGTCGCGAGCCAGTTGTGCGGCCACCGGGTCGCCGAGGCTGGCGTCGTCGAAGCGTTGGCCGATGGCCTTGAAGATGGCATCGGCGGCCAGTTCGAAGGTTTCGCCGGTGTCGCGCAGGCGGCCGTCTGCCAGCTCGGTGCGGGCAAAGCGCATGCCGCGCACCTTGCCGCTGTCGTCCAGCAGCACGGCATCGGGGCGGGCCCAGGTGTGCAGGCGTACCTGGTTGGCCTTGGCGATGTCCTGCTCGTGGCCGGTGGCACCCATGTCGGCATGGCCACGGCGGTACACCAGGTTGACGTCACGGGCACCCAGGCGGCTCATCTGCACGGCCATGTCGATGGCGGTGTTGCCGGCGCCGATCACCAGGCAGCGGTCGGCCAGGGGCAGCTGGCTCAGGTCGTCGGCCTGGCGCAGTTCGCGGATGTATGCGGTGGCGGCGAGCAGGCCGGGGGCCTCTTCATCCGGCAGGCCGAGCTGGCGCACGGCATTCAGGCCCAGGCCGAGGAACACTGCGTCGTACTGATCGCGCAGTTCGCCCAGGCCGAGGTTGCTGCCCAGGCGCTGGCCATGGCGGATCTCGATGCCGCCTATGCCGAGCAGGAATTCCACTTCACGCTGGGCGTAGTCGTCCACCAGCTTGTAGCGGGCGATGCCGTACTCGTTGAGGCCACCGGCCTTGTCGCTGGCCTCGAACACCACCACATCATGCCCGTGCATGGCCAGGCGGTGGGCGCACGACAGCCCGGCGGGGCCGGCACCCACTACGGCGATGCGCTTGCCAGTGGCCGGCGAGCGCTGGAACGGGTGCTCGGTGAACTGGGCGTTGTCCAGGGCATAGCGCTGCAGCTGGCCGATCAGCACCGGTGCGCATTCCTGCGCGTTGTTGCGCACGCACGCTTGCTGGCAAAGGATTTCGGTGGGGCAGACGCGGGCGCAACTGCCGCCGAGGATGTTGGCCGAGAGGATGCGCTCGGCGGCGCCTTGCAGGTTTTCGTCGCTGATGCGGTGGATGAACGACGGGATGTCGATGTCGCTGGGGCAAGCGTTGACGCAAGGGGCGTCATAGCAATACAGGCAGCGTGCGCTTTCGACTGCAGCCTGGCGGGCGGTGAGGGGTGGGGCCAGGTCGCTGAAGCGCTCGGCCAGCTGGTCGGCGCCGGCCCGTGGGCGCGGCAAGTGGTTCAGGGCGTCGATCACGGTTGTAGCCTCTCTATTTTTATGGATGCAGGCGACAAGCATTGCGGTGGTTTCTGGGGCCGCTGCGCGCCCCATCGCGACACAAGGCCGCTCCTACAAGGAACCGCGCACTCCTGTAGGAGCGGCCTTGCGTCGCGATGGGCTGCGCAGCAGCCCCAATGGCTTCAGCGCTGGACGGGCGTCGGCCGCTGCACTTCGGCCCTGCGCCCCAGCACCTCGTACACCGACGGATACGCCGGCCGTTCCACATACCGGCCCGCGCCTTTTTCCGCACGCAGGTCGCCATCGGCCCAGAGCACCTTGCCCTGGCTGATGGTATGGCTGGGGATGCCGCGCACGGTACGGCCTTCGAAGATGTTGAAGTCCACCTGCTGGTGGTGGGTCTTGGCCGAAATGGTGCGCGTGCCTTGCGGGTCCCACAGCACCAGGTCGGCGTCGGCACCAACACGAATGGCACCTTTGCGCGGGAACAGGTTGAAGATTTTCGCGGTGTTGGTGGAGGTCAGCGCGACGAACTCATGCATCGACAGGCGCCCGCTGTTCACCCCGGCATCCCACAGCACCGCCATGCGGTCCTCGATGCCGGCAGTGCCGTTGGGGATACGGCTGAAGTCGTCGCGGCCCATGGCTTTCTGCTCGGCGCAGAAGCAGCAATGGTCGGTGGCGGTGGTGTGCAGGTTGCCCGACTGCAGCCCGCGCCACAGCGCCTCCTGGTGTTCGCGCGGGCGGAACGGTGGGCTCATCACGTAGCCTGCGGCGGTGGCCCAGTCCGGGTCGCGGTAGACGCTGTCATCCAGCAGCAGATGGCCGGGCAGGACTTCGCCGTACACCGGCTGGCCCTTGCCCCTGGCATAGGCGATTTCGTCCAGCGCTTCGCGGCTGGAAACATGCACCAGGTACAGTGGCGTGCCCAGGGTCTCGGCAATGCGGATGGCGCGGCTGGCCGCCTCGCCCTCGACCTGGGAGGGGCGTGACAGCGGGTGGGCTTCCGGCCCGGTCAGGCCTTGGGCCAGCAGTTTTTTCTGCAGGTGGTACACCAGTTCGCCGTTCTCGGCATGCACGGTGGGCACCGCACCCAGTTGCAGGCAGCGCTCGAAGCTGGCCACCAGGGTGTCGTCGGCGGCCATGATCGCATTCTTGTAGGCCATGAAGTGCTTGAAGCTGTTTACCCCATGTTTGGCCACCAGTTCGCCCATTTCTTCGGCCACCTGCTCGCTCCACCAGGTGATGGCGACATGGAAGCCGTAGTCGCTGGCGCTTTTCTGCGCCCAGCCGCGCCAGGTGTGGAAGGCCTCCAGCAACGACTGCTGCGGGTTGGGGATGACGAAGTCGATGATCGAGGTGGTACCACCGGCCAGGCCCGCGGCGGTGCCGCTGAAGAAGTCCTCGCTGGCCACGGTGCCCATGAACGGCAGTTGCATGTGGGTATGCGGGTCGATGCCGCCGGGCATCAGGTACTGGCCGCTGCCGTCGAGGATCTCGCAGTCGGTGGGCGGTTCGAGGTTTTGCCCGATGGCGCGGATCAGGCCATCGGCACACAGGACATCGGCGGGGTAACTCTCTTCGTGGGTGACCACGGTGGCGCCACGGATCAACAGGGACATGCCGTTTTCCTCGCAGGCTGACCGGTCTGGGCCGGTTCTTGGAATTGTCTTGATGCAGGGCGGGCAGGGCGGTTAATCCTGTCAGACCTGACAAGATTGGAGGCTAGATGCAGATACGGTATTCAGCAAGAAAATTTTCCCATTAATTTTGTGGTTTTTAACTCATTGAAATTAAGGAGATTATCTGTTTTGCGGTGCTGACTACGGGGCTTTTTGAAACGTTGACTGACTTGACAAGATGAAAATCTGGTCGAGATTTTCAAGCACATAAAGCGTGTGTACTCCGGCCATCGCATCAACCCGATGGGCAAACAACTACAAGAACATCTGGAGAAGGCCCCCATGCAGCAGAGCAGATCGGAAGTGGTCGAGCAGGATGGCCTGTTCGAGCTGTCCGAGGGCAGCGATGTCCTCGACAGCCCGCGCTACAACCACGACATCGCCCCGACCAAGGTGCACCAGCGCACCTGGAACAAATGGCATATCACCGCCCTGTGGGTGGGCATGTCCATCTGCGTGCCCACCTACACCCTCGGCGGCGTGCTCACCGCCTACTTCGGCCTCAGCGTGGGCGAGGCCTTGCTGGCGATTTTGCTGGCCAACCTGATCGTGCTGATCCCGCTCACCCTCAACGCCTTCCCTGGCACCAAGTACGGCATTCCGTTCCCGGTGCTGCTGCGTTCGTCGTTCGGCATCCTCGGCTCCAACGTGCCATGCCTGATCCGGGCAGTGGTCGCCTGTGGCTGGTTCGGCATCCAGACCATGTTCGGCGGCCTGGCCATCCACCTGTTCCTGGGCTCGGTGTTCGACGGCTGGAAAGCTTTGGGCGGCACCGGCGAGGTGATCGGCTTCATGATCTTCTGGTGCCTGAACCTGTGGGTGGTGCTGCGCGGCGCCGAGTCGATCAAGTGGCTCGAAACGCTTTCGGCACCGCTGCTGGTGGCGGTCGGCGTCGGCCTGCTGTTCTGGGCCTTGCCGCACATGTCGATGACCGAACTGCTGGCCCAGCCGCCCAAGCGCCCGGAAGGGGCGAACATGTTCGGCTACTTCTGCGCCGGGCTTACCGCCATGGTCGGTTTCTGGGCCACGCTGTCGCTGAACATCCCCGACTTCAGCCGCTACGCACGCAGCCAGAAGGACCAGATTCTCGGGCAGATCTTCGGCTTGCCGCTGACCATGTTCCTGTTCGCCGCGCTGGGCGTTGTGCTCACCGCTGCTTCGGCATCGCTGGTTGGCGAGACCGTGTCCGACCCGGTCAGCCTGATCGGCAAGATCCACAGCCCGTTCTGGGTGGCCCTGGCCATGGCGCTGATCGTGATCGCCACGCTGTCGACCAACACCGCAGCGAACATCGTGTCGCCGACCAACGATTTCCAGAACATCGCCCCACGCCTGATCGGGCGCAGCCGCGCGGTGTGGCTGACCGGCTTCATCGGCCTGGCGCTGATGGGCCATGAGCTGCTGAAGAAGCTGGGCTGGATCGTCTCCGACCTGAGCCTGGAGAGCGTGTACTCCAACTGGCTGCTGGGCTATTCCAGCCTGCTGGGGCCGATCGCCGGGATCATGGTGGTGGACTACTTCCTGATCCGCCGGCAGAAGCTGGACCTGGCCGGGCTGTACCGCGACGACGTGTACCCGGCATGGAACTGGGCCGGTTTTGCCGCCTTTGCGTTGCCGGTCGCGCTGACCGTGATGGCCATTGGCAACAGCAGTTTCAGCTGGTTCTACGACTACGGCTGGTTCACCGGTTCGCTGCTGGGCGGGGCGCTGTATTACCTCTTCGCCGGCGTGGTCGCGCGCAGCCCGGCGCGGGTGGCCAAGCCCTTGCCGTGAGACCGCGCTGGCTTCTTCGCGGGTAAACTCGCTCCCACAGGTACAGCGCAGGTCCTGAGGCCAACGCTGTACCTGTGGGAGCGGGTTTACCCGCGAAGAGGCCGGCACAGACAACAAAAATGCCTGAGGAAAATCCCATGACCCCAGCCCAACATGTACTGCAATCCACCCAGCACCACATCGACAGCACCCGCCTGTGGCAGTCCCTGATGGACCTGGCCCGTCTCGGTGCCACCGCCAAGGGCGGCGTTTGCCGCCTGGCCCTGACCGACCTCGACCGCCAGGCCCGCGACCTGTTCGTGCAGTGGTGCGAGGCCGCCGGTTGCACGGTCAGCATCGACGCCGTCGGCAACATCTTCGCCCGTCGCCCGGGGCGTAACCCCAAGCTGCCCCCGGTGATGACCGGCAGCCATATCGACACCCAGCCCACCGGTGGCAAGTTCGACGGCTGCTTCGGAGTGATGGCTGGGCTGGAGGTGCTCCGCACCCTCAACGACCTGGGCATCGAAACCGAAGCACCGCTGGAAGTGGTGGTGTGGACCAACGAAGAAGGTTCGCGCTTTGCGCCGTGCATGATGGGTTCCGGGGTGTTCGCCAGCAAGTTCACCCTGGAGGAAACCCTGGCCAAGCGCGACGCTCAGGGTGTCAGCGTTGGCGAGGCGTTGAACGCCATCGGCTACGCCGGCCCGCGCGCCGTATCAGGCCACCCGGTGGGTGCCTACTTCGAAGCGCATATCGAGCAGGGCCCGATCCTCGAAGATCAGCGCAAGACCATCGGCGTGGTGCTGGGCGCGCTGGGCCAGAAGTGGTTCGACCTGACCCTGCGCGGTGTCGAGGCCCATGCCGGCCCTACGCCCATGCACCTGCGCAAGGACGCCCTGGTCGGCGCGGCGGCGGTGGTGGAGGCAGTCAACCGCACCGCCCTCGGCCACCAGCCCCATGCCTGTGGCACGGTGGGTTGCCTGCAGGCCTACCCGGGCTCGCGCAACGTGATCCCGGGCGAGGTGCGCATGACCCTGGATTTCCGTCATCTGGAGGGTGAGCAGCTGAATGCGATGATTGCCGATGTGCGCGCGGTGATCGAGGCGACCTGTGCCCGGCATGGCCTGAGCCACGAACTGGTACCCACGGCCGATTTCCCGGCGTTGTACTTCGACAAGGCCTGTGTCGAAGCCGTGCGCCAATCGGCGCAGGCGCTGGGCCTGCCGCATATGGACATCGTCAGCGGCGCGGGGCACGACGCGATCTTCCTGGCCGAACTGGGGCCGGCGGGGATGATTTTCGTGCCGTGCGAGAACGGTATCAGCCATAACGAGATCGAGAACGCCACGCCCGAGGACCTGGCCGCGGGCTGCGCGGTGTTGCTGCGTGCGATGCTGGCAGCGTCGGAGGCGATTGCCAGTGGGCGGTTGGCGGCATAGTGGAGCGGCTGGTTGTGGAGGGCTTCGCATGTGCTCGCCACAATTCATCCCGCGGGCTCAAGACAGCCATCGCGCCCGATGTGATAGCGCTGCAGGTCCTGCGCCAGGGTCAGCTGCCCGCTGTAGTGGGCGAGGGCTTCGTCGCGCACATTGTCGATGCTCGGGCTGCGCCGTGGGTCGTTCTGGTAGCGGGCGCTGAAATGCGTCAGCACCAGGTTGCGCACGCCCGCAGTTTCGGCAAAGCGCGCCACCGCAGCCGCGGTGCTGTGGCCGAAGGTTACCCCCGTGCGCTCTACCACCGCCTGGGTGAACGTGGCTTCGTGCACCAGCACGTCCGCGCCCTTGGCGACGTCGGCCAACAATTCGGGGTTGTCGTTGTCGCCGCACACGATCACTCGCCGTGGCGGTCGCGAAGGGCGCAAGTAATCACAGCCGTGCAGCCGCTGCCCGCCATGCTGCACCGTCAAGCCCTTGGCCAGCTCGCCCCACAGCGGGCCGCGGGGGATGCCGTCGGCTTCCAGGCGCGGGATGTCCAGGCGCGGTTCGGGGTTGAGCTCGGTGAACACGAAGCCGACGCTCGGCACCCGGTGCGAAAGCTGCACGCTGGTCACCTGCAGGGCGTCATTGCGCCATTCGACCAGCTCTTCCACGGCCAGCAGGCGCAGTTCGAACGGCAGGAAGGTATCGCTGGCCACCAGCCCCTGGCGCACCCAGTCGTGCAGGGCGGCGGGCAGGACAAGGTCCAGTGGCTGGGTGCGCCCGCTCATGCCGGCGCTGGCCAGCAGGCCCGGCAGGCCGAAGCAATGGTCGCCGTGCACGTGGGTGATGAAGATGGCGCGCAGGTCGCGGATCGACAGCGGCGTATGCAGCAGCCGGTGCTGGGTGCCTTCGCCGCAGTCGACCAGGTACCAGTGGCTGCCACTGGCTTCGATCACTGCGGTGGCGCTGACGTTGCGTGCCTTGGTCGGCACGCCGGCGGAGGTGCCCAGGAACAGCAAATCCATGGTCTGGCTCCTTGTTTCAGTCCAGCAGTGACGTCAGCACCAGCGGGCGGATGGGTGTCGGACGGATACGGGGTGCAGGTAGCGGCGTGGTACTCAACGGGCTCGTTCCTTCGAGGTAGTAAGGGCGCACACCTTAGCCGGATTGCCGCATGTCGTCGATGGCCCGCCAGGTGTTGCCTACTCGGCCTGCCGCCAGATCAGCTTGCTGGTGTCATAGCCTTGCTCCCGGGCAATCGTCAGCAGTTGCTCGCGCAGCTGGTCGGTGACCGCGGGCGTGCGCGAAAGCAGCCACAGGTATTCGCGGTTCGGGTGGCCGACCAAGGCTACGCGGTAGTCCTGGTCGTGGTACAGCACCCAGTACTCGCCCTTGGTCAGGCCGGGCGCGAGGCGGCTGAACCAGTTGTCGAAGCGCACCCAGAGCTTGTCGGTGCTGCCCGGTTGCTGGGCTTCGGCGATGCCCTTGGCCTGGTTCCACTGGCCGTCCTTTTCCTGGCAGCGGTTGGTCACGTCGAGGCGGCCGTCCTCTCGCAGGCCATAGTGCGCTTCGGACTGCACGCAGTTGCGCTGGAAGAACATCGGCAGCCGCGCGAGTTCGTACCAGGTGCCCTGGTAACGTTGCAGGTCGACCTGCTGGGTGCGCGGCGGCGCCGGGTGATCGTTGCCGGCGCAGCCGAGCAGGGCCAGGGTCATGCAGCAAAACAGCAGCGTGGTGCGTAGCGCCATGGTGAACCTCCTTGATACGGACGGGGCTTACCTGTGTTTCGATGCGAGCGAGAGGCAAAAGTTGTACGCAATCGTGCCTTTCAGAACGAACCGGTCTGCACTTCGCCGGCACGCACGTAACGGGCGATGACCACGCCCTTGGGCGAAACCTGCGAGTGCTGCAGGGTGAAGGCCGCCGCTGCAGCATCGTCCCCGAACAGTCGCTTGCCGTGGCCGAGCAGCAACGGGTGGATCAGCAGTTGCAGTTCATCGACCAGGCCCGCCGCCAGCAGTTGCTGCACCACATCGCTGCTGCCCTGGGTCAGCAGGTTGGCGCCGTCCTGTTGTTTCAGGGCGCGGACCGTTGCTGTGATGTCTTCGCCCAGAGCATGGCTGTTGTGCCAGTCGAGGGTTGCGGGAGTGTGGGTGGCCACGTGCTTGGGCACGCTGTTGAACAGGTTGGCGATGGAGAAGTCTTCCGAGCTGTCTTTTACCTTTGGCCAGTAGCCGGCGAAGATGTCGTAGGTGCGCCGGCCCAGCAGCAACTCGAAGGGCTGGCTGAACAGGGCCTGCATGGCCTGGCCGAAGACTTCCTCGGCGTAGGGCACGATCCAGCCGCCGTAGGTGAAGCCGCCGCTGGTGTCTTCCTGCGGGCCACCGGGGGCCTGCATGACACCGTCGAGGCTGATGAAGGCGGCTACGATGAGTTTGCGCATGGGGACTCTCCTGTTGGCAGCCGGGGTGGCTGGGGGCATGGGATAGTCGAATGGCAGGCAGCAGAATCGACAGGGCCTTGTGCTTTGTCTGCACTGGCCCTATCGCCGGCAAGCCAGCTCCCACAGGTGCACCACAGTCCTTGAGTGCAGCGTAAAACCTGTGGGAGCTGGCTTGCCGGCGATAGGGCCGGTACAAGCTACATCACAGCCAGTAGGTCACCGCCCACCACCCCAGCCCACCCATCACTACGGTATAGGGCAAGGCCATCCACACCATTCGCCCATACGACAGCCGGATCAGCGGCGCGATTGCCGAAGTCAGCAGGAACAGGAACGCCGCCTGCCCATTCGGCGTCGCCACGCTCGGCAGGTTGGTGCCGGTGTTGATCGCCACCGCGAGCGTCTCGAAATGCTCGCGGCTCATGCCGCCATTGAGGAACGCCTGCTTCACCTCGGTGATGTAGATGGTGGCAACGAACACGTTGTCGCTGATCGCCGACAGCAGGCCGTTGGCCAGGTACAGCATGCCCGGTTGCTGCTCGGCCGGCAGCGCCAGCACCCAGGCAATCAACGGGCTGAACAATTGCTGCTGATGAATCACCGCCACCACGGCGAAGAACACCACCAGCAATGCGGTGAACGGCATGGCGTCCTGAAAGGCACGGCCCAGGCGGTGTTCGTCGGTAATGCCGGTGAATGCCGTGATCAGCACGATCACCATCAGGCCGATCAGGCCGACCTCGGCGACGTGCAGCCCCAGGCAGACGATCAGGATCAGTGCGGCGAACCCTTGCACCCACAGCGCGATGCGCTGGGCAGTGGTGCGTGCAGCATCGTCCTCGGCAGCGTAGGCGGCCAGTACCTGACGCACCGGCTCGGGCATCAACGTGCCGTAGCCGAACAGGCGCAACTTCTCCAGCAGCACGCAGGTCAGCAAGCCGGCGCCCAGCACCGGCAGCGACACCGGTGCCACCTTCAGGAAGAAATCGGCGAAGTGCCAGCCCATCTCATGGCCGATCAGCAGGTTCTGCGGCTCGCCCACCAGCGTGCACACGCCGCCCAGGGCGGTACCCACCGCGCCATGCATCAGCAGGCTGCGCAGGAAGGCGCGGAACTGGTCGAGGTCTTCACGGTGCAACTGTGCGACCTGCTGGTCGCTGTCCAGCGCACTGTCTTCGCGCGGGTTGGCCCCGGAGGCGACGCGGTGGTACACCGCATAGAAACCGACCGCGGCGCTGATGATCACGGCGGTCACGGTCAACGCATCGAGAAACGCCGAGAGGAATGCCGACAGCACGCAGAACAGCAACGCCAGGATCGCCTTCGAACGCACCCCCAGCAGGATGCGCGAGAACAGGAACAGCAGCAGTTCCTTCATGAAGTGGATGCCCGCGACCATGAACATCAGCAGCAGGATCACCGGGAAGTTGTGCTGCAGCTCCTCGTACAGGGCTTGCGGGGTGGTCATCTGCAACAGCAGGGCTTCGACCAGCAGCAGGCCGCCAGGCATCAGCGGGTAGCACTTCAGGGCCATGCCCAGGGTGAAGATGAATTCGAGCACCAGTGCCCAGCCGGCAGCGACCGGGCCTACGGTCACCAGCAGCAGCGGGTTGAGCGTCAGGAACAGGCAGATGACTGCCTTGTACCAAAGCGGCGACTGGCCCAGAAAGCTGTGGGCGAGGGCGCCGGTCAGGGAGCGCGACATGAATTTGTATCCTTATGATTCGGCGATGGCGCACGGTGCCGGATCAGCGCGTCTTAGGCAAGGCGTACAGTCCCGTTTTTGGCACAAGTGCGGTCATCGGGGTGGGTTACCATCCGTGCCATGAACCCTTCACCCGCAGGAGTGCCGCCCGTGACCGAGTACAGCGCATTCAAGGTCGAACTGACCAACAGCATCGCCCACGTTCAGATCAACCGCCCGGACAAGCGCAATGCGATGAACGCGGCCTTCTGGGAGGAGATCATCGACATCTTCCGGTGGGTCGACGACACCGACGCGGTGCGGGCGGTGGTGATCAGCGGAGCCGGCAAGCATTTTTCCGCTGGTATCGACCTGATGATGCTGGCTTCGCTGGCCGGGCAGATGGGCAAGGACGTCGGCCGTAACGCACGCTTCCTGCGCAGCACCATCCTGCGCCTGCAGGCGTCGTTCAATGCCGTGGACAAATGCCGCAAGCCGGTGCTGGCCGCGGTGCAGGGTTACTGCATTGGCGGCGCCATCGATCTGATCTCGGCCTGCGACATGCGCTACTGCAGCAGCGACGCGCAGTTCTCGATCAAGGAAATCGACATGGGCATGGCCGCCGATGTCGGCACACTGCAACGTTTGCCTCGTATCATCGGTGACGGCATGATGCGTGAGCTGGCTTTCACCGGGCGCAATGTCGAGGCCGAAGAGGCGCTGCGCATCGGCCTGGTCAACCGGGTCTATGATGATCAGGCCGCGCTGATGGACGGGGTCTTTGCCATCGCCGGCGAGATTGCCGCAAAATCGCCGATCGCCGTGGCCGGCACCAAGGAAATGCTCAGCTACATGCGTGACCATCGCATCGACGATGGCCTGGAGTACATCGCCACCTGGAACGCCGCGATGCTGCAGTCCGAAGACCTGCGCGTGGCGGTGGCGGCGCACATGAGCAAACAGAAACCGACGTTCGCCGACTGATCAGGCCGGGGGACGCGCAGTAAGGGAACCCCCGACATGTCAGCACGCTGGACTACCGCAGTACTCGACCCGCAGATCACCGGGGGGCTGGCCGTGGCCCGCAGCCCGGAAGGGTTCCTGGTGGACGACAACGGCGCGCTGTTCCCTCGCGACTGGCTCAAGCGCCAGGACCTCGACGTGCTGTGCGAGCACGGCATCGGCCACTTCGACGGCCAGCCGGTGTTCCTGCTGGAGCTGCGCAGCGCCACCAACGTGCCCGGCTGCGCCTGGCGCGGCCTGCGCGCGTTCATGCTCGAGGGTGACTTCGACACCTACAAAGTACTGGGCTATGCCGCGCAGATCGGCACCTGGGCCCGCGAGCACCGTTTCTGCGGCAGTTGCGGCCAGGCAATGACGCAGATCCGCTGGGAACGGGCAATGTACTGCCAGCCTTGCGACCTGCGCAGCTACCCGCGCATTTCGCCGAGCATGATCGTGCTGGTGACCCGTGGCGACGAAATCCTGCTGGCGCGTTCGCCACGCTTCGTCACCGGGGTGTACAGCACACTGGCAGGCTTTGCCGAGCCGGGCGAGTCGGCCGAGGACTGCCTGGTGCGTGAGGTGCGTGAGGAAGTGGCGGTGGAAGTCAGGAACATCCAGTACGTCGGCAGCCAGTGCTGGCCGTTTCCGCATTCGATGATGCTGGGCTTCCATGCCGAGTATGCCGGCGGCGATATCGTCATGCAGCCGGACGAGATCGAGGATGCCAAGTGGTTCAGCGTCCACGACCTGCCGCCGCTGCCGGCCGGGCGGTCGATTGCCCGGTATCTGATCGACCTTTATGTAGCCAGACGCTTAGGCTTGGCCGAACCAGTGCTGCCACGCTAGGCGCACGGTCAATGCCAGCACCACGGTGATGAACACCGGGCGGATGAACTTGCTGCCGCCACTGATCGCCGTGCGTGCGCCGAAGAAGGCGCCAACCATCACCGACAGGCCCATGCACAGGCCGACGATGTAGTCCACCTGCCCGGAAATGATGAATACCGTCAGCGCTGCGATGTTGCTGACGAAGTTCATGCTGCGTGCCACGCCGCTGGCACGGACCAGGTCGATGGGGTAGAGCAGCAGGGTGCTGACCGTCCAGAACGCCCCGGTACCCGGGCCGGCCACGCCGTCATAGAAGCCCAGGGTGAAGCCTTGCGGCACTTGCCACTTTTTCCTGATCGGCGCATCGGCATCCAGCGGCGCCTTGGGCGTGCCGCCGAACAGCAGGTAGACGCCACAGGCGAAGACGATCACCGGCAGCATCTTGTTCAGCCATTCGGCCGGCATGTAGTGGGCGATCACTGCACCGAGCAAAGCACCGACCAAGGTGGCGAACAATGCCGGGCGCCATTGCGCCGGGTGGAACAGCTTGCGCCTGTAGTAGGTGAAGCCGGCGGTGGCCGAGCCGAAGGTAGAGCTGAGCTTGTTGGTGCCCAGTACCAGGTGTGGCGGCATGCCGGCGGTGAGTAGCGCCGGGGTGGTGAGCAGGCCGCCACCGCCGGCGATGGCATCGATGAAGCCGGCGACGAAGGCGACCAGGGCCAGGATCAGCAGGGTGAGGGGTTCTACGGTGAGTTCGAAGGGCATGGGGGCTTCAAGCTGAAGGGCAGGCTGGGTAGGGAGCGCAAATGAGAGGTAATGATAAAGGCAAAAGCGCACACTTGACAGTCTATATTATTGACTCAGGTCCACCCATTCTCTTCGACTAAATTCAGGCTCAGCTTTCAAATGTTTCCCATCCTTTTCGGATTTGATCGATGGCTGCTTGCGAAGTAGATGATGAAGGTGTGAAATGTTTTAGCCGTTCCTCATATTTATGCAGGTCTAACGTCAGGCCTGAGTAATTGAGAAAGTCTTCGAAATCCAGATATTTTTCCATGTCAATGTTTTCGCTGTCTAAAGGCAGGGCGTCTTCGCGCTTCCAAAGGCGCAGGTTTCTGAAGGCCGTTTGTTTGTGTTTTTCAAGTGAGGTTTCTATTTTTGGGATCAGGGCGATGGCCTTATAATGCTTACGGGTTACACCCGGCGCGCCAATCACATGCCCGTATTTGGCGTTCAGTTCAGGGCTTGAAGCAAGCGCCGCGTTAGCTTCATCACGGTAGTCGGGCTTTTTAAATCGTGCCTTTGCAGCGGTGTACATTTTTTTTGTTCTGGTTTTCGTGGCTCGCCACATGTGACCAGAGGCATCGTCCCGGTTGATGGGGTCCCCCATGCAATAGGCGTAGGCATTAAGGGTGCGGCTTCCGAAGGGGCTCAGGCTATCGGCCGAAAAAAAACGCATTATGCACGGGCTGAACGCGCGGTACCCGTTCCCAAGGAGGTAACACTTTGTGAAGCGATCATAGCGCTGCCCGGTGAATCCCAAGATGCAGTGCATCTGACTGTGCCCATAAGCGGTATAGATGATATCTTTACAGTTGTTGCGATTTGCGTTAACGATGGAGCGCTGTGCGTTTGATGCCATTAGCATTGTTTTGGCAGAACGCTCCGCCAACGGTATGTCATCCGCTGAAAGTAACGTTACGTCTAGACCGCTGCTCATCTCCGAGGACAGTTGGCCACTCTTGTAGAATAAATACTTCCGGTTCGATGGCATGATCAGGCTGCTTGCGGGTGGAATATTTAATTGAGACTAATCTCGGATAAAAGGGGCAGATGCACAACTGGTAAAATTGTCAGTTGCTTATATTGACTGGACAGGGGTATGACAGTAGCGGCCTTTTCGCGGGCACGCCCGCTCCTACAGGAACATCACAGTATTCAGGACCTGTGCAGTACTTGTAGGAGCGGGCGTGCCCGCGAAAAGGCTGGGACAAGCTGATCACATCAGCTACGGATAAACGCCAGCAAATCCGCATTGATCACATCGGCATGGGTGGTCGGCATGCCATGCGGGTAGCCCTTGTAAGTCTTCAGCGTGCCATTGGGCAGCAGTTTCGCCGACAGCACCCCGGAGTTCTCATACGGCACGATCTGATCATCATCGCCGTGCATCACCAGCACCGGTTGCTGGATGCCCTTCAGGTCTTCGGTGAAGTCGGTCTGGGAAAACGCCACGATGCCATCGTAATGAGCCTTGGCACTGCCAATCATGCCCTGGCGCCACCAGTTGCCGATGATGCCTTCGCTGGCTTCTGCACCGGGGCGGTTGTAGCCGTAGAACGGCCCGGCCGGCACATCCCGGTAGAACTGCGCACGGTTGCTGGCAACCTGGGCCTGGAAGCCGTCGAACACCGATTTGGGCAGGCCACCGGGATTAGCGGGCGTCTGCACCATCAGTGGCGGTACGGCGGCGATCAGCACGGCCTTGGCCACCTTGTCTTCAGGGTGCCGGGCCATGTAGCGCACCACTTCACCGCCACCGGTCGAGTGGCCGACATGCACGGCGCCCTGGATGCCCAGGTGAGCGACGACCGCCGCCACATCGTCGGCGTAGTGGTCCATGTCGTGGCCGTCCCATACCTGGCTGGAGCGGCCATGGCCGCGACGGTCGTGGGCGACCACGCGGTAACCATGGGCGAGGAAGTACAACAGCTGGGCATCCCAGTCGTCGGCGCTGAGCGGCCAGCCGTGGTGGAAGTGGATGACCGGTGCGTCACGCGGGCCCCAGTCCTTGAAGAAGATCTGTACGCCGTCCTTCGTGGTTACATAGCTCATGGTCGGGTCTCCTGTGTGCAGGAAGCGAAGGGAGCTATTGAGAATAGGAGGTATTTTGCCTGGTGCTGGAATTTGTGGGGCACTCCCGGCTCTGCTCGGTCCCCTGTAGGAGCGGCCTTGTGTCGCGAAAGGGCTGCAAGGCAGCCCCGGCAATGTGTGCATCTGTGCTGAAACCCTGGGGCTGCTTTGCAGCCCTTTCGCGACACAAGGCCGCTCCTACAACGGGCCGTGTCAACCGATCAGACGCGGTCGCGCATCCGGTACCAGGCCTTGGCCGCAGCTTCCAGCGGTGCTGCCAGCAGGTCTCCGCCGGGGAAGCGGCCGTTGTTGATGCCTTGGTACAGCGTCAGCAGGTCGTCGTCGCCAAGAATGGCATCGCTGACCGCCCGCGCCGCCGCCAGTGTTGGTAGCACGCCATGGCCAGAGAAACCCTGCAGCCAGTAGCGCTGGCCCTCGCGACCGACATCCGGGGTGCGCTGGATGCTGCAGTCGATATGGCCGCCCCAGGCATAGTCGATGGCCACCCCGGCCAGCTGCGGGAACACCCGCTCCAGGTAGGGGCGGGTAGCGCTGGCGACATCTTTGGGAATACCGCCCAGGTAGGTGCAGCCGCCGCCGAACAGCAGGCGATGGTCCGGGGTGAGGCGGAAATAGTCGGGCACGAATTGGTTGTCGATCACGCAACTGTTGCGCGGCAGTAGCGATTGGGCGAAGTCGGCATCCAGCGGTGCGGTGGCTACCTGATAGGAGCCAACCGGCAACAGGCGGCGCGACAGGTTGCGGTCGAGGCGATCGATGTAGGCGTTGCAGGCCAGCACCAGCACCTGGCAGCGTACTTCGCCGCGGTCGGTACGGGCCACATAGCCGTCGCCGGCTTTCTGGTAGTCGAGCACCTGGCTCTGTTCGTAGATCCGCCCGCCAGCAGCCTCGATGGTGCTGGCCAGGCCCTGAGCCAGCTTCAGCGGGTTGAGGTGGGCGCCTTTGGCATCGTATAGCGCGGCCTGGTAGCGCGGGCTGTCGATCCATTGCGGCAGCTCGTCGCGGCCGATCAGGCGCAGGGCGTCGTAGCCCCATTTGTGTTCGGCCTCGTGCAGGGCTTCTTCCAGCATCTTCACCCGGCGCGGCAGCACGGCGGTCCACAGGCTGCCCTGCCGGTAGTCGATGTCGAAGCCATGGCGCTCGGGCAGTTCGCGCATTTCATCGGCGGCCCAGCACATGCTGGCCCACAGGCGTCGGGTGCGTTCGACGCCCAGGGCCTTTTCCAGCGGCGGCATGTCGCATGACCACCCGAGCAGTGCCTGGCCGCCGTTGCGGCCGGACGCGGCCCAGGCCACGCGGCTGGCTTCCAGCAGCGTTACGCGCTTGCCGGCCTGGGTCAGGCGCAAGGCGGTGTGCAGGCCGCTGAAGCCGGCGCCAATGATCAGGACTTCGGTGTCGTGGCTGCCTTGCAGGGTAGGGTGCAGGGGAATGCTGGCGGGGTAGGTCTGGGCGTAGTAGCTGGCGACGTGCTGGGCGGATTGTTTGAACATGCAGGGGGCTCATGAAAATTATTGTGTTTATTTTCATGAAAATTTAGCATGTAAATTTCATGTCGCCAATGCATTGGCCGGGTTTGTGGTTTACCTCGGGTTGTTGTGTTGCCTGTCCTGGCCCTTTCGCGGGTAAACCCGCTCCCACAGAGTCATCACCGGTCTCGAGGTTGGTGCTGTAAATGTGGGAGCGGGTTCACCCGCGAAGGGGCCTGACCTGAAAGTGCAAAATCTTCAGGTTGTCGCCTTTTTTCGAGGCTGTCTTGGCTTGCCTGCGGCCGCTTTGCCCTTCCCGCCACCCCGACGCTTCTTCTTCCACGGCGGCGCAGCCCCGGCTGCCGGCCCGCTGATGGTCATGCGCATGCCGCTGCACCGTTCGACCAGCTTGCCCATCCATGCCGACTGCCGGGCGACGAACTCCTCCAGCGTCATCTCGCCACTCTGCACCATGTCCAGCGCCTGCTCCCAGATAGCCGTGGTACCTGGGTCGGCAATGGCGCGTGGCACGGCGTCGATCAGGCTGAAGGCCGCAGGGGTGGCGGACAGCGCCTTGCCGTTCTTCACCAGGTAGCCGCGGTCAAGCAGGCCCTGGATGATGCTGGCGCGGGTGGCTTCGGTGCCGATACCGGTGGTTTCCTTGAGCTTCTGCTTCAACCGCGGGTCGTCCACCAGCTTGGCCACGTTCTTCATTGCCTTGATCAGGTCGCCTTCGGTAAACGGCTTGGGCGGCTGGGTCCACAGGTCTTTCAGTTGCAGGCCCTGCACTGTGCAGTCCTGGCCTTCGCGCAGCGCCGGCAGCACCTGGGCCGGTGCTGCCTCGCGGCCCTTGGACGGGGTCAGCGCCTCGGGCAGCGCACGGCGCCAGCCTGGTTCGACGATCTGCTTGCCTACGGCACGCAGGGCATGGCCGGCGCAGTCGAAGTCGGCCTGGGTACGGTCGTACTCGTGGTTGGGCAGGAACTGCGCCAGGTAGCGGGCGCGGATCAGGGTGTACACCGCCTTGTGCTTGGCCGGCAGGCGCGACGGGTCGCTGGCGGCGGCAGTGGGGATGATGCCGTGGTGGGCGCTGACCTTGGCGTCGTTCCACGCCCGTGAACGGCGTTGCGGCTCCAGGTAGGGCTGCAGCGGCGCCAGGCTGGCATCGGCCCGTTGCAGGGCGGCGAGGATGGCTGGCGCTTCGGCGTGCTGGCTTTGCGGCAGGTAGCCGCAGTCGCTGCGCGGGTAGGTGATCAGCTTATGGGTTTCGTACAGGGCCTGGGCGATGTCGAGGGTTTCCTGGGCGCCGAGGCCGAACTTTTTCGAGCACAGCTCCTGCAGGGTGCCAAGGTCGAAGGGCAGGGGTGCCGCTTCACGCACGCGCTCGGTGGTCACCTTTACGGCCCGGGCAGTACCCGCATTGCCGATGTCGGCGGCCGCCTGCTGCGCCAGGGCCTGGTTCAGGCAGCGGCCCTGGTCGTCGCAGGCGTCCTCGGGGGCGCGCCACTGGGCGTTGAAGCCAAAGCCTGCGTGTTCGAGCTGCACGTCGATGGCCCAGAACGGTACCGGCACGAAGTCGGCGATGCTGCGGTCGCGGTCGACCACCAGGCGCAAGGTGGGCGTTTGCACCCGGCCCACCGGCAGCACGCCCTGATAGCCCGACTGGCGGCCCAGCAGGGTGAACAGCCGGCTCATGTTCATGCCGATCAGCCAGTCTGCGCGCGAACGGCCCAGCGCCGAGTGGTACAGGTTGAAGGTTTCGTGGCCCGGCAGCAGCCGCGCCAGGGCCTTGCGAATGGACGCGTCATCCAGTGCCGACAGCCACAGGCGCTGCACCGGGCCGCGGTAGCGGCAATGCTCGACGAGTTCGCGGGCGATCATTTCGCCTTCGCGGTCGGCGTCGGTGGCGATTACCAGTTCGCGCGCTTCGCCGAGCAGGCGCTTGACTGCCTTGAACTGGCTGGCGGTCTTGGGCTTGACCAGCATCTTCCACTTTTCCGGGATGATCGGCAGGTCGGCCAGGTTCCAGCGCTTGTAGCGTTCGTCGTAGCTGTCGGGCGGGGCGGTTTCCAGCAGGTGGCCGATGCACCAGGTCACGCAGACGTCAGTGCCTTGCCAGCAGCCATCGCCCTTGCGGTTGGCGCCGAGCACTTTGGCGATGTCTTTTGCCTGAGAGGGTTTTTCGCAGAGGAACAGGCGCATGGCCGGGGACGCTTCATCGGGGGTGATGGGCGATAGGATGCGCAAGCGAGGGCGCGGAGGCAAGTTTTATCTGGATGGATGTACAGGTTTTTTTGTCAGAGGGGATGTCTTGGCTGTGCCGGCCTCTTCGCGGGTGAACCCGCTCCCACAGGCCCCCACAATTTTCAGAATTTGTGGGGGCCTGTGGGAAGGTCGTGGATCAGGCGCGCGAGTCGCGCACCATGTCCACGTGCGGGATGCCGGCTTCGAGGAACTCTTCGCTGACTACGCGAAAGCCCAGCCGTTCGTAGAACGGCGTGGCGTGCACCTGGGCGCTGAGCATCTGCTGCTTCAGGTCACGGTTCTGCGCTTCGACAATCACCGCGTTCATCAGCGCGTCACCCACCTTCAGCCCGCGCCAGTCCTTCAGCACCGAGACCCGGCCGATGGTGCCGTCAGGCAGCAGGCGCGCGGTGCCGATCGGGTAGTCGCCTTCCAGGGCCAGGAAGTGCGCGGCGGTCGGGTCGTCCGAGTCCCACTCCAGCTCCGGCGGCACGTGCTGTTCGGCAATGAACACCGCTTCGCGGATGCGGCGGATGTCGGCGTTGTCCTTGTGCCAGTCGGCGAGGCGCACACGAATCTTATTCATTGGCGAATCCCAGGCTTCCTTGTTTGACCAGCTGCTGTACCAGCATAAGGCCATCTTCATCCTGCAGCCATTCGCCCAGGTTGTCGATGTGCAGGGCGTCGGCCGCGCAAACCAGCTTCAGCAGCTCGCGCAGTTTGCCCGGCAGCGGGCAGCTGCGGCCGCTGGCGAACAGCAGCAGGTCTTCTTCGAACTCCGACCAGGCCAGGCGCGCGCTCGGGTTGCGGATCAGGATGGCGCCTTGTTCCAGGGCATCGATCAGCTCTTCCTCGGACAGCTCTTCACCGACGATCTGCTCGGGGTAGCGTGGCTCGGTCATGAACTGGCCGAACCAGGTCAGCAGCAGGTCCTTGTCGCCCATGTGCTTGTCGAGCAGCGCCTTGAGGCGGTCGAGGGCGTCGTGCTGGATCTGGTGCGGGTCGCTGACCGGCTGGGCATCGGCGTCGCTGTAGCGTTCTTCGTCGGGCAGGAACTGGCCGAGGAAATCGGTGAAGTGGGTCAGCACTTCGGCGGCGCTTGGCGCGCGGAAGCCTACCGAGTAGGTCAGGCAGTCGTCCACGGCCACGCCGTAGTGGGCCAGGCGTGGTGGCAGGTAGAGCATGTCGCCCGGCTCCAGGGTCCACTCATCGCTCTGCTCGAAGTCGGCGAGGATGCGCAGGTCGGCGTGCTCCAGCAGCGAGCTGTCGCTGCTGCACATCTGGCCGATTTTCCAGTTGCGCTGGCCGTGGCCCTGCAGCAGGAACACGTCGTAGTTGTCGAAGTGCGGGCCGACGCTGCCACCGGGGGCGGCGAAGCTGATCATCACGTCATCGATGCGCCAGCTGGGCAGGAAGCGGAAGTTTTCCAGCAGTTCGGCTACTTCCGGGACGAACTGGTCCACGGCCTGCACCAGCAGGGTCCAGTCCTTTTCCGGCAGCTCGGCAAAGGTATCTTCGGTGAACGGGCCGCGGCGCAGCTCCCACGGGTGCGCGCCGTGCTCGAGCACGATACGCGACTCTACTTCCTCTTCCAGGGCCAGGCCGGCCAGCTCGTCGGGGTCGATCGGGCTGATGAAGTCCGGGAAGGCCTGGCGCACCAGCAGCGGCTTCTTCTGCCAGTAGTCGCGCATGAATTCGCGGGCCGAGATGCCGCCCAGCAGCTGCAGTGGAGTATCAGGATTCATGTTCAACCTATTGAAAAAATGTAATTTTCGTTCGGGAATAAAAACGCCCGGCCAGGCCGGGCGTTGAACGCGACGGTCAGCTTAGATGCGTTTGGCCTGTGCTGCCGCGTTGCCGATGTAGGTAGCAGGGGTCAGCTGCTTGAGCTCGGCCTTGGCTTCGGCTGGCATGTCCAGGCCGTCGATGAAGGTCAGCAGCGCTTCCGGGGTGATGCCCTTGCCACGGGTCAGCTCTTTGAGCTTCTCGTAGGGGTTTTCGATGTTGAAGCGGCGCATCACGGTCTGGATCGGCTCGGCCAGGACTTCCCAGCAGGCGTCCAGGTCGGCGGCGATGCGGGCTTCGTTGACTTCCAGCTTGCCGATGCCTTTCAGGCTGGCTTCGTAGGCGATGACGCTGTGGGCAAAGCCCACGCCCAGGTTGCGCAGCACGGTGGAGTCGGTCAGGTCACGCTGCCAGCGCGAGATCGGCAGCTTGCTGGCCAGGTGCTGGAACAGCGCGTTGGCGATACCCAGGTTGCCTTCGGAGTTTTCGAAGTCGATCGGGTTGACCTTGTGCGGCATGGTCGACGAGCCGATTTCGCCGGCAACGGTCTTCTGCTTGAAGTAGCCCAGCGAAATGTAGCCCCACACATCGCGGTCGAAGTCGATCAGGATGGTGTTGAAGCGGGCAATGGCGTCGAACAGCTCGGCGATGTAGTCGTGCGGCTCGATCTGGGTTGTGTACGGGTTGAACTGCAGGCCCAGCTCGTCTTCGATGAAGGCGCGGGCGTTCTGCTCCCAGTCGATCTGCGAGTAGGCCGACAGGTGGGCGTTGTAGTTGCCCACGGCACCGTTGATCTTGCCCAGCAGCGGTACGGCGGCAACCTGGGCGATCTGGCGCTCCAGGCGGTACACGACGTTGGCCAGTTCCTTGCCCAGGGTGGTCGGCGAAGCCGGCTGGCCGTGGGTGCGTGACAGCATCGGCACGTCGGCGTGGGCGTGGGCCAGGGCGCGGATGGCGTCGGCGATCTGGCGCATCAGCGGCAGCAGCACTTCGTCACGGCCGGCGCGCAGCATCAGGGCGTGGGACAGGTTGTTGATGTCCTCGCTGGTGCAGGCGAAGTGGATGAACTCGCTGACCTTGGCCAGCTCAGGCAGCTTGGCGGCCTGCTCCTTGAGGAGGTATTCGATCGCCTTGACGTCGTGGTTGGTGGTGCGCTCGATTTCCTTGACGCGTTCGGCGTGCTCGAGCTTGAAGTCGGTGGCCAGGCTGTCCAGCAGGGCGTTGGCTTCGGCGGAGAACGCCGGCACTTCGCCGATCTGCGGGTGGGCGGCCAGGCGCTGCAGCCAGCGCACTTCGACCAGGGCGCGGAAACGGATCAGGCCGAATTCACTGAAAATGGGGCGCAAGGCCTGGGTTTTGCCGGCATAACGGCCGTCTACAGGGGAAACCGCAGTGAGCGAAGAAAGCTGCATGGGGTGTTCTCGGACAGTCAGGCTTTTGGAAGGGCGCATATCATACATGAAAAATGCGCTCAGGTCGGGTGGCTGACCAAAGGTCGGGCCATAAATCAGCTGTGCATTGTGCATTGCCTGTTCTGGCCCTATCGCCGGCAAGCCAGCTCCCACGGTACTGCACCGGTCTTGAGCACAGTGCATATCCTGTGGGAGCTGGCTTGTCGGCGATGAGGCCGGAACTGTCAGCCCCTGTCAGGAGGGGCTGCGCATCATGTCGTACAGTTCGTTCAACAGCTTGCGCCGGCTGAATACCAGCTGCCAGCGGTGCCCGCCCAGCTGGCGCCACAGGCGTGCGGCGCGGATGCCGGCCAGCAGCAGGGCGCGGATCTTCGAGGCGTTGCTGGCCTGCTGCAGGAAGCGCATGTCGCCATGTACCTGGATGCGCTGGCGCAAGGTGCTCAGGGTGTCCTGGTACAAGGCTCCACTGGAAGCAATGACGTTTTCATGAACCAGGCCGAAATGCTCGGCCTGGGACTGGATTTGCGGCAGGCGGTTGCCGATGGTGTCGAGCAGGTCGCCGCGCTTGTTCAACTGGCGCTCCAGGCCCAGCATCGACAGGGCGTAGCGCAGCGGCTCGCGCTGCAGGCTGCTGGGGTCGCGCTCCAGCGCGCCGACCAGCGCGCGATAGCCGTCGCGCAGGTTCAGGTCGTCACCGCCGAACACCTCCAGGGTGTCCTTGGGGTCACGGACCAGCAGGCTGCCCAGCATGCAGCCGATGTTGGCCTCGCTGGCCTGGCCGGTGCGGGCAATGCGGTCGACCAGTACAGCGGCCTGGAACACACCGCCCAACGCAATCAGCTGCTCCTGCAGGTTGCTCATGCGCGCGGGCTCCACGGCTCGGCGGCTTCGATCACGCCGCCACCCAGGCACACTTCGCCGTCGTAGAACACCACCGACTGGCCCGGGGTAACGGCACGTTGCGGTTCGTCGAACACCGCACGGTAACCGCTTTCGGTCAGTTCCAGGGTGCACTGCTGGTCGCTCTGGCGGTAGCGCACCTTGGCGGTGAGCTGGCGCGGGCTGCCGAGGTCGACCGGGTTGACCCAGAAGATTTCCGAAGCGAGCAGGGCGCGGGAGAACAACCACGGGTGTTCATTGCCCTGGCCGACCACCAGCACGTTGCGGGTCAGGTCCTTGAGCAGCACGTACCACGGCTCGTCACCGGCGTCCTTCAGGCCGCCAATGCCCAGGCCCTGGCGCTGGCCGATGGTGTGGTACATCAGGCCGTGGTGGCGGCCGATCACTTCACCGTCGGTGGTCTCGATGTTGCCCGGCTGGGCCGGCAGGTATTGCTTGAGGAAGTCGCTGAAGCGGCGCTCGCCGATGAAGCAGATGCCGGTGGAGTCCTTCTTCTTGGCGGTGGCCAGGCCGTGCTTTTCGGCAATGGCGCGTACTTCGGGCTTTTCCAGCTCGCCAACCGGGAACAGGGTGCGGGCGATTTCCTTGCCGCCGACGGCGTGCAGGAAGTAGCTCTGGTCCTTGTTCGGGTCCAGGCCCTTGAGCAGTTCGGTGAGCTCGCCGGTGTCGCGGCGGCGCACGTAGTGGCCGGTGGCGATCAGGTCGGCACCCAGCGACAGGGCGTAGTCGAGGAACGCCTTGAACTTGATTTCGCGGTTGCAGAGGATGTCCGGGTTGGGCGTGCGGCCGGCCTTGTACTCTTCGAGGAAGTGCTCGAACACGTTGTCCCAGTATTCGGCGGCGAAGTTGGCGGTGTGCAGCTTGATGCCGATGCGGTCGCACACGGCCTGGGCGTCGGCCAGGTCTTCACGGGCGGTGCAGTATTCGGTGCCGTCGTCTTCTTCCCAGTTCTTCATGAACAGCCCTTCCACCTGGTAGCCCTGCTCCATGAGCAGAAGGGCGGAGACGGAAGAGTCCACGCCGCCGGACATGCCGACGATAACGCGGGTCTTGGCGGGGTCTTTGAGTGCTGGGCTGGTCATGGTTACCGGTGTGTATCAAGGGGGAAAAACGCCGATTCTATCAAACCTGCGGCGGCGCGTCAGTCGCGCAGCAGGTCGAGGCTGTGCAAGGGGCCTTTCAGGTAGTCGTCGAGGCAGCGTGGCACCAGCTCGCTGCGCCAGCGGGTGGGGTCGGCCAGCAGTTCGTCGCGGGTCAGCCACACGGCGCGGACGATGTCGCTGTCCAGCGCCAGGTCGGCGTGATGGCGCACGGGGCGGGCGGCGAAGCAGATGCGCTGGTAGGTCACGCCGTTGCTTGGGGCGGTGTACAGGTAGATGCCGACCACGCCGGTGAGCTCGACTTCCCAGGCGGTTTCTTCGAGGGTTTCGCGCAGGGCGGCCTGGGGCAGGGTCTCGTTGGGTTCGAGGTGGCCGGCGGGCTGGTTGAAGACGTGCTGGTTGGCTTTGAATTCTTCGACGAAGAGGAACTTGCCTTCGTGTTCGACGATGGTGGCGACGGTGATGTGGGGTTGCCAGGTCATGAACAGCTCCTTAGAGGCCTGCACAGCCCCTGTGGGAGCGGGTTTACCCGCGAATGCGTCAGTGGATTCGCCATCGCATTCGCGGGTAAACCCGCTCCCACAGGGTCCGCGCTGGCGGCCAGAAATCGTTTATCCAGAAAGCACAAACCCCGGTGCGTGGCCGGGGTTTGTGCTGTTACTTCAAGCGAACCTTACAGGGCGGCAATGGCGCTGTTCAGGGTCTGGCTTGGGCGCATCACCTTGGCGGTCAGCTCGGCATCCGGAGCGTAGTAGCCACCGATGTCGGCCGGCTTGCCCTGGACGGCGTTGAGCTCGGCGACGATGGTCTCCTCGTTCTCGGTCAGGGTCTTGGCCAGTGGTGCGAAGCGTGCCTGCAGGGCAGCGTCGTCGTTCTGCGCAGCCAGGGCCTGGGCCCAGTACAGGGTCAGGTAGAAGTGGCTGCCGCGGTTGTCGATACCACCGACTTTGCGCGAAGGCGACTTGTTGGTGTCGAGGAACTTGCCGGTGGCCTGGTCCAGGGTGTTGGCCAGCACTTTGGCGCGCGGGTTGTCGTAGGTGTTGCCCAGGTGCTCCAGGGAAGCGGCCAGGGCCAGGAATTCACCCAGCGAGTCCCAACGCAGGAAGTTCTCTTCCACCAGCTGCTGCACGTGCTTCGGTGCCGAACCGCCGGCGCCGGTTTCGAACAGGCCACCACCGCTCATCAGCGGCACGATCGACAGCATCTTGGCGCTGGTGCCCAGTTCCATGATCGGGAACAGGTCGGTCAGGTAGTCGCGCAGCACGTTGCCGGTCACCGAGATGGTGTCCTTGCCTTCGCGGATGCGGGCCAGGGAGAACTTGATGGCGTCTACCGGTGCCAGGATGCGGATGTCCAGGCCGGAGGTGTCGTGATCCTTCAGGTACTTCTGCACCTTCTCGATCATCACGCCGTCGTGGGCGCGGGCCGGGTCCAGCCAGAACACTGCAGGGGTGTTGCTCAGGCGGGCACGGTTGACGGCCAGCTTGACCCAGTCCTGGATCGGCGCGTCCTTGACCTGGCACATGCGGAAGATGTCGCCGGCTTCGACGTTCTGCTCGAGAACGACCTGGCCTTTGCTGTCGACCACGCGCACGACGCCGTCGGCCTTGATCTGGAAGGTCTTGTCGTGGGAGCCGTATTCTTCGGCCTTCTGTGCCATCAGGCCGACGTTCGGTACGCTGCCCATGGTGGTCGGGTCGAAGGCGCCGTTGGCCTTGCAGTCTTCGATGGTGGCCTGGTAGATGCCGGCGTAGCAGCGGTCCGGGATGATCGCCTTGGCATCCTGCAGTTCGCCGGCGGCGTTCCACATCTTGCCCGAGTCACGGATCATGGCCGGCATCGAGGCGTCGACGATGACGTCGCTCGGCACGTGCAGGTTGGTGATGCCTTTGTCGGAGTTGACCATGGCCAGGGCCGGACGCTGGGCGTACAGGGCCTGGATGTCGGCTTCGATCTCGGCCTGCTTCTCGGCTGGCAGGTCCTTGATGCGGGCGTACAGGTCGCCGATGCCGTTGTTGGCGTTGAAGCCTACTTCAGCCAGGGCGGCGGCGTGCTTGGCCAGCACGTCGTTGTAGAACTCTTCGACGATGACGCCGAACATGATCGGGTCGGAGACCTTCATCATGGTGGCTTTCAGGTGTACCGACAGCAGCACGCCGGAAGCCTTGGCATCGGCGATCTGCTCGGCGATGAAGGCTTTCAGGGCCTTGCGGCTCATGGTGGCGCAGTCGATGACTTCGGCAGCTTTTACCGCAGTCTTTTCTTTCAGTACGGTGGTGTTGCCGTCTTTGCCGACCAGCTCGATGCGCAGGCTGTCGTCAGCCTCGATCAGTGCGGCTTTCTCGCTGCCGTAGAAGTCGCCCTGGGTCATGTGGGCAACGTGCGACTTGGAGTCGGCAGCCCAGGCGCCCATCTTGTGCGGGTGCTTGCGGGCGTAGTTCTTGACCGACAGCGGCGCGCGGCGGTCGGAGTTGCCTTCGCGCAGGACCGGGTTCACGGCGGAACCTTTGATGCGGTCGTAGCGGGCGCGGGATTCTTTCTCTTCCGCGGTGGCCGGCTCGTCGGCGTAGTCAGGGATGTTGAAGCCCTTGCCCTGCAGTTCCTTGATCGCGGCTTTCAGCTGCGGTACCGAGGCGCTGATGTTCGGCAGCTTGATGATGTTGGCTTCAGGGGTGGTAGCCAGCTGGCCCAGTTCCGCCAGGTGATCGCCTACTTGCTTCTCTGCGCCCAGTTGCTCCGGGAAGGCGGCGAGGATACGGCCAGCCAGGGAGATGTCGCGGGTTTCGACGGCGATGTCAGCCGAAGCGGTAAAGGCTTCGATGATCGGCAGCAGCGAGTAAGTGGCGAGGGCGGGGGCTTCGTCGGTGAAGGTATAGATGATCTTGGAACGGGTGGGCATGCGGGTTAACTCTCTGTGTGCTGAGCGTGCTCGAGTCTCGTGGTGCGCAGGGTAGGCGCATCGCCCTGGCAACGCCATGAGCGGAAAGTCGAGAGGCTGCGAGCGGTGATGGTGGATGCATCAGTCGAGCGTCAAGTGCTGGGCTGCGGTAACAGTCCAGGCTTCGTGGCCAGGCTTTGTGTCCATTCATGGCCAAGGGCGGTCCGCATTTTTCCAAGGGATCGCCCCGATGACCCTTCGGTCGCGGCGGAGTATACCAAACCATTCGGGCTAATCAGCAAGGCCAAGTGATATCGGCCCATTTATAAGACCAAAGACTAAGCGGCAATGTGGCGGGTTGTCGCATGCCTTGCAGGTCGGCAGATGTGGTTTAGGCTCAGTGGATCGCATGATGTCCAATCACACCCGACAGCGGAGTAGTGCAAGCATGGGATACCAGAAAATCAAGGTTCCGACCGACGGCGCGAAGATCACCGTCAATGCAGACCATTCGCTCAACGTTCCCGACAACCCGATCATTCCTTATATCGAGGGCGACGGGATTGGCGTCGATGTCTCGCCGGTAATGATCAAGGTGGTCGACGCCGCCGTGCAGAAGGCCTACGGCGGCAAGCGCAAGATCGCCTGGATGGAGGTGTACGCCGGCGAAAAAGCCACCCAGGTGTACGACCAGGACACCTGGCTGCCCCAGGAAACCCTCGATGCCGTGCGTGATTACGTGGTGTCGATCAAGGGGCCGCTGACCACCCCGGTGGGCGGCGGTATCCGGTCGCTCAACGTGGCCCTGCGCCAGCAACTGGACCTGTACGTGTGCCTGCGCCCGGTGCTGTGGTTCCAGGGCGTGCCCAGCCCGGTGAAAAAACCCGGCGATGTGGACATGGTGATCTTCCGCGAGAACTCCGAGGACATCTATGCCGGCATCGAGTGGAAGGCCGGTTCGCCCGAGGCGAACAAGGTGATCAAGTTCCTCAAGGAGGAAATGGGCGTTACCAAGATCCGCTTCGACCAGGACTGTGGCATTGGCGTCAAGCCGGTGTCGAAGGAGGGCACCAAGCGCCTGGTGCGCAAGGCCCTGCAGTATGTGGTGGACAACGACCGCGAGTCGCTGACCCTGGTGCACAAGGGCAACATCATGAAGTTCACCGAGGGTGCCTTCAAGGACTGGGGCTATGAAGTGGCGCGCGACGAGTTCGGGGCCGAGCTGCTCGATGGTGGCCCATGGATGAAGTTCAAGAACCCCAAGAGCGGCCGCGAGGTCATCGTCAAGGACGCCATCGCCGACGCCATGCTGCAGCAGATCCTGCTGCGCCCGGCCGAGTACGACGTGATCGCCACCCTCAACCTCAACGGTGACTACCTGTCCGATGCCCTGGCGGCGGAAGTGGGCGGTATCGGCATTGCGCCGGGTGCCAACCTGTCCGACACCGTGGCCATGTTCGAGGCCACCCACGGCACCGCGCCCAAGTATGCCGGGCAGGACAAGGTCAACCCGGGTTCGGTGATCCTGTCGGCGGAGATGATGCTGCGGCACATGGGCTGGACCGAGGCGGCGGACCTGATCATCAAGGGTACCAATGGCGCGATTGCTGCCAAGACCGTGACCTATGACTTCGAACGCCTGATGGACGGCGCCAGGCTGGTGAGCAGTTCAGGCTTTGGCGATGAAATGATCAAGCATATGTAAGGCAACGGAAAACCGGCCGCTTCCAGTCAGGAGGCGGCCGGTTTTTTTCGTGTACCGGCAGGCAGCGCGGCAGTTCAGGCGTCGGCAGTGCTGCTGGTGTGCGGAGCCCTGGCGGCCGCGGCGGCAGTGGCGCTGCTGATATTCACCGCGTGCAGGCCTTTGGGGCCCTGGACGATGTCGAAGCTCACGGCCTGGCCGGCCTTGAGCGTCTTGTACCCGTCCATCTGGATGGCTGAATAATGAGCGAACAAGTCGTCAGTCTTGCCCTCTTCATTGATGAATCCGTAGCCCTTGGCATTGTTGAACCACTTGACTTTACCGCTTGCCATCCCTATGTCCCTCTGCAAAGGACTCCATCACTGGAGTATCATCCACTTCATCCGCATACGAACCATGCGAAAAATCTGGTTGACTGCGCGGATCTTTATCGACCACGGTGGGTTCTTATTGGTTGTAACACCGTTTTGCCGATAGTCAAGGTCGCCCGGCGCCTGCGCTGGCCGTGCCCTTCGCAGTCAACCCACAACCTTAACCTGTCGCTCATGATGAAATTCTTTCCATGCATGCACCTAGTGAGATTCGACTAACATTCAATCAGGATCGCCCGCAATCGAATGAGGACGACGGCTCGGGTCTTGCAGTTCAGGAAGCCAAGCCGATCCTGCAGGCGCCACCGATGTACAAGGTGGTTTTGTTCAACGATGACTACACGCCGATGGATTTCGTCGTCGAAGTGCTCGAGACGTTCTTCAATCTGAACCGCGAGCTGGCGACCAAGATCATGCTGACCGTCCATACCGAAGGGCGGGCAGTGTGCGGATTGTTTACCCGTGACATCGCCGAAACAAAGGCTATGCAGGTCAACCAATACGCCAGGGAAAGCCAGCATCCGCTACTCTGTGAAATCGAGAAGGACGGTTAATCGCCGACCACTTGGGTATGAGGTGAAGCTATGTTAAACCGCGAGCTCGAAGTCACCCTCAATCTTGCCTTCAAGGAGGCTCGTTCGAAGCGTCATGAGTTCATGACCGTCGAACATCTGCTGCTGGCACTCCTTGACAATGAGGCTGCCGCGACCGTTCTGCGCGCCTGTGGCGCCAATCTCGACAAACTCAAGCACGACCTGCAAGAGTTCATCGATTCCACCACACCCCTGATCCCGGTCAACGACGAAGATCGTGAAACCCAGCCGACCCTGGGCTTCCAGCGTGTACTGCAGCGTGCCGTGTTCCACGTGCAAAGCTCCGGCAAGCGTGAAGTCACTGGCGCCAACGTGCTGGTGGCGATCTTCAGCGAACAGGAAAGCCAGGCCGTGTTCCTGCTCAAGCAGCAGAGCGTGGCCCGCATCGACGTGGTCAACTACATCGCCCATGGCATCTCCAAGGTGCCGGGCCATGGTCCGCATTCCGAAAACGACCAGGAAATGCAGGATGAAGAGGGCGGCGATACCGCCTCTTCGAGCAACCCGCTGGATGCCTATGCCAGCAACCTGAACGAACTGGCCCGTGCCGGCCGTATCGACCCGCTGGTAGGCCGCGAGCAGGAAGTTGAGCGCGTGGCGCAAATCCTAGCCCGTCGGCGCAAAAACAACCCGCTGCTGGTGGGTGAGGCAGGCGTGGGCAAGACCGCCATCGCCGAAGGCCTGGCCAAGCGTATCGTCGATGGCCAGGTGCCCGATTTGCTGGCGCAGAGCGTGGTGTATTCCCTCGATCTCGGCGCACTGCTGGCGGGTACCAAATACCGTGGCGATTTCGAGAAGCGCTTCAAGGCGCTGCTCGGCGAGCTGCGCAAGCGCCCGCAGGCGATCCTGTTCATCGACGAAATCCACACCATCATTGGTGCCGGTGCGGCGTCGGGCGGGGTGATGGATGCGTCCAACCTGCTCAAGCCATTGCTGTCGTCCGGTGAGATCCGTTGCATCGGTTCGACTACGTTCCAGGAATTCCGCGGCATCTTCGAGAAGGACCGTGCCCTGGCGCGGCGCTTCCAGAAGGTCGATGTCAGCGAGCCGTCGGTCGAAGACACCGTGGGCATCCTGCGTGGCCTGAAAGGGCGCTTCGAAAGCCACCACAACATCGAGTACAGCGACGAAGCCTTGCGCGCCGCCGCTGAACTGGCCTCGCGCTACATCAATGACCGGCACATGCCGGACAAGGCCATCGACGTGATCGACGAAGCCGGTGCCTACCAGCGCCTGCAGCCGGAGGCCAACCGCGTCAAGCGCATCGACGTGCCGCAGGTCGAAGACATCGTCGCCAAGATCGCGCGGATTCCGCCGAAGCACGTCACCAGTTCCGACAAGGAACTGCTGCGCAACCTCGAGCGTGACCTGAAGTTGACCGTATTTGGTCAGGACCAGGCGATCGATTCGCTGGCCACCGCCATCAAGCTGTCCCGCGCCGGCCTCAAGTCGCCGGACAAGCCTGTCGGTTCGTTCCTGTTCGCCGGCCCGACCGGCGTCGGCAAGACCGAAGCAGCACGGCAGCTGGCCAAGGCGCTGGGCGTGGAGCTGGTGCGCTTCGACATGTCCGAGTACATGGAGCGCCACACCGTGTCGCGCCTGATCGGTGCGCCTCCTGGCTATGTTGGCTTCGACCAGGGTGGTTTGCTGACCGAGGCGATCACCAAGCAACCGCACTGCGTATTGCTGCTCGACGAAATCGAGAAGGCCCACCCGGAAGTCTTCAACCTGCTGCTGCAGGTGATGGACCACGGTACCCTGACCGACAACAACGGGCGCAAGGCCGACTTCCGCAACGTGATCCTGATCATGACCACCAACGCTGGCGCAGAAACCGCCGCCCGGGCCTCGATCGGCTTTACTCATCAGGACCATGCGTCCGATGCCATGGAAGTCATCCGCAAGAGCTTCACGCCGGAGTTCCGCAACCGCCTGGACACCATCATCCAGTTTGGCCGCCTGAGCCACGAGACGATCAAGAGCATCGTCGACAAGTTCCTTATCGAACTGCAGGCGCAGCTGGAAGACAAACGTGTGCTGCTGGAAGTCAGCGATGATGCACGCGGCTGGCTGGCGGCCTCGGGCTACGACGTGCAGATGGGTGCGCGGCCGATGGCGCGGCTGATCCAGGACAAGATCAAGCGGCCGCTGGCCGAGGAGATCCTGTTTGGCGAACTGGCCGAGCATGGTGGTGTGGTGCACGTCGACCTGCGCGATGGCGAGCTGGTGTTCGACTTCGAGACCACGGCTGAGGTTGCGTGACAGATTGGGCCGCTATGCGGCCCTTCGCGGGCACGCCCGCTCCCACAGGGGGATAGTTAATACCTGTGGGAGCGGGCGTGCCCGCGAAGGGCTGCAAAGCAGCCCCTACAATCCTGAAGGCACAAAAAAGCCCGGCACATGGCCGGGCTTTTTCATGGCTTGAGCTTAGCGCGCACGGTAGGTGATGCGGCCCTTGCTCAGGTCGTAGGGCGTCAGTTCGACGCGGACCTTGTCGCCAGTGAGAATACGGATGTAGTTCTTGCGCATCTTTCCGGAGATGTGCGCGGTTACGACGTGCCCGTTTTCCAACTCCACGCGGAACATGGTGTTGGGCAGGGTGTCGACGACAGTACCTTCCATTTCGAAGCTGTCTTCTTTCGACATGCAGTAGAGCCCTCGGATCCAGTGTTGGCCCGACGCATAACCGCACCGGGCAAAAAAGTGGCGTGGATTATGCCCGAAAACTGTGTGTCAAGCCAATGCCTTTCAGTTGAGGGTGACCCAGCGCTGATTTATCAACAGTTCGATAGGCCGATACTGCGTCTTGTAGTTCATTTTCTTGCAGTTCTTGATCCAGTAACCCAGGTAAACCGCCTCGAGGTCCTGGCGCAGGGCTTCGGTGATCTGCCAGAGGATGGCGAAGCGGCCCAGGCTGCGGCGTTCTTCGTCCGGCTCGTAGAAGGTGTACACCGCTGACAGGCCGTTGGGCAGCAGGTCGCACACCGCTACCGCCACCAAGCGGCCTTCCAGGCGGAACTCGTAGAACCAGCAGAACGGCAGGTCGCGCACCAGGAAGGTGGAGAACTGGTCGCGGCTGGGCGGGTACATGTCACCGTCGGCGTGGCGCGTTTCGATATAGCGCCGGTACAGCTCGAAGTACTCTTCCTTGAACGCCGGGCGCGCGGCGGTCACGGTCAGGTCGGCGTTGCGCTTGAGGATGCGCCGTTGCTGGCGGTTGGGGATGAAACGCGCCGCCGGGATGCGTGCCGGCACGCAGGCATTGCAGTTCTGGCAATGCGGGCGGTACAGGTGGTCGCCACTGCGGCGGAAGCCCATTTCCGACAAATCGGCGTACACGTGCACATCCATCGGCTGGCTGGGGTCGAGGAACAGTGTGGTTGCCTGTTCGTCGGGCAGGTAGCTGCAGGAGTGGGGCTGAGTGGCATAGAACTTCAACCGCGCCAACTCTGTCATGATCAACCCCCTCGGTGAGACTTTGCTTTAAGTGTAAGCCAGCTATGGGAACTCGCCTAGGGACGCCATGTGGCGCTGTTGGGCTGGTCGAGGTGGCGTGCCAGGTAGCCGGCGAACTCGGCGCGGCTGATGGCGTGGGCGCCCAGGCTGTGCAGGTGGTTGGTCGGCATCTGGCAGTCGATGAGGACGAAACCGGCCTGGCGCAGGTGGTTGACCAGGGTCACGAAGCCGACCTTGGAGGCATTGTCGGCGCGGCTGAACATCGATTCGCCGAAGAACAGCTGGCCCATGGCCAGGCCGTACAGGCCGCCGACCAGCTCGCCATCCTGGCGCACCTCCACCGAATGGGCGATGCCGCGCCGGTGCAGCTCGCAGTAGGCGGCGCGCATGGTGTCGGTGATCCAGGTACCGTCGGCGTAGTCGCGTGGCGCGGCGCAGGCGGCGATCACCGCCGGGAAGTCGGTGTCGAAGCTGACCTGGTAACGACCCTGACGCATTAGCTTGGCCAGCGAGCGCGACACGTGCAGCTGCTCCGGGAGCAGCACCGTGCGCGGGTCGGGCGACCACCAGAGGATCGGCTGGCCGTCCTGATACCACGGGAAGCAGCCATGGCGATAGGCCTGCACCAGGCGCTCGGGGCTCAGGTCGCCGCCGGCAGCGAGCAGGCCGTTGGGGTCGTGCAGGGCCTTTTCCAGGGGCGGGAAGGTCAGCGAGTCGCGGGTCAGCCAGGTGAGCATGGTCTATCGTGCGGTGGGGGAGGGGAGAGGGCAGCATGGCGCGGGTGAAAAGCAGGGTCAATCTCTTTGGCTTCTTCGCGGGCGCGCCCGCTCCCACAGGCCATGTGCAGGCGCTGAAGCCTGCTGGGGTACCTGTGGGAGCGGGCAAGCCCGCGAAGAGGCCGGCACAGGCGATGAAAATAGGCAATTTCCTACACATTCATGGAACAGCAGGCACCATCCGCTACATTTGCTGTCACACCTGTGCAAAAACACAGCATAAGCCTTTGTCACAAAAGAAAATGCATGCTCAAATTGCAGTTATATGAAAGTCGCCCCCGGCCATACCCCCATCTGGCGTGCCGCCATGGCGGCTGGCGGGCAGTAATGTTAAAAGTAGTGGTTCATTGGCCGCACCGTCGGCCGATCACTATTGGACGCGCAGCACGCGCAGGAATAGACGCGTTTTGAAGAAATCCACCGCAACTCCAGCTCCCTTGCCCGTCCCCCTGTGGCGGCAGCAGCTGCATTATCGCCTCAAGGAAGGTGCGTTGATCGCTGTCGGCGCCCTGTGCCTGTACCTGTGGATGGCGCTGCTGACCTACGATACGTCCGACCCGGGCTTCAGCCACACCAGCAACATCGACCAGGTGCAGAACGCCGCCGGGCGTGCCGGTGCCTACTTCGCCGACATCCTGTTCATGGTGCTGGGGTACTTCGCCTACATCTTCCCGCTGCTGCTGGCGATAAAGACCTGGCAGATCTTCCGCGAACGCCACCAGCCATGGGACTGGAGCGGCTGGCTGTTCTCCTGGCGGCTGATCGGCCTGGTGTTCCTGGTGCTGTCTGGTGCGGCGCTGGCGCATATCCATTTCCACCCGCCTGCGAGCATGCCGTTCTCCGCCGGTGGTGCACTGGGCGAGAGCCTGGGCGACCTGGCGCGCAACCTGCTGAACGTGCAGGGCAGCACGCTGATGTTCATTGCCCTGTTCCTGTTCGGCCTGACCGTGTTCACCGACCTGTCGTGGTTCAAGGTGATGGACCTGACCGGCAAGATCACCCTCGACCTGTTCGAGCTGGTGCAGGGCGCCGCCAACCGTTGGTGGGAAGCACGCAACGAACGCAAGCGCCTGGAGGCGCAGCTGCGCGAGGATGAACCGGTGGTCAAGGCCGCGCCAATGGCCGCCGACAAGCGCGAACCGGCCAAGCCGGCGCTGCGCGAGCGCATCTTCAAGCGTGAAGAAGCACCTGCCCAGCCGGTCGAGCCACGTGAGCCAACCCTGTCGCGCGAGCCTGTGGTGCCACGCGAGTCGCCGGCACCACGTGAGCCGGTAATCTCCCGCGAACAACCTGCCGCGGCCCCTATGATCGTGCCGCCGACACCCGCCAGGGCGCCGGAGCCGAGCAAGCGGGTGATGAAGGAGAAGCAGGCGCCGCTGTTCGTCGACAGCGCGGTGGAAGGTACCTTGCCGTCGATCTCCATCCTCGACCCGGCCGAACAGAAGAAGATCGAGTACTCGCCTGAATCCCTGGCCGGTGTCGGCCAGCTGCTGGAAATCAAACTCAAGGAATTCGGCGTGGAAGTGGCGGTGGACTCGATCCACCCGGGCCCGGTGATTACCCGTTACGAAATCCAGCCGGCCGCCGGCGTGAAGGTCAGCCGTATCGCCAACCTGGCCAAGGACCTGGCGCGCTCGCTGGCAGTGACCAGTGTGCGTGTGGTCGAGGTCATCCCCGGCAAGACCACCGTGGGTATCGAGATCCCCAACGAGAACCGGCAGATGGTGCGTTTCTCCGAAGTGCTGGCTACGCCGCAGTACGACGAGCAGAAGTCGCCGGTCACCCTGGCCCTGGGCCACGACATCGGCGGCAAGCCGGTGATCACCGACCTGGCCAAGATGCCGCACCTGCTGGTGGCCGGTACCACCGGTTCCGGTAAGTCGGTGGGTGTGAACGCTATGATCCTGTCGATCCTGTTCAAGTCCAGCCCGGAAGACGCGCGGCTGATCATGATCGACCCGAAAATGCTTGAACTGTCGATCTACGAGGGCATCCCGCACCTGCTGTGCCCGGTGGTCACCGACATGAAGGATGCCGCCAACGCCCTGCGCTGGAGCGTGGCCGAGATGGAGCGGCGCTACAAGCTGATGGCGGCCATGGGCGTGCGTAACCTGGCCGGCTTCAACCGCAAGATCAAGGACGCCCAGGAAGCCGGCGAGATCATCCATGACCCGCTGTACCGCCGCGAGAGCATGGACGATGAGCCGCCTGCGCTGAAAACCCTGCCGACCATCGTGGTGGTGGTCGACGAATTCGCCGACATGATGATGATCGTCGGCAAGAAGGTCGAAGAGCTGATCGCCCGTATCGCCCAGAAGGCACGTGCGGCCGGTATCCACCTGATCCTCGCTACCCAGCGCCCGTCGGTGGACGTGATTACCGGCCTGATCAAGGCCAACATCCCGACCCGCATGGCGTTCCAGGTGTCGAGCAAGATCGACTCGCGGACCATCATCGACCAGGGTGGTGCCGAACAGCTGCTGGGCCACGGTGACATGCTGTACATGCCGCCGGGCACCAGCCTGCCGATTCGTGTGCACGGCGCGTTCGTCTCCGACGACGAGGTGCACCGCGTGGTGGAAGCGTGGAAGCTGCGCGGCGCCCCGGACTACAACGACGACATCCTCAACGGCGTCGAGGAGGCCGGCAGCGGCTTCGAAGGCGGCGGCGGTGGTGGCGATGGCGAAGATTCGGAAAGCGACGCCCTGTATGATGAGGCCGTGCAGTTCGTGCTGGAAAGCCGCCGCGCGTCCATCTCGGCCGTGCAGCGCAAACTGAAGATCGGCTACAACCGCGCCGCCCGCATGATCGAAGCCATGGAAATGGCCGGCGTGGTCACCCCCATGAACAGCAACGGCTCGCGGGAAGTGATAGCCCCGGGCGGCCCGCGCGACTGACGAACACCTTGCCGGGCGCCAACGGTGGCGCCCGGCCTTTTCAATGCTCGATGAGGACTCCCATGCGCGCGATTCGCATGCTGTTGGTTTCTGCCCTGGCCGCGGTTTCTGTGTCGGCCACCGTATCGGCTTATGCCGGTGAGCAAGACGTACAACGCCTGACCCAATTGCTGGAAAAGTCGCAGACCATCGAGGCCAACTTTTCCCAGCTGACCCTGGACGCCGGCGGCACCAGCCTGCAGGAAACATCCGGCAAGATGACCGTCAAGCGCCCGGGCCTGTTCTACTGGCACACCGATGCGCCGCAGGAGCAGGTGGTGGTATCCGACGGCAAGAACGTCACCCTGTGGGACCCGGACCTGGAGCAGGCGACCATCAAGAAGCTTGACCAGCGCCTGAACCAGACCCCGGCGCTGCTGCTGTCCGGTGACGTGTCGAAGATCAGCCAGAGCTTCGACATCAGCTCGAAGGAGCAGGGCGAAGTGATGGACTTCACCCTCAAGCCGAAGACCAAGGACACCCTGTTCGACTCGCTGCGTGTGTCGTTCCGCAAGGGCCTGATCAACGACATGCAGCTGATCGACAGCGTCGGCCAGCGCACCAACATCCTGTTCAATGGCGTGAAAGCCAACCAGGCGGTGCCGGACAGCAAGTTCAAGTTCGACATCCCCAAAGGCGCGGACGTCATCAAGGAGTAACCAGAGCTCGCCATGGACCTGTTTCGAAGCGAACCCGTCGCCCAGCCCCTGGCCGCTCGCCTGCGCCCGTCCAACCTGGACGAGTACGTCGGCCAGGAGCACCTGCTGGCGCGCGGCAAACCGCTGCGCGAGGCGCTGGAGCAGGGTGCGCTGCACTCGATGATCTTCTGGGGGCCGCCAGGGGTGGGCAAGACCACCCTCGCGCGGCTGCTGGCGCAGTTCTGCGACGCGCACTTCGAAACGGTGTCGGCGGTACTGGCCGGGGTGAAGGAGATTCGCCAGGCGGTCGAAGTGGCCAAGCAGCAGGCTGGCCAGTACGGCCGCCGTACCATCCTGTTCGTCGACGAAGTGCACCGCTTCAACAAGTCGCAGCAGGATGCCTTCCTGCCCTATGTGGAAGACGGCACCCTGCTGTTCATTGGCGCCACCACCGAAAACCCGTCGTTCGAGCTGAACAACGCATTGCTGTCGCGGGCGCGGGTGTATGTGCTCAAGAGCCTGGACGAGGCGGCGCTGCGCAAGCTGGTCAACCGCGCGCTGACTGAAGAGCGCGGCCTGGGCAAGCGCAACCTGCGGGTTGGTGACGACGCCTTCAAGATGCTGATGGCCGCCGCCGATGGCGATGGCCGGCGCATGCTCAACTTCCTGGAAAACGCCTCGGACCTGGCTGAAGACGGCAGCGAGATCGACGTCGAGATGCTGCAGAGCCTGCTCGGCGACAGCCGCCGCCGCTTCGACAAGGGGGGCGAGGCGTTCTACGACCAGATTTCCGCGCTGCACAAGTCGGTGCGCGGCTCCAACCCCGATGGCGCCCTGTACTGGTTCGCGCGCATGCTCGACGGCGGCTGCGACCCGCTGTACATCGCCCGCCGCGTGGTGCGCATGGCCAGCGAGGACATCGGCAACGCCGACCCGCGCGCGCTCAGCCTGTGCCTGGCGGCCTGGGATGTGCAAGAGCGCCTGGGCAGCCCCGAGGGCGAACTGGCAGTGGCCCAGGCCATCACCTACCTCGCCTGCGCACCGAAGAGCAACGCGGTGTACATGGGCTTCAAGACCGCCCTGCGCGAGGCCGCCGAGCACGGTTCGCTGGAAGTGCCGCTGCACCTGCGCAACGCCCCGACCAAGCTGATGAAGCAACTGGGCTATGGCGACGAGTACCGCTATGCCCACGATGAACCCGACGCCTATGCCGCCGGCGAAGACTACTTCCCCGAGGAGCTCGAGCCGCGCCAGTACTACCAGCCGGTGCCTCGTGGCCTGGAACTGAAGATTGGCGAGAAGCTGCGCCACTTGGCCGACCTTGACCGCAACAGCCCCCGCCAGCGGAGAAAACCGTGATTGCACTGATTGCCGCCGTCAGCGCTGGCGGTATTGCCGGTACCTTGTTGCGCTTTGCTACCACCAACTGGGTGGCTGCCCACTGGCCACGGCACTTCTATCTCGGTACGCTGGCGGTCAACCTGATTGGCTGCCTGCTGATCGGCCTGCTCTATGGCCTGTTCCTGCACAAGCCGATCGTGCCGGTCGAGCTGCGCGCCGGGCTGATCGTCGGCTTCCTCGGTGGCCTGACGACTTTTTCCTCCTTTTCGCTGGATACCGTACGCCTGCTGGAAAGCGGGCAAGTGCCGCTGGCTCTGGGCTATACCGGTATCAGCGTGGTGGGCGGGCTGCTCGCGACCTGGGCCGGCCTGTCCCTGACCCGATTCTGAACCAACACCTACACATAACGAGAGAACGATATGCTCGATTCCAAACTGTTACGCGGCCAACTTCAGGAAGTGGCGGATCGCCTGGCCTCCCGTGGCTTCAGCCTGGATGTCGCGCGCATCGAATCACTGGAAGAGCGCCGCAAGGCTGTGCAGACCCGCACCGAGCAGCTGCAGGCCGAGCGTAACGCCCGTTCCAAGTCCATCGGCCAGGCCAAGGCCAAGGGCGAAGACATTGCGCCGCTGATGGCCGACGTCGAGCGCATGGCCAACGAACTGGCTGCCGGCAAGACCGAGCTGGACGGCATTCAGGCCGAACTGGATGGCATCCTGCTGACCATCCCCAACCTGCCGGACGCCAGCGTACCGGTCGGTGCCAGCGAAGACGACAACGTCGAAGTGCGCCGTTGGGGCACGCCGAAGGCTTTCGACTTCGAAATCAAGGACCACGTCGCCCTTGGCGAAGTCAGCGGTGGCCTGGACTTCGAAGCCGCCGCCAAGCTGTCTGGCGCACGTTTTGCCGTGCTGCGCGGCCCGATCGCCCGCCTGCACCGCGCCCTGGCGCAGTTCATGATCAACCTGCACACCGGCGAGCACGGCTACGAGGAGCACTACACCCCGTACCTGGTCCAGGCCCCGGCCCTGCAGGGCACCGGCCAGCTGCCGAAGTTCGAGGAAGACCTGTTCAAGATCAGCCGCGAAGGCGAGGCCGACTTCTACCTGATCCCGACCGCCGAAGTGTCGCTGACCAACCTGGTGGCCGGTGAAATCCTCGACGCCAAGCAGCTGCCACTGAAACTGGTTGCCCACACCCCGTGCTTCCGCAGCGAAGCCGGTGCTTCCGGCCGTGACACCCGCGGCATGATCCGCCAGCACCAGTTCGACAAGGTCGAGATGGTGCAGGTGGTCGAGCCGTCCAAGTCGATGGAAGCCCTGGAAGGCCTGACTGCCAACGCCGAGCGCGTGCTGCAGCTGCTGGAGCTGCCGTACCGCGTGCTGGCCCTGTGCACCGGCGACATGGGCTTTGGTGCGGTGAAGACCTACGACCTGGAAGTGTGGGTACCAAGCCAGGACAAGTACCGCGAAATCAGCTCGTGCTCCAACTGCGGTGACTTCCAGGCGCGCCGTATGCAGGCCCGCTGGCGCAACCCGGAAACCGGCAAGCCAGAGCTGGTGCACACCCTCAACGGCTCCGGCCTGGCCGTAGGCCGTACCCTGGTTGCCGTGCTGGAAAACTACCAGCAGGCCGACGGTTCGATCCGTGTGCCGGAAGTGCTGAAGCCTTACATGGGCGGCGTCGAGGTTATCCGCTAAATGGATTACCTGCCGCTGTTCCACAAGCTGCAGGGCGGCCGCGTGCTGGTCGTTGGCGGCGGTGAGATCGCCTTGCGCAAGGCGCGCCTGCTGGCCGATGCCGGCGCCGCGCTGCGCGTGGTGGCACCGGATGTCGACGGCCAGTTGGCCGCGCTGGCCCGGGAAGGTGGCGGCGAGGTGCTGGTGCGCGGCTATCAGGCAGCCGACCTGGTCGGTTGCCGGCTGGTGATCGCGGCCACCGACGACCCCGGGCTCAATGCCCAGGTGTCGGCGGATGCGCAGGCCCTCAGCCTGCCGGTCAACGTGGTGGATGCGCCGGCCCTGTGCACGGTGATCTTCCCGGCGATCGTCGACCGTTCGCCGTTGGTGGTTGCGGTGTCCAGTGGCGGTGATGCTCCGGTGCTGGCGCGCTTGATTCGCGCCAAGCTGGAGGCCTGGATCCCGTCCGCGTACGGCGAACTGGCCGGCCTGGCCGCACGCTTCCGCGACAAGGTCAAGGCCTTGTACCCGGACGTCAACCAGCGCCGTGGCTTCTGGGAAACCGTGTTCCAGGGGCCGATTGCCGAGCGTCAGCTGGCCGGGCAGGGCGCCGAGGCCGAGCGCCTGTTGCAGGCGATGGTCGACGGTGCGCCGGTGCAGCAGGGCGGTGAGGTGTACCTGGTGGGTGCGGGCCCGGGCGATCCGGACTTGCTGACCTTCCGTGCCTTGCGCCTGATGCAGCAGGCGGATGTGGTGCTGTACGACCGCCTGGTGGCACCGGCGATCATCGAGATGTGCCGCCGCGATGCCGAGCGTATCTACGTGGGCAAGCGTCGCGCCGACCATGCCGTGCCTCAGGACCAGATCAACCGCCTGCTGGTCGACCTGGCCCGGCAGGGCAAGCGTGTGCTGCGCCTGAAGGGCGGCGACCCGTTCATCTTCGGCCGGGGCGGCGAAGAGATCGAAGAACTGGCCGAGCATGGCATCCCGTTCCAGGTGGTGCCGGGCATTACCGCGGCCAGTGGGTGTTCCGCCTATGGTGGAATTCCGCTGACTCACCGCGACTATGCCCAGTCAGTACGTTTCGTGACCGGGCACCTGAAGGATGGCACCAGCAACCTGCCTTGGCATGACCTGGTGGCGCCGGCACAGACCCTGGTGTTCTACATGGGCTTGGTGGGCTTGCCGACCATCTGCGCCGAGCTGATTCGCCATGGCCGCGCGGCCAGTACCCCGGCGGCGCTGGTGCAGCAGGGGACTACGCGTAATCAGCGGGTGTTCACCGGCACCTTGGCGGACTTGCCGGACCTGGTGGCCCAGCATGAAGTGCATGCGCCAACCCTGGTGATTGTCGGGGAAGTGGTGCAGTTGCGTGACAAGCTGGCCTGGTTCGAAGGTTCGCAGAACAGCTGAAATCGTTGGGGCCGCTTTGCGGCCCATCGCGACACAAGGCCGCTCCTACAGGAGATAGCGATCCCCTGTAGGAGCGGCCTTGTGTCGCGATGGGCTGCAGAGCAGCCCCTGCAATCTCAAGCCTGCCAAATCCCCTTGCCTGCCAACCGCTCCCGGTCATGTGGCAGGTTGAAGTCTTGCAGCGGCCCCTTGGGCACGATCCCGTTCGGGTTGATGGTCTTGTGGCTCATGTAGTAGTGCTTCTGGATATGCTCCATGTCCACTGTGCCCGCCACCCCCGGCCACTGGTACAGCTCACGCAGCCAGTTCGACAGGTTGTGATAATCGCTCAGGCGGCGCAGGTTGCACTTGAAATGCCCGTGGTACACCGCATCGAAGCGCACAAGGGTGGTGAACAGGCGCACATCGGCCTCGGTCAGGTATTCCCCGGCCAGGTAGCGGTTGCGGCTCAGCAAGTCTTCCAGGTAGTCCAGTTCGTTGAACACTTCGTCAAACGCAGCCTCGTAGGCTTCCTGCGTAGTGGCAAAGCCTGCGCGATACACGCCGTTGTTCACCGCCGGGTAGATGCGTTCGTTCAGCGCCTCGATGGTCGGGCGCAGCGGCTCTGGGTACAGGTCCAGTGTATTGCCGGTCAGTTCGTTGAACGCGCTGTTGAAGATGCGGATGATCTCCGACGACTCGTTGTTGACGATGCGTTTCTCTTTCTTGTCCCACAGCACCGGTACAGTCACGCGGCCAGTGTAGTGCGGGTCATCCTGGGTGTAGCGCTGGTGCAGGTACTGCAGCGCGTCGAGGTGGTCGCCGCTGGAACCTTGCTGCTGGTCGAAAGTCCAGCCATGGTCCTGCATCAGCCAGCTGACCACCGACACATCGATCAACGGCTCCAGGCCCTTGAGGGCACGGAAGATCAGGGTGCGGTGCGCCCATGGGCAGGCCAGCGAGACGTACAGGTGGTAGCGGCCAGCTTCGGGAGCGGGCAGCTGATTGCGGCGTTGGGCGTTTTCGCGTTTGAACGTGCCGTCCTTGCCGTTTTCATACCACTGGTCATGCCAGCGGCCGTCGATCAAAAGGCCCATGGTGAGCTCCTCGGAACAAAGTTGTTTGTCGTTGGAGCCCAGTCTAGGGGAAAACGTTCGAATAACTAGCGCAAAGACTGCACTCTTACTATCTAGTTATTCGATTGGTTGCGTGCGCCCCAGTAACCGCGTGCCGTGGCGAAAGCCTGCTCACGGTCCTGGCCCAGGCCGCGCAGGGCCAGGGCGATGGTCGCGACCACGGCCATTTCACCGTAGCTGTCCTCGGCCTCGCCACGCCAGACCGCCAGCAATTGCTCGGGTTGCAGGCTTGGCGGCTTCACGTGGCGGCGTTCGCTCAGCGCTGCCCATTCCTCGTCCCAGGCTTCGCCGGCGGTGGTGCCGTACAGATGGCTGATGACATCGGGGTTTACCTCGATCTCGCCGCCATCACCCTTGATTACCATGGCATGGTCGCCCAGCAGGCGGCTGGCCTCGCGGTGCACCGCCTGGTAACCGGGGTGGAAGATGCTCTGCAGGCCACAACGCGCAGCCAGCGGGTTGAGCACCCGGGCCAGCGAGTGGATGGGCGAACGCAGGCCCAGGGTGTTGCGCAGATCGATCATGCGCTGCAACTGCGGGGCCCAGTCCTGCAGCGGGAAGAAGGCCAGGCGCTGCTGGTCCAGGGCCCGGCTGACCGCAGCCCAGTCACGGCACAGTGGAATTTCCAGCAGGGACAGCAGTTGCTCGGTGTACATGCGCCCGGCGGTATGCGCACCGCCACCGTGCATCAGGATGCGCACACCATTGTTGGCCAGGCATTTGGCAGCCAGCAGGTACCAGGGCAGGTGGCGCTTCTTGCCAGCGTAGGTGGGCCAGTCCAGGTCAACGGCGATGCGCGGCGCCTGCAAGTGGGCGCGCAGGGCCTCGGTGAAGCCGGCCAGTTCTTCGGCGCTTTCTTCCTTGTGCCGCAGCAGCATGAGAAAGGCACCGAGCTGGGCATCTTCGACCTTGCCTTCCAGCAGCAGGGTCATGGCCGTGCGAGCTTCTTCACGGGTCAGGCCACGCGCGCCGCGCTTGCCTTTGCCAAGAATGCGCACGAACTCGGCGAACGGGTGTTCGGCAGGGGTTTCCAGGGTAAGCGGGCGAGGTTCTGTCATATGCAGTTGGTCGGCTTGGGCAGGCCCGCCAGCTTGGCGGCCAGTTTGGCGGGAGTGCCGTTGAACAGGCGGTTGAGGTGCGGGCTGTTGCCCTTGTCCGGGCCCAGTTTGAGGGCCGTGTACTTGATCAGCGGGCGAGTGGCCGGGGACAGCTGGAATTCCTGGTAGAACTGGCGCAGCAGTTCGAGGATTTCCCAGTGGTCCGCCGTCAACGGGATGCCCTCGCGCGCGGCCAAAGCCTCGGCGGCGGCATGCGACCAGTCTTGCAGGTCGACCAGGAAGCCGTCCTTGTCCAGGGCGATCGCCTGATCGCCAACGTTGAGGGTATTCATAGCCAGCTGTTGACCTTGTCGTAATGCAGCGACAGTTCGACGAACCCGGCGTAGTCCACGGCCTTGGCCAGCTCGTTGCCGACCGCGCGGGCCTGCACGTCTTCTTCCAGGGCGAACAGGCGCTGGGCCAGGCCGGCGGCTTGCAGCTGTTGGTGCGGTTCGCTGCCGCTGCGCAGGGCATATACAGCATCGCCGCACAGCAGCAGGGCGTCGTCGGTGCCGAGCAGGCGCAGGCAGCTGGCCAGGCGCTCGTCGCCAAACGGGGAGTGGGCAATTACATGCAGGGTCGTCATCAGAGCGTTACCACCTGGTCGAAACGGGCGATCAGTGCGGTCAGGGCCGCGTCGTCCAGCACTTGCACCGGCAGTGTCAGAGTGTCGGCTGCCAGGCCGCGGCAAGTGAGGCTGTGGCTGCAGGCGAACAGTTCCTCGACGCCGAACATTGGCAGCGCCTGCAAGTTGGCGGCCAGGTTCTTCTGTTGCACGGCGGTGGGCTGCTGGTCTGCAGCGAGCTGGAACACGCCGTCATCGAGGAACAGCATGCCCAGCGGCAAATCGAACGCGCCGCCAGCCAGGGCGATGTCCAGTGCTTCACGGGCCGATGGGCCGTTCCAGGGCGCCTGGCGGCTGATGATCAACAAGGATTTGGCCATTTCAGTCGCCTCCGAAGCAGACAAGGCGATCGGCAACCTGTGCCGCCTCATGTAGCTGGCCAAGCCCCGACAGCTCCCAAGGCTTGGGCAGGTTCACGGCCGGGCGCTGGTAGCGGTTGGCCTCGGCCTCGTCGAGCACGCCACGGCGCAGCGCGGCGGCGATGCACACCACGGCGTCCAGCTGGTTGGCTGCAATGAAGGCGCGCCATTGGCCGGCAACATCCAGCTCGTCCTGGGGGGCGACCACGTTGGCCGAGGCACTGTGTACCCCGTCCTGGTAGAAGAACAGCCGGGCAATCTCATGCCCGCCGGCCAGCACCGCCTCGGCGTAGCGCAGGGCGCGCCGCGAGGAGGGCGCATGGGCCGGGGAGAACACCGCGATAGCGAATTTCATGGATAACTCATGCAAAAGGAATGGTGCCATGATAAAGCAAAAAAGCCCGCGCCCGCTTGTGCATGGCGGGGCGGGCTTTCTGTCTTGCACCAATCTTCAGGTCTACGCGGCCTCGTGTAGGAGCGGCCTTGCGTCGCGATGGGCTGCAAAGCAGCCCCATGGCCCTGACAGAAGGACTCCAGGCTCAGGCCTGTTCCTTGCTCTCCGGCAAGAACCAGTTCAACAGCAGGGCACAGATACCCCCGGTAGCCACGCCCGACTCCAGCACATTGCGAATCGCCGCCGGCATGTGCGCCAGGAACTCCGGCACCTGCGCCACACCCAGGCCCAGGGCCAGGGATACAGCGATGATCAGCAGGGCACGACGGTCCAGGCGAGTGCTGGCCAGGATATTGATCCCCGAAGCCGCAACCGCCCCGAACATGACCATGGCCGCACCACCCAGCACCGGCTCCGGCACCGCCTGGATCACCCCGGCAACGCTCGGGAACAGCCCCAGCAGCACCAGCATCACGGCAATCCACATACCGATATGGCGGCTGGCGATCCCGGTCAGCTGAATCACGCCATTGTTCTGGGCAAAGATTGAGCTCGGGAAGGTGTTGAACAAGCCGGCCAGCAGCGAGTTGGCCCCGTTCACCAGCACACCGCCCTTGATCCGCTGCATCCACACCGGCCCTTCGACCGGCTGGCGCGACACCTTGCTGGTGGCGGTGACGTCACCGATGGCTTCCAGCGAAGTTACCAGGTAGATCACCAGCATCGGGATGAACAGTGCCCAGGAGAAGCCCAGGCCGAAGTGCAGCGGCGTCGGCACCTGGAACAGCGCGGCTTCGTGCATGCCGGTGAAATCCAGGCGGCCCAGGTAACCGGCCAGCGCATAGCCGACCGCCAGGGCGATAACGATGGCGCAGCTGCGCATCCACACCACCGGGATGCGGTTGAGGATGACGATGATCGCCAGCACCACGCCCGACAGCAGCAGGTTCTCGCCATTGGCGAAGGTGCCATTGGCCATGGCGCCGAAGCCACCACCCATGCTGATCAGGCCGACCTTGATCAGGGTCAGGCCGATCATCAGCACCACGATGCCGGTTACCAGCGGGGTAATCAGGCGTTTGACGAAGGGCAGGATGCGCGACACGCCCATCTCGACGAACGAGCCGGCGATTACCACGCCAAAGATGGCCGCCATCACGCCTTCCACCGGCGTACCTTGCTTGACCATCAGCGCCCCGCCGGCAATCAGCGGGCCGACGAAGTTGAAGCTGGTGCCCTGGACGATCAGCAGCCCGGCACCGAACGGCCCGAAGCGCTTGCACTGGACGAAGGTGGCGATACCCGAGATGACCAGCGACATGGAGACGATCAGGTTGGTATCACGTGCGGAAACCCCCAGCGCCTGGCAAATCAGCAGGCCAGGGGTGACGATCGGGACGATGATCGCCAGCAGGTGCTGCAGTGCTGCCAGCAGGCCGATCAACAGCCGTGGCTTGTCCTCAAGACCAAGCACCAGTTCATTGGCAGGCGCCGCCGCGCCTGGGCTGTGTTCGTGTGAGCTCATTGCGAAAAGCTGCCCCGGAAGAAAAAAGGAGCGCATTCTACGGGGTGATGGCGAATTGGGGTAGAGAAAAGCACGATGGCGGCATGATCGACGACCATTTGCCTGATTATCTGACTTTATGGTCAATTATTGGTGCTGTTTGTTCAAGCCTGAAACCTGCGCGGACCCTGTGGGAGCGGGTTTACCCGCGAAGAAACCAACGCGGTGCCTGGCACCGGCTGCGCCGGTGTTCGCGGGTGAACCCGCTCCCACAAAAAAGCCCGCCGAAGCGGGCTTTCTCCTGCAGCAATCAATCAGTCATCACGACCCATGATGCCAAACAGCTGCAGCAGGCTGACAAACAGGTTGTAGATCGACACATACAGGCTGATGGTCGCCATGATGTAGTTACGCTCGCCACCGTGAATGATCGCGCTGGTCTGGAACAGGATGCAGACCGACGAGAACAGCACGAAGCCAGCGCTGATCGCCAGTTGCAGGCCGCTGATCTGGAAGAAGAAACTGGCCACTACAGCACCCAGCAGGACAAAGAAGCCCGCAGTGATGAAGCCGCTGAGGAAGCTCATGTCCTTGCGGGTAATCAGCACATAAGCCGACAGACCACCGAACACCAAGGCAGTCATGGCAAATGCCGAGCTGACCACCTCGGCGCCACCGGCCATGCCCAGGTAGCGGTTGAGGATAGGGCCCAGGATAAAGCCCATGAAGCCGGTGAGGGCGAAGGTGGACACCAGGCCCCAGGCCGAATCACGCAGTTTGTTGGTAAGGAAGAACAGCCCGTAGAAGCCGATCAGCACCACGAACACGTTCGGGTAGCCGACGCGCATCTGCTGGGCCACGAAGGCCATGACACCGCTGAAGGCGAGGGTGAGCGCCAGCAGGCTGTACGTGTTGCGCAGGACCTTGCTGATCTCCTGCTGCTCGACCTGCTGGCCGTGGTGTACGGCGTAATCCTGTTCGCGCATGGCGACACTCCTTGGTAAACCTGTGGTTTTCAGACGTTCAGATGCTAGGAGTCTATCAGAGCTCCCGCAACCCGCGACACAGAGAGTTTGACAGCTTGTTTCATTACGGTATTATGGCGGCCGCAAAACGAGCTGGAAGCGTGGCCGAGTGGTTTAAGGCAACGGTCTTGAAAACCGTCGATGGGCAACTATCCTAGAGTTCGAATCTCTACGCTTCCGCCATACAAATGCTTGATTTCATTGGTGTTCGCCGCCCGCATCCCGCGAAAAGGGAACGTTTTGGGAACATTCTGGGAATCATGAGCAAAAAAAGGGGCCTTTCTAGGCCCCTTTTTTCGTTTGCTGATCCACATCAGTCAAGCTAACCCACAAAAAAGCCACCCTAGGAGGGTGGCTTTTCAATGAGACCGGATTTGACGAGATCAGTCAGGCTTTTTGGCATCAGACGCGGTGTCTTCAATCTTGTTTGCAGCTACCCAGCCGGCAACTAGTCCTGCTGCCGCAGTAGCGACCACGAGAAATGGAATGGTCGGTGCCGTAATCGCCGTAGCTAGGCCAGCAACAGCGGAGCTACTCAGTGCGGTCGCCCACTTCGATCCAAGGTGATGAGACCACAGGCTCTTTGTATCAAATTCAGCGTCTTCGTCTGCTTCGTGCTTGCGAGCGTCTATGAGTATGCGCTTGAAATTTTTGATCTTTAGATCTTCAGGGCGAGGATGGGCGCTCCGCAGGTAGTGAAGGATAACCTCCAGGTCAGCTTCCTTCAGCTGAGTATCCCGGCTAGGTGTAACGTCTTCTTTTTTCACTGCGTTCATTGTTGAGCTCCCTTGATGGTCAGCTGAGTCTCAAAGCCTGCATAAAGGATGATGACAACGAGTAGGGCCGAAAGTGCTTTGAGCAGCTTCGGCGGTTGCCAACTGGGATTCTTCCCTCTTTCCATCATAGCTGCAATCAAGATCAGCAGGCACACTACGGCTACAGCGAAGCACGCTTGAGGAAGCACCCCAACGTTCTTGACATCCCACCCTTTCATGCCTGACTGCATCGCCAAAATCGCACCGCCATACAGCCAGCCTAGCGAGTCTAGCGCTTGAGACCACTGAAAGGCGAAGGTCCCCTTGGCCGTCGAAACGATGTATGTACAGATACCCAGCGCGGTGTAGAGCACTGCAGCCCCAAGAAGAGGCACCGCCCCTTCCATGACGAGCCACTTAAGTTCCATTTCCACAGCCATAGCCTTGCTCGATTTTTAGGGGCGCAATTTTTTCAACATCGATTACCTTCGTCAATGGCGATATGAAGTCATTTCAGCACCATTTTCTCAGGCTAGTCTGAGCGCTTTGTTCAATAGCCCTATCACGTCCGGGCCGTCCTCGCTGATCCACTTCGCGTAGTGCTTGAAGATCATCGCCGTTGACGTGTGCCCCATCTGGTCTGCAATCCACTCTGGCGTAGCGATGCCGCAGGGTGACGTTCAGGTGATTGGCGGTTGCTAGGTTTCGATCAGCGTCCTCTTGCGCACGCTTGCGCTGGTCCTCAACGCGCTCGACGGTCGCCTGTGCGGTGGCCAGCATGCTGCGTTGCCCCCAGCCCCAAAGGCCGGAGGCCACGGCTGCTATCAGGGCCGCAGCCAGAAGGCCGGCGCGAACGTCCATCAGGCAGCCACCATGGCGCGGTCCTGGTGCCGTTCAAATGCCCGTTCAAGCTTCACGTCGTACAGGTTTCGCTGGTAGTCCGGACCGTTGTAGAGCTTGGCCACTGTCGCCCATTTCAGCCCTTTCAGTGCCTTGAGGAGGCTTGCGTCGGTCTCGATGAAGCGGACAAAGGCCTCCAGCTGGTCGGCTTCGCTCCTGACCATCGCTGCCACGAAGTCGTGGACACTGGCATATCCGAGGCGCCTCCAATGAAAACCCATCACCTGGAAGGCGCCCCAGCTGGCCGATTCAAGAGCTGCTATCTCGTCGATCTGGCGAGCCTGGGCGAGCCGTTGATGCTCGGACGTCCCGCCGATGTAACCGCCGGCCTTGGGGTTGACCAAGGCGGGAGCCTGTTTAGCCAAATCGTCAGCGCGCTGGCGAAGTTGCTCCTGGTCGTCTTCCGGTGCCCGTGGTATGGGCAGCGCCGTGGCCCAGCTGGTGCGCCAATTCTTCCCAGCGCTGCGCACCTTCACTTACAGCCCCGAGGTTAAAACCCGCCTGGTCATGAAAGCGTGGGACGTCATCAGCAAAGGGCGGTTGGAGTTCGATGCCGGTGCAACAGACGTAGCGCAGTCCCTCATGGCCATTCGCAAAACCATTACACCTGGTGGTCGCCAATTTACCTACACAGCAGGCCGGAACGAGGCCACCGGTCATGCCGACTTGGCCTGGGCGCTCTTTCACGCGCTGCACAACGAGCCGCTTGAAGGGCAGACCGCAACCAATACTCGCATCATGGAGATCTTCTGATGGGCAACATCGACCTGGCCGGCGCCGCGCCGGCGACTGCCGGCGAGCTGCTCGCCAACCCGAACACCCGGGCTGAGGCCTTCACCTTTGGCGATCCGGTACCGGTCCTGGACGGGCGCGAGATCCTGGATTACCTGGAGTGCTACAGCAACGGTCGGTGGTATGAGCCGCCAGTTTCGCTGGACGGACTGGCCCGATCGTCGAAGGCCAGCGTCTACCTGCAGTCTGGGCTGATCTTCAAGCGCAACGCCTTGGCGCGGACATTCATTCCCCACAGGCTGCTGACCCGCCAAGCGTTCGAGCAGATCGTCATGGATCTGGGGTGGTCGGGCAATCTTTACCTGGAAAAGCGCGACAACATGTTGGGCCGAGCGATGGGGCTTCGGCCTTGCCTGGCGAAGTACATGCGCCGCGGTGCGGATCTGGAGACGTATTACCAGGTGCGCGGTTGGCGTGATGAGCATGAGTTCAGGGCGGGCAGCATCTGCCACCTGCGAGTGGCTGATATCAACCAAGAGGTGTATGGCCTGCCGGAGTGGTTGCCAGCGCTGCAGGCCGCATTGCTCAATGAGTCGGCCACGTTGTTCCGCCGAAAGTACTACCAGAACGGGAGCCATGCGGGCTTCATTCTGTACATGACCGACGCAGCCCAGAATGAAGACTTCGTCGACGACCTGCGCACGGCGATGAAGAGCAGCAAGGGCCCGGGCAACTTCCGCAACCTGTTCATGTACGCGCCAAACGGCAAGAAGGACGGTATCCAACTCATACCGATCAGCGAAGTTGCAGCCAAGGATGACTTCGGCGCGATAAAGAATATCAGCCGCGACGACCAACTGGCCATGTTACGCATCCCACCGCAGTTAATGGGTGTGGTGCCTCAGAACGCAGGCGGCTTTGGCTCTGTCCGGGATGCCACTGAGGTATGGGCTATGAATGAATTGGAGCCGGAACAGGCTCGATTGCATCAGATCAATGAGTGGATGGGTGAAGAGATTATCCGCTTTAAGCCCTATGAGATTCCCATATCAAATGGTAATTGAGGTAGATCTAACAGCTCGATACGGCATGAGTTCACTGAAATTCAAGCAATACTGCCCGCCATATTGGGCGGGCAGTTGTATTCCCTTCAATGACCGAAGCAGCTTCGATTTAACAATTTACTCCCGTATCGCCCCAAGGGCTACGGAACGTTCTCCGGCACCAATCAATTCGCTGTAAATTGTGGTGGTCTCAGAGGAGTAGTTTAGCCACAGCTCCTTCATTGGAATTCCAAATGCTTCAGCTATCGGTGTAAATATGTTCACGGCTTGTATGGCTACACTTACTTCATCGCTTTCTGCATCTGGCACGTCTTTAACATGTATGAAGGTGTCAGGGTGTGAGCCAGGTGGGTTGATGCATTCTTCCGTCAAGCACAGCGGAATTCCATTTTTTTTGATGTGATCTAAGTAGAAGTTTGCGTCGAGGAATGGGGTTGTTCTCCAGGTGTTGATTAATTTTATTTTTATATAAAATTCGCAAGGTAGCCCTCCAGTTTTTAAAAGGGCTCTATGCGATTGTACAATGCCCATTATGACATGGAATAGAACGTTCATATCTACTAGGCGTAAATTCTCGGCCTTTGAGTCGGTGAATATTGTTGCAAATTCTCTCCCTGTTTCGAATTTGCTTAATAATTCAGCGACTCGCCTAGTAGGTAGATCTATCATCTGCAGAGGAATTGACACATCACCGCTCAGTGAAGGGTAAATGTTCCACGTTAGTCTCGTAGTTGTAGGGTCGGATCCACCGCATTGCCTGGCAACTATACCTTGAGTACTTGAGTAGAAAGTATCGAAGGTGACCGAGCGGAAATTTTTTTTATCAGCGCCAAGCGCTTCCCTTGCTCGTTCAATGTTGAGGTGGAAGCTTGGTCTGGGTTTCTTCCATGGGTGTGTTGAAATGATAATCCTGACATGTGGGTTGGTGGCCTCGGCTTTTGAAAGTTCAGGGTCTTCTGATACCCACTCCTTGTATAAATCAATTGTAGCCTTCGAACGGTCGAACATTTTTTCAATCATGTGTCGATCGTTTTCAGGTACCGGTTCTGATCCGTCGGCTACGCGTCTGTAGATTACTCCCTTACTGTGTATGTGGGGAGCCTCTAAGCTTTGAGGTACTGATACGCATATTATAGCTTTTCCCGCTTCAAGGCTAAGGACTTCACTGGGTCCATACAATGCCACCACTTCATAGTGAGAGTCCGGACTTATTTTAGTGGCGACTGCCTGTCGAATACGCTGTAAGGCTCCGTCAATCTCATCTTTCCCTATTCCGGGAAAAGAACCAGCTACAGAGTTTTCTTTTGATTCTTCCGCAACTCCATAGAAAATCCAGCCCCCATAGCTATTGGCCAGCGCAGAGATAGACTTAGCGATTGCGTCAGCTTTAGAAAGCTCCTGTTTGTACTCTATATACCAGCCCTCCGAAACGAAGCGCAGAGCGTTGAGATCATCGATCGTTAGTTCGTGAATCCCTTTTTCAAAAGGATTGTAATTCGACATGATATTCCTTATCTGGCTGTAGTCGCGTTGGGACGGGAAGGGCGGTCAGCTTCCTGGGTTGGCTACGTAGTGAGAAAGCTGGGTCTTGAATCGATAGAGGCACCCGCAGAGAACCGTAGTTTCACCGACTAAAGGAGTGGAAGCAACTTGATGCTTACCCCGGCGCGCGCCCTCGTCCCCCCGCCACGCCTGCGGGCTAAACGTGTCGGAATTTCTGCGCACCTGCACGACCGCCAGCTCAGCGCAGTTACTGGGCGGCCGGGTAGGTATAGGGGAGGGCGCGCTTCTGCGTATCCCTGCAGCAAGGCCTGATTTTGCGGGCACAGGGCTCGCGTCCTTCCATTTTTAGGGAGACCCATCAAAAAAAGGTAATTTCGGTTAGGAGGGGGGTATAACACCCCTGCAAGCCTTATGGGACAAAGGTTTGAGCGATTACCAAAAAAGGTAATTAAAGGTAAGGAGAAAGGTAATTTTTCCGTAAGTGTTTGATTTTAAAGGGTAGGGTTTTTTCGTCATACAACCAGTGATGGAGGTAATCCAATTACCTTTCAATTACCAAAAAATTACCTTTTCCAAAATCCCTGTAGCCCTTGATTTACGCGGCCTCCAGACCATTTTCAGATCTCAATTACCAAAATTACCTTTTTTTGAGGGGTCAACCTTAAACGGCGATTCCCTATTGGGAAGCACCCTGGCAGATGACGTGCACACCCACCTTGGGAACACTCTGGGAACAAAAACGCTCACAAACGCACGCTCCAGCCCACAGAAATCAAGGCCTTCAGCCCAGCTTTCGCCATTTTGTTGAGTTCGAATCTCTACGCTTCCGCCACATTCAAAGCCCTGATTATTCAGGGCTTTTTGCGTTTCTGGGGCATAGAAAAACTACCCATGGGAACACCCTTGGGAATGGTTTATTTCGGAAGCGCTTCCGATACTTTCTTACTTGGTCGGTTTCGCCAGGGCACCAACTCGGCGATATACCCGCTCGGTAATGTCGCCCTTGGTGTGGCCCAGCAGCAGGCTGGCGTGGTCGACATCGACAATTTCGGATGCTGCTTTAGGGCGGATGTCACGGAACTGGAATTGGCTAATACGACCAGCCAGCATCTGGTCGCCGGCGGCTACCGCTGCTTTCACTGCTTCCTCCCGGGCATCGTCCCAGCGATGGCGAAGCATGGCGGCCGTGACGCGTTTTCGCCTTCAGCTACCGCACTGCAATGCGGTTTGTGGAGGCGATGGAGGCAGGTGCGGCGAACAAGCAAGGCGGCATACAATGAGTAAGCGCAAGCCCAACAGCATGCTCGCCCGGCTGTTCTAGCAACACTAAATCAGCCTATTCATCTCTACCTAATGGCCAAGACCATTTAATCTTCATCTTCCTTCGGTGTTTCTATAGGAGCAGCACGACCATCTTTAACTAATTTCGCAAGGTTATCCAACTCTTCTGCCGTGTACTTACTACGAAAAACGTTGTGCACCCAATTGCTAGGCGAAATTAGCAAATTATCAAAATCCTTGATAGCGGCACGATCAGTATTCGCATTTGAACGCTGAGCACTTTCAATTTTAGAAATACGCCTAGTGAGCTCTCGGGTTGCACCCAAGATCTCGGTAAGAACATCTTGCTGTGAGCGTGGCTTTGTCACCTTATCAGGCTCATTGGCAGCCAACGCCGATGCAAAATCTGCTTCGAACTGAGGCCAGTAAACTAGAAACGCTTTCTCAAGCACTCTTTCATCGAGGGCCCTATCAGCCAAACACGCATTAAGCGTCCTCACAAGTTCCCAGACACCTTCCTTGTCAGGCTTTGTGTGGTTAAACTGAGCGAGGGGATCTGTAAGATCGTGAGGCTGAAGATCCACAAGGAAAGTGCAAACCCTGTTTCCACTCAGGCCTTTTGCAAGTGCTCCAGACTCAAATAAAATCCAAGGTTTATCTTTATTATCCTGCGTTAGGCAAACGATACCTACTGAGATGTCACGTAGCTTCTCGTTAATTTCCGAAAACCATAACGAGCCTCGATCGATATGGCGCGTGGAAATCCAAGGCTCAGACGCTTGCAATACGCATTTGATCCAGTCACTCAAAACCTCAGCCACAGCGCGGCTGCGACTGCCAGACCAACTGATAAAAACTTTCACCTTTTTCTCCCTCGCCGGCCCCATGCCGGTCACCCGTAATACCCCATCCCAAACCAAATTGCCACCATGCCGCATCCGGCCACGGAGGGCGGCGCATGCATGGAGAAAGCCATGAACGATGAACAACGCCACCAAGAATGGATCGACCAGCGAAAAGCCGAAAAGGCCAAGCGCCGCGAGCGCGCCGCCGAGTGCCTGAAGGACCACGAATACACCGTGCTGGCTGACACCGACCAGTTGAAGGTCTGGCGCTGCAAGGCACCGCGAACCACCAGCTACGCATTCGACATCCTGATCACCCGCTTCGGTATCGCCACGATTGGTGACATCGACGGCCTGACCTTCAACGTCGGCCTGTCCTACGGCATCGAGTTCCTGGCCGGTGACGACATCGGCTACTACATCCATTCGAAGCTTGAAGAGCACTGCCGCGAGCGTGAGTTTGACGAGCAAGCCTTTCGCGCGGCACTGGTGACTGGCGTATGCAACAAGGTCTGCGAGCAAATCGACGAGGACCAGTACAGCGCCCTGCCTGAGTGGATGCGAAACGACGGCGGACGCCATGAGGCCGGTCGCTGGAACGAACTCCGCAGGCTGGTTAAAGAGCATCTCGCAGCCATTGAATATGGCGGGGATGGCCGCGACTTCTGGGACTCGTTGAATGACCTCCTGAGCGAGGCCGACGACATCTGCTACGCCGAGCAAGCCAGCATGTTCATGAGCGAGCACCACGAAGAGCTGGGCCTGGGCTGCGACTACTGGGAGATCACCATCGACAAGCCGCGCGAAAGCCTGATCAGCCGGCTGTACCTGCTCAATCACGCAGCCAAGGCAATCGTCGCCCAACAGGACGAGGTCAAAGCCGCTTGACCCTCCGGCGCTGCCCGCCAGCACCTTCCCCTCTCAAACCATGAACGCCTTCCGCGCGAGAGGAGATCGTGGATTGCGGACTAAAAATACGAGGACTTTAGATCAAGACACAACGATGCGGCGTCTAAATATACCCTCTTTCTAGTAACGTTAAACATGATCAATTCTTTTTTGATGGTGTTGATACAAGCGGCAGGAATAACAACGTGATGAGTCAAGGACTTAGGAAACTCGTCACTGATATTTTTCGTCAAAGAGAAAACCCCCGACTGACTTCGAACTCTAATCTCTCTATAATCAGGCACAAGAATATAATGTTCATAAGAGCTTCCCGCTAGCGATAATTCAGCGAATACATCAGCTCCTAGATCTTCACTATTTACCCACCCCACATCACCTCGGGCAGGAATTACATAAACACATGCATCGGCTTCTGGTAGAAAATCTTCGACTGACTCCAAGGCAAAATACAGCCCAATAAGTGGATCGAGAGTCCAGTCCAGCAACCGCGTAGGCATCCCGTAATGCTGAGCAAGACAAAGTTCATCCCAAGGAGCCAGATCACCACTAGGATGATAGAGGTGGCGCTCTTTTTTAAAAATCCACCAAGCGTTTTTTGCGCTTTGCAGATGGATAGGACCTACCTCACGAGTCAGCGCTCTTTGCAAAGTTGAAGTCAAGCCAAAGCTGTAATCGGGTTGCCCGCGATATAAAGAGCCCTTCGTTTCATGTCTATTGATGTTAACTATCGCGCTTACGTATTGAGATACATTCTCGATATAGACTACTGATAGCGCTTCCATCTAATTGGCTCCTCCATGGCGGGCCAAAGATCATAACACTCATCGAAGAAATAGCCTCCTAGGTGAGCCTACAAAGGAGATTTGCCATGAACCCCTACCAGATCACTGGGCCGGCGCAGATCGGCGTCAGTGGTGGCCGCACTAGCGGGCACATGCTTTGGAAAATCCTCGAGGCCCACGGCGGCAAGCTCCCGGCAGATGTGCACGCCTTCTTCCAGAACACCGGCAAGGAACGCGAGGAGACGCTGGTATTCATCGACGCCATGGCCAAGCACTGGGGCGTCAAAATCGTCTGGATGGAGTGGTGCCGGGTGTACGGCCAGCCGGACGACGCGCCATGGTACAAGATCGTCGACTTCGAGACAGCCAGCCGCAACGGCGAACCCTTCACCATGATGCTCGAGTACTACCAGTCGTACCGGAAGGCTGAAAAGAAGCTGCCGGCCGTGCTGCCGAACTTCAGCAACAACATGTGCACCGCCTACCTCAAGGTGAAGATTGGCAAGAAGCACATGCGCGCCCTGGGCTACGACGAGTGGGACTGCATCGTCGGAATCCGCTACGACGAGCCCCGACGCTACAGCCGGATGATGACGGCCAACGAACGCGGCAATGCACGTTGGGATAGCGTCTGCCCCTCGTACGTCGCCGGCATCACCAAAGAGGAGGTGGCGGCCTTCTGGTCAGCGCAGCCCTTTGAACTGCGCATGGATTCGGATTACGGCAACTGCGATCTGTGCTGGAAGAAGAACGAGGCGAAGCTGATCAGGACCATTCAGGAAGATCCTTCCCGGGTGATCTGGTGGTCTGGCACCGAGGAGCGGTTCGGCCAGGTGTTCCGGCAGGACCGGCCCAATTACCGGTCGCTGGCCTGGTCAGCGGACCAGCGAGCCAGGCAGACCGATTTTGATTTCAATCACCTGGGCGAAGACATCGACTGCCTCTGTGGCGATTAACTATTTCATCTCTTTAACTCTCACCCATTCGTTTTTTATGATTACTTGGGTATTTCTAATCACCTCTTCACCTAAATGAGCAGTGGAGTCGGCCACCATAGACGCTTGTATGTATGCATCCATAGCCTTTATAAGTTCACCGGTTTCTTTTTCACGAGGATTTGTAAACAACTGAACTTTGGCGCGTTGCAATTTTGCCGCCAATAAAATTCGACTATACTCTACATAAAATGGATTCTGTAGATCTGCGCGCTGCATAATTTGAGCAAGACGGGGTGTCTGATCCGTATTGTCAATAAGCTTCACGGACGCGGTTGCGAGATCGTCACCTGTGGAGATGAACGATGCAACCACATCCCTCAAGCTGTTGATCCACTCCTGCCTGCTGCGCGCAACAGCCTCAGCTTTAGAGTGCGCTATGCGACTAGCCTCTTGTGCATCGGCCAATTCTTTTTGAGCTCTAATAGTCTTACGAAAGGAATAAGCTGTATAGATAGTGGTCACCAGAACTACAGCTATCGTCGCAAAAGAAGTTCCTACCGCAGTCCAAACAGCCGTCCAGTCCGTTCCAGTATCCAGTTCAATTTTAGGAATTCTGTTAACTGTCATCATCAAATTTTCTATACCCACCAGCCTCTGCCTCTAGATCGAAAACTAAGTGCAGCAATAAACCACAATTCAATATCAAAATGCCACTGACGCAGCCGGACGTACCCGGCTTGAGGTACTCCATGCCCACAGAAAACCGATCCAGCAACACCGACCCACGCGATGTGTTCATTAGGCTCAACCCGCTCGGCCTGGGCGAGCAAGCACTGCGCAAGGACAGCACCGGCTTCGAAGACCAGCGCACCCACAGCGACTACCTGCTGTTCCTGGCGGGCTACCGCGAAACGCATGCCGAGCCGCAGCCCCACCCCGAGCCTATAGCCTGGATGGTTGGTACTGCCCTCTGGTGGACCAAAGAAGAGGCAGAACGGGATGCGGCTGCGACTGGGCTGCCGATTGTCCCTGTTGGGTCGTCGGTATCCATCCCTGAAGGATACTGCCTGATGCCCAAGCGGCTCACGGCCGAGAACGGCGCCAAGGCGCTGCTGCTCGGTGAGTTCAAGCTGGAGGTCACCCAGGAATGCCCGGAATGCCGCGAACTGGATGAGCCGATTGAGGGCTGTGAGATATGCGATGGCGAGGGAGAGTACGCGCAGCGCCACACGATCCCGTGGGATCAGATCAAATTCATTTATAGCGAGGCCGTGAAGGGTCTCGCTCTTCAGACGAACACCGCCCGGTAAGCTATATGCAGAGTGGAGCACATTTGTACTCCGCCCAGCTGTATTCCCTCTCCCCTATCCCGAGCAGACTACCTGGTCGAATTTTGGGTGAGTGTCTGTGGCAATGCGGCGAGCCCGTCCTACGCCCCAGGCCAAAGCCCTGGTCATTGATTGACCGGGACGGGAGTCGAACGCCTCTTCATGAAGGGCCATGCCACTCACGGCATACACCCCAATGAACATCTGCGTGTTACCTGCCCGCGACAGTCGCACCTGGACATCTATGTGCATTCCATCGCTGAGGGTCTCGTCATGAGTGCGGTGGTGAAGCGAAGGGTCAGCCCATTTCCAGAAAACTTCACCGCGAATCCTCATGTCGACCTCCTACGACTTTAGTTGTATGCCACGGGTGAACTCTCACCATAGCTAAGGCCAGGTGGCACGCAACTGCGGAATCCTAGTTTGAGAACTGAATCGGACCACCGGCCGATTTTCTTGCACCAACTCCAACCCCTTGTTCAACTCACTGCCGCGATATGGCGGCCAAGGAATCGTCATGCCCGAAAAACTTGTGCTGGACCTCAACGTGTTCGAGGTGAAGACGGCCGACCTAGTCGGAGAGCAGCTGGCTTGGGCCGTCGGAAAGGCGGAAGGTCTGGACGTTAGGCTGGCACCGCCCGGCTATAACGGGGTGCCTTGGCGGGTACGGGCCTGGAAGTCCGGGAACTTGGCCCAGGCATCGAGCTTCTGGTACTTGAGGTGGGTGTCGTAGTTCGTCTGGGTGCAGACGTAGCCGCGGTTGTCGAGGCCGGTTGGGTCGCGGGTCTCGCGGGCTTTGACGTCGGTGTCGGTGGTGCCGGCGATGTTGCCGGTCACGCCCAGGCCGATCTTTTCACCCATCTGCTCGGGGACGCCATAGATGTTGATCGCGCTCAGGAACTGGCTCGACTCCTGGATACGGCTTTCCAGTTTCTGGGCCACAGCCGGACTGGCGGTGAATTTGGTGGTGACGTCAGGTACGCCATGAAGTTTGGCCAGTTGGGCCAGGTATTCGTTGAAGAGCAGGCGGGTTTCGTTACGCATGGTGGTCTCCGGTGTTCCTTGATTTATCGTCGATCAGCAGTCGGTGAGTTCGCGACCGCTGCCACCGGGAACCGATGGGCGATCCTTCTGGGTGTGGTCCTGGGTGCTGCCCAGGCGGGTGACCAAGCGTAACATGCTGGTGCGCAGCTTCATCCCACACCGACTTTTGAGCCGGCAAGCTTTCGAGCAAATCGTTATGGATTGGGGATGGTGCGGTAACTTATATCTGGAGAAACGCGACAACATGCTGCGCCAGGCCTTGGGCCTGCTGCCCTGCCTGGCCAAGTACATGCGCCGCGGGATAGACCTTGAAACCTACTATCAGGTCCGCGGTTGGAAGGATGAGCACGTCTTCAAGACCGGAAGCATCTGTCATCTACGTGAAGCTGATATTAACCAGGAAATCTACGGACTACCTGAGTGGCTTCCCGCGCTGCAGAGTGCGCTGTTGAACGAAAGTGCCACGTTGTTTAGACGTAAATACTACCAAAACGGCAGCCACGCGGGCTTTATCCTCTACATGACCGACCCGGCCCATAGCGAGAAATTTGTTGACGACCTGCGGGACGCGATGAGGAACAGCAAAGGACCGGGAAATTTTCGTAATCTATTCATGTACGCGCCCAACGGTAAGAAGGACGGGATTCAGCTGCTACCGATCAGTGAGGTGGCGGCCAAGGATGACTTTGGCTCTATCAAAAATATAAGTCGAGATGATCTACTTGCAGCCTTACGGATACCGCCTCAGTTAATGGGTATAGTTCCGCAAAATGCCGGTGGTTTCGGTTCGGTTTTGGAAGCTAGCAAAATTTGGGTGAGTAATGAGTTGAAGCCGATTAAGCAGAGGCTTACACAGATAAATGATTGGCTAGGTGATGATGTAGTCAGTTTTGAGGATGCTGAGCAGATGTAAAATCGCTCAGCACCTCTGTGCTAACTTCTTAAACTAACGTGAAGTGCTGCCTTGATCGCTGCATGCTTGCTCTGTGGTATCGAAAGGCTAATGGCTTTTCGTAAATTCGGTAGGGCTGCTCCCTTTACATGTTCTGAGAAAAACGAGATGAGTAGAAGGTTGATCGAACATATGGTTGCGCTTTCTCTGCTTGTCCAAGCACCCAAGTCTGAGGCGGAGTTTACATTGAGGCCTGTTACCATCCCGTCGCGAGTCATTCTGAAAGATTTGGCTGAGCCATGAACAGCTTTTGAGAGCGTGGCGTACTCAGCTTTCAGAGAGTCGATTCCAGTGATCGCAGCTGGGAGGTCCTTAAGTTTAGGGTGTCGAAGTAAGTAGGATATCGTTTCGCTGAACCCTGGCTTGTGCTCTCCAATCTGCCATTGCTGGAGCTCAACGGGATGGTCGCAGTAGTACAGTCCGAAGACAGTGTTTTCGATCAAGCTTCGCAACGACATTAGTGCAACGCGCCATGCCCCTTGTCTAGCCAACGCATGGGACATTAGTGCGTCGTTATGCGCCTCCTTAAAGAACGCTTCTGCGTCAGATGCGAGTATAGTATTTAGCAGTTCAGAGCGCCATGCCTGCAGCGACACCAGTCTGCTGTAGCTGGAGGCAAACTTATCTTTGTGGGTTTCCAAGGCCCGCAAGGTATCCGTCACGCTGCTTCTCGTGGCGACGAAACTTCGCTCAAAGTTTGCTTGAATCTCAGATTTTAATTGTTCCATTATTTAAGCAATAAGTTGAGTGCGTTGGCGAGTTCGCTTGAGACGGATACAGATTTTTTTGAATTGTTACTAATTAAGCTTTCTCTTGCGTTAGGATTGGATGCCAAGTAGCTAAGAATTTTTCCGACAATGTCACGATTGGCATCGCGAGGACGTATCTCGATGTCAATATTGTACTCTTTCATTAGTGCAATCCATTGGGATTTGCTTACATCGTTGAGCTTGACGAGAGTGTAGAGGGCGGCCGGGATGTCTGCGTCCTTTATGCTGATGTCCTCGCTTGAAAAGTCCTTCTTTTTTGTCGTGTAGGACCAGTCCTCAAGGTCCATATCTGGTCCGGATTTGAGGATTTTTGATAGTATTTGAAGTGCTCTCGAGAGTTCGTGAGTTCTCATTAAATTACCCCTGCAGTTTTTAGCAGTGTCTTGCAGACTAAGCTAAACTCGGCAATTGAAGTCTCATCTTTAGATTCAAAGATTGAGATTTGCTGTTGTGCGCATCTGCTTACGGCGACCCTTTCTGTAATTTTTGTTTTTATAACTGATTTGCCAAACTGTTTTCTAAGGGTGGCTTCAGTCTCGTCTCGGTGTAGTGCAGGCCTGCCAACTCTGGAAATTACTACCCCTATATTTTCTAAACTATGCTCAAGGTCAGTGCAGAACTCTTGTACGCGTTTAAGTAGGAGGCCTACCCCGATTGCAGATAGGAAGTCGAGAGACACCGGAACAACATAATGCGTGGAAACCGCCAAGGCGTTTTGCGTTGGTATGGTTAAGTTGGGTGGGCAGTCGCAAATTATGACGTCGTACTCGTCGATGACATCTTTTAGCGCTCTCCGCAGTCTGGTCTCTCGCGAAGTAGCTCCTGCTAAGTCGAGGTCGACTGTAAACAGGTCGATGTGCGATGGGATTAAGTCCACATTCTCAAAAACATCAGTGATGATTGTTTCATGCGCATTTTTTGTTGTGCCGTCGGCGCTTGTATGCTTGCGCGCTCCAAGTAGGTCGGCTACGGAGCCATGTTGCCCTACATGATCTTGCCAAGCCTGAACGCCTATGGACGAGAAACTAGCGTTGGTTTGCGGGTCCAGATCAATCAGCAGCGTTTTTTTGTCTTGTATACCGCAGTACGCTGCGAGATTTACTGCTAGAGCTGTTTTGCCAACCCCACCTTTCAAATTGATGCACGAGATGATTGCAGCAGCCATTTCCGTTCCTTGGTTGTAAAGTGCCATCATTAGACCACATCACACCATGATTGCCGAGAGCTCTGGGTTGCCCTCCAGGGCCTTGCTGGAGCGCTCTACATGCTACTCGATTCAGTCGAAACCCTACAGATACTGTGCGGGTTGCTGATTCGTTCCATCGCACCTCCCAAAGCACGGACCTTAGCCTGGCGAACCTTCTAGTTGCGGCTGACAGGCTAAGCATGCTGAGGTCGGTCCTCAAAAACTGCCTGCATTCCAACGACTCCTTTTCATTGCGAGAGAATTCGCCAATCCAGTTCCGCAATCGAGCTAAGAAGGATAATGGCGGTAAACGCGTGGCTTTACCTTGGCGCGCGCACTCGTCCCCACGCCACGCCTGCGGGCTAAACGTGTCAGAATTTCTGCGCACCTGCACGACCACCAGCTCAGCGCAGTTACTGAGCGGCCGGGTAGGTATAGGGGAGGGCGCGTTTCTGCGAATCCCTGCAGCAAGGCCTATTTTCGCGGGCATAGGGCTCGCTTCCTTCCATTTTTAGGAGGACCCATCAAAAAAAGGTAATTTCGGTTAGGAGGGGGGTGTAACACCCCAGCAAGCCTTATGGGGCAAGGGTTTGAGCGATTACCAAAAAAGGTAATTAAAGGTAAGGAGAAAGGTAATTTTTCCATAAGTGCTTGATTCTAAAGGATATGGTTTTTCCCTTACACAACCAGTCACAGAGGTAATTCGATTACCTTTCAATTACCAAAAAATTACCTTTTTCAAAATCCATACAGCCCTTGATTTACGTGGCCTACAGAGCATTTCCAAGGATCAATTACCAAAATTACCTTTTTTTGATGGGTCAACCTTAAACGGCGATTCCCTATGGGGAAGCACCCTAGCAGGGTGACGTGCACACCCACCTTGGGAACACTCTGGGAACAAAAACGCTCACAAACGCGCGCTCCAGCCCACAGAAATCAAGGCCTTCAGCCCAGCTTTCGCCATTTTGTTGAGTTCGAATCTCTACGCTTCCGCCATCATTCCTCATTAAAGCCCTGATTATTCAGGGCTTTTTTGTTTTTTGGGCCTTGCCCCTTCACCCGGGAGCAAGCCCTTGGCCTCCCTCACGAGACAGATGGACGAGCACTGTGAATCGGGTTGAGCGCTCGATCAGCGTTCCAGTTGCAGAATGGTTCAGGCCTATGAACTTGCCGCTTGTTCACGTTTGAGGGCCTCTCGTGCCTGAATGTAGAGAGCCTGACAAATTGCTCCCTCACAGAGCCGCATAGACTTATCGTCCGGAAAGTCGATCTGTAGACGGTTGATAATCTATTCGGGTGACCAGTCGTTGACCCATTTACGTTAACTACGCGCGCCAGTTCCCGCTGGATCGTTAGGGGTTTCGTAAACGACGGCGAGCAGTTCTACGCGCGACAATATTTTGTGCTCGGAGCAAGCCAATATCTTGTCGGACCGCGAATGTTAAATATCTCCTCTGGATGCAGCGCGCTCGCAAGATGCTGGGGAACAAGTACCCGATGTAAAAAGTTGCAGGTCTGTCGGCTTACCTGAACAGGCATGAAGCTGTTTCAAAACCTGACACTTTGGGCAGGCTTCGGGCCGCCCCGGTCGGAGCGAGGACAAACGGAATAGAGTAAACGAGTGACGCTCGCATTAATTTTTTTCTATAGCCGCTGGTACCAATGTTCCAGATTGCGAGTAGGGTGGCTGTAGCTTGCAGGAAGAAGCAAAAAATATCTTCTTTAATATCGAAATGTCATTAGGCCATTATTTGTTTTGTTGTTTATTATTGGGTAACTGATATCAATAGCGGTGTTATATAAAGGTTGAATCAAGAAGCCTGATAGTTGGCGTCAAAAAATAAACACTTATAAAAATAAACCATCCTTGTAGCCAGCCGACAACACTCGAAGCATGGCCGAACATGGAAGCCAATCGCACACGTTACCCGGGAGAGCCGCCTTGAGCATCGCCATAGTCAAAAGTATTGTTGGCCAGGTAATCGCTATTTCCCCAGAGGGCACCCAGCGTGTGCTTGTGGAAGGGGATCGAGTGTTCGCGGGTGAACAGATCCAGACCGGCCCTGGTGGCGCGGTGAGCCTGGAACTGGCCGATGGGCGCATCCTCGACTTGGGGCGCGACACCCAGTGGAGTGCCGATGCCCCAGATAGCGTGGCCGACCTGAGCGCAGCCACTGCGCAGGCCGCGCCATCCGTTGACGAACTGCAACAAGCCATCGCCGCCGGTGCTGACCCGACAACCGCACTCGAAGCGACCGCGGCAGGCCCAACCGGGGCAGGTGCGAACCCTGGTGGCATCGGGGGCGGCCACTCGTTTGTGATGCTTGAAGCAGTGGGCGGGTCGGTCGCCCCCACCATTGGTTTCCCCACCGGGCCACTTGGCGTTGCTGTTGAGCAAGCGCGAGAGTTCGTGGGCAATGCAACACCGGCACAGCAGGCAGCGGTGCTAGTACCTGAATTACCACCCGAGCCTCAGCCGCTTGCGGCCACGCTGACCCTGAGCAGCACCAATGTGCAGGAAGGGGGGCTGACCAGCATCACCGGTAGCCTGAGCCAGCCGGCGGGCAGGGATTTCACGGTGACCCTGAGCAATGGCCAGACTTTGTCGTTCAAAGCAGGTGAAACGGTTGCAACGACCGGTGAGTTCGCTGCCCAGAGCGATGATGTGTTCCAGGACGGTGAAATCCAGAACATCACCGTCACCAATGCGGGCGACCATGGCTTTGGCAGCCTCAATACCGGTGCAACCTCTACCCTCACTGTGACCGACACCGTCGATACCGTGAGGGCCGAGCTGAGCATTTCGCCGAACCCGGCCGTGGAAGGCCAGGCGGTGACTTACACCATTACCCTGACCGGGCCGGCCGGTGCCGATTTGACTCAACACGGTGGTCTGTCCATCGCGCTGAGCAACGGCGAGGTGATCAACATCCCAGCGGGCCAGGTCAGTGCGTCGCAAACCGCTAACCTGGCGGACAACGTCTATGTCGGCAGCAGTGCTCCGAGCATCGCCATCTCTGGGATCACCGAGCAAGGCACCGGCAAACAGGTCTTTGAGAACCTGGTCAAAGGTGAACCGGTGACCCTGCAGATCACCGACGAACCGGGTACTCCAGGCAATCCTGGCGCCCCGGGTACGCCGAATGGCGGCGATGCAGTGACGCTGACCCTCTCCGGCAATGCCGTGCAGGAAGGCAACACCACAACCATCACCGGCACCCTGAGCCATCCGGCAGGCCAAGCGTTCACCGTCACCCTGAGCAACGGCCAGACCCTGACCTTCGCCGAGGGCGCCACCACCGCGACCACTGCACCGTTCGTGGCGCAGAGCGATGACGTGTACCGTGACGGTGAAACCCAGACTGTCAGCGTGATCGATGCCGGTAGCCATAACTTCGAGAACCTGAACACCAGTGCCACCACAACCGTCACCGTGAGCGATACCGTCGACACCGTGAAGGCCGAGCTGAGCATTTCGCCGAACCCGGTAGTGGAAGGCCAGGTGGTGACCTACACCATCACCCTGATCGGTCCTGCCGGTGCCGATCTGAGTCAGCACGGTGGTCTGTCCATCGCGCTGAGCAACGGCGAGGTAATCAACATCCCAGCGGGCCAGATCAGTGGCTCGCAGTCGAGCGTCCTGGCGGACAACGTCTATGTCGGCAGCAGCGCTCCAAGCATCGCCATCAACGGAATCACCGAGCAAGGCACCGGCAAGCAGGTCTTTGAAAACCTGGTCAAAGGCGATCCGGTGACCCTGCAGATCACCGACGAGCCGGGCACCCCAGGCAACCCTGGCACCCCGGGCACACCGAATGGCGGCGATGAAGTGACGCTGACCCTGACGGGCAATGCTGTGCAGGAAGGGGGGCAGACCACTATTACCGGTACCCTGAGCCACCCAGCGGGCCAAGCGTTCACCGTCACCCTGAGCAACGGCCAGACCCTGACCTTCGCCAAGGACGCGACCACCGCGACCACCGCGCCGTTCGTGGCACAGAGCGATGATGTGTTCAAGGATGGCGAAACCCAGACCGTCAGCGTGATCGATGCCGGCAGCCATAACTTCGAGAACTTGAACACCAGCGCCACCACGACGATCACCGTGAGCGATACCGTCGACACCGTGAAGGCCGAGTTGAGCATCTCGCCGAACCCGGCCGTGGAAGGCCAGGCGGTGACCTACACCATCACCCTGAGTGGCCCGGCCGGTGCCGACCTGACCCAGCATGGCGGCCTGGATATCGAGCTGAGCAACGGCAAAGTGGTGCATATCGCAGCTGGGCAGATCAGTGGCTCGCAGTCGGGCGTCCTGGCGGACAACGTCTATGTCGGCGGCAGTGCTCCAAGCATCGCCATCAGCGGGATCACCGAGCAAGGCACCGGCAAACAGGTCTTTGAGAACCTGGTCAAAGGTGAACCGGTGACCCTGCAGATCACCGACGAACCGGGTACTCCAGGCAATCCTGGCGCCCCGGGTACGCCGAATGGCGGCGATGCAGTGACGCTGACCCTCTCCGGCAATACCGTGCAGGAAGGCAACACCACAACCATCACCGGCACCCTGAGCCATCCGGCAGGCCAAGCGTTCACCGTCACCCTGAGCAACGGCCAGACCCTGACCTTCGCCGAGGGCGCGCTTACCGCGACCACTGCACCGTTCGTGGCCCAGAGCGATGACGTATTCCGTGACGGCGAAACCCAGACCGTCAGCGTGATCAATGCCGGCAACCACAACTTCGAGAACCTGAACACCAGTGCCACCACGACCGTCACCGTGAGCGACACCGTCGACACCGTGAAGGCCGAGCTGAGCATTTCGCCGAACCCGGCAGTGGAAGGCCAGGTGGTGACCTACACCATCACCCTGATCGGTCCTGCCGGTGCCGATCTGAGTCAGCACGGTGGTCTGTCCATCGCGCTGAGCAACGGCGAGGTAATCAACATCCCAGCGGGCCAGATCAGTGGCTCGCAGTCGAGCGTCCTGGCGGACAACGTCTATGTCGGCAGCAGCGCTCCAAGCATCGCCATCAATGGCATCACCGAGCAAGGCACCGGCAAGCAGGTCTTTGAAAACCTGGTCAAAGGCGATCCGGTGACCCTGCAGATCACCGACGAGCCGGGCACCCCAGGCAACCCTGGCACCCCGGGCACACCGAATGGCGGCGATGAAGTGACGCTGACCCTGACGGGCAATGCTGTGCAGGAAGGGGGGCAGACCACTATTACCGGTACCCTGAGCCACCCAGCGGGCCAAGCGTTCACCGTCACCCTGAGCAACGGCCAGACCCTGATCTTCGCCAAGGACGCCACCACCGCAACCACCGCACCGTTCGTGGCACAGAGCGATGATGTGTTCAAGGATGGCGAAACCCAGACCGTCAGCGTGATCGATGCCGGCAGCCATAACTTCGAGAACTTGAACACCAGCGCCACCACGACGATCACCGTGAGCGACACCGTCGACACCGTGAAGGCCGAGTTGAGCATCTCGCCGAACCCGGCCGTCGAAGGCCAGGCGGTGACTTACACCATTACCCTGACTGGCCCGGCCGGTGCCGACCTGAGTCAGCACGGTGGTCTTGATGTCGCGCTGAGCAATGGCAAGGTCATTCACATCCCGGCCGGGGAAATTACTGGCTCGCAAACCGCCAACCTGGCGGACAACGTCTATGTCGGCGGCAGTGCTCCAAGCATCGCCATCAACGGGATCACCGAGCAAGGCACTGGTAAACAGGTCTTTGAAAACCTGGTCAAAGGCGACCCGGTAACCCTGCAGATCACCGACGAGCCGGGTACTCCAGGCAACCCTGGCACCCCGGGTACGCCGAATGGCGGCGATGAAGTGACGCTGATCCTCACCGGCAATGCCGTGCAGGAAGGCAACACCACGACCATCACCGGCACCCTGAGCCATCCGGCAGGCCAGGCCTTTACCGTCACCCTGAGCAACGGCCAGACCCTGATCTTCGCCAAGGACGCCACCACCGCAACCACCGCACCGTTCGTGGCACAGAGCGATGATGTGTTCAAGGATGGCGAAACCCAGACCGTCAGCGTGATCGATGCCGGTAGCCACAACTTCGAGAACTTGAACACCAGCGCCACCACGACGATCACCGTGAGCGACACCGTCGACACCGTGAAGGCCGAGTTGAGCATCTCGCCGAACCCGGCCGTCGAAGGCCAGGCGGTGACTTACACCATTACCCTGACTGGCCCGGCCGGTGCCGACCTGAGTCAGCACGGTGGTCTTGATGTCGCGCTGAGCAATGGCAAGGTCATTCACATCCCGGCCGGGGAAATTACTGGCTCGCAAACCGCCAACCTGGCGGACAACGTCTATGTCGGCAGCAGTGCTCCAAGCATCGCCATCAATGGAATCACCGAGCAAGGCACCGGCAAACAGGTTTTTGAGAACTTGGTCAAAGGCGACCCGGTCACTCTGCAGATCACCGACGAACCAGGTACTCCAGGCAACCCTGGCACTCCAGGCACGCCGAATGGCGGCGATGAAGTGACGCTGACCCTCACCGGCAATGCCGTGCAGGAAGGCAACACCACGACCATCACCGGCACCCTGAGCCACCCGGCAGGCCAAGCGTTCACCGTCACCCTGAGCAACGGCCAGACCCTGACCTTCGCCAAGGACGCCACCACCGCGACCACCGCACCGTTCGTGGCCCAGAGCGATGACGTATTCCGTGATGGCGAAACCCAGACCATCAGCGTGACGAATGCGGGCAACCACAATTTCGAAAACCTGAACACCAGCGCGACCACGACCGTTACGGTGAGCGATACCGTCGACACCGTGAAGGCCGAGCTGAGCATCTCGCCGAACCCGGCGGTGGAAGGTCAGGCGGTGACCTACACCATTACCCTGACCGGCCCGGCCGGTGCCGATTTGACCCAGCACGGTGGTCTCGATATCGCGCTGAGCAACGGTAAGGTGGTTCACATCGCAGCCGGGCAGATCAGTGGCTCGCAGTCGGGTGTTCTGGCGGACAACGTCTATGTCGGCAGCAGTGCCCCAAGCATCGCCATCAACGGAATCACCGAGCAAGGCACTGGCAAACAGGTCTTTGAAAACCTGGTCAAAGGCGACCCGGTAACCCTGCAGATCACCGACGAACCGGGTACTCCAGGCAACCCTGGCACCCCGGGTACGCCGAATGGCGGCGATGAAGTGACGCTGACCCTCACCGGAAATACCGTGCAGGAAGGCAACACCACGACCATCACCGGCACCCTGAGCCATCCGGCAGGCCAGGCCTTTACCGTCACCCTGAGCAACGGCCAGACCCTGATCTTCGCCAAGGACGCCACCACCGCAACCACCGCACCGTTCGTGGCACAGAGCGATGATGTGTTCAAGGATGGCGAAACCCAGACCGTCAGCGTGATCGATGCCGGCAGCCATAACTTCGAGAACTTGAACACCAGCGCCACCACGACGATCACCGTGAGCGACACCGTCGACACCGTGAAGGCCGAGTTGAGCATCTCGCCGAACCCGGCCGTCGAAGGCCAGGCGGTGACTTACACCATTACCCTGACTGGCCCGGCCGGTGCCGACCTGAGTCAGCACGGTGGTCTTGATGTCGCGCTGAGCAATGGCAAGGTCATTCACATCCCGGCCGGGGAAATTACTGGCTCGCAAACCGCCAACCTGGCGGACAACGTCTATGTCGGCGGCAGTGCTCCAAGCATCGCCATCAACGGGATCACCGAGCAAGGCACTGGTAAACAGGTCTTTGAAAACCTGGTCAAAGGCGACCCGGTAACCCTGCAGATCACCGACGAGCCGGGTACTCCAGGCAACCCTGGCACCCCGGGTACGCCGAATGGCGGCGATGAAGTGACGCTGACCCTCACCGGTAATACCGTGCAGGAAGGCCACACCACGACCATCACCGGCACCCTGAGCCACCCGGCAGGCCAGGCGTTCACCGTCACCCTGAGCAACGGCCAGACCCTGAGCTTTGCCGAGGGCGCCACCACCGCAACCACCGCACCGTTCGTGGCCCAGAGCGATGACGTATTCCGTGACGGCGAAACCCAGACCGTCAGCGTGACAAATGTAGGCAACCACAACTTCGAAAACCTGAACACCAGCGCCACCACGACCGTCACGGTCACCGATACCATCAACACCGTGACTGTCGTGCTGAGCGCTTCGCCCAACCCGGCAGCCAAGGGCCAGGAGGTGACCTACACGGTCAATCTGGAAGCGCCGGCTGGCATGAGCGCAAGCAACCATGGCGGCCTGACCATCAAGCTGGACAATGGCCTGACCATCATGGTGGCGGCGGGCAGCACCACCGGCACGGTGAAAGGTGCCATTCCCGACGGTGTCTTCGTGGGTGGTGGCAGCGTGTCCGTGGGCATCGACCAGATCACGCAGAATGGCACGGGTAGCAAGGTGTTCGAGAACCTGGTCCCGGGCGCCAGCGTTGCGGTGGGCATGACCAATGCCACGCCAACCATCACTTCGGGTGCCGCGCTGGTGTCCGAGGAGGGGCTGATCGGCGGGAACAAAGACACCGTCGGTTCACCAGCCGACCAAAGCGACAGCAAGTTGTACGCTGGCAAGCTGACGGTCAGCGATATCGATACGCCGTCGGCCAACCTCTCGGTCAGCCTGGCAGCACCATCGACAGCGCTGACGTCCTCTGGCCAGAGTGTGCAATGGGCGTTGTCCAATGGCGGCAAGACCCTGACCGGCACGGCCGGTGGCAAGGACGTGATCGAAATCAGGATCGACAACGCCGGCAACTACACCGTGGAACTGAAGGGGCCGCTCGACCATCCGAACCAGGCGGCCGAGGATGTACTGTCCCTCAACGTTGGTGTCAGCGTTTCCGACGGCAGCACCTCATCGACCGGCACGCTGACGATCAGCGTCGAAGACGACAGCCCGACCTTCGCCACCAGTGACAATGCCGGCATGTGGAACACTGTCGGGTACACGGCGGTTGGCGACACGCACTTCCTGGCGGGCGGTGATGGCGTGGGCACGCTGAAGTTCGGCACCATCGTTGGCCTGCCTTCGGGCTGGAGCAGCAAGGCAACGGATGCAAGCGGCACCACGGTGGAAGTTTTCGACGGTACCACGAAGGTGTTCACGCTTGCCTTGGGAGCGGATGGGCACTACACCGTCACCCAGAACAGCATGCGTGAAGGTAGCCGAGATACGTTCAACCTGGAAAGTTTGAAATCCGGGAATACCTCAACCCTGCCTGTCACTTTCACCAGTGGCATAACGGCCACCTTTGAAGCCTTGGCCAGTGCTACAGGGAAGCCGACGATCAACGTCGGCAATGGGCTGGGGGTAGGTAACAACCACTTCTCTGCCAACGAAAAGTTCTCCGTGGCGTTCACCGATGCCCAGCAGCACGCCGTCTCGATGAAAGAGGTCACGCTAGGCATTGCGCGGCTTCAGGTCAGCGGTGACGTCAATATCATCGCCTCCTACAAGGACGCCAATGGTGTTGTGCATGAAGCAACGAAGACTTACACCATCACCTCTGGCTCCGAGTCCATAAAGATTCTGGCCAGTGACTTCACGGGCCTTGCCGGGCACGCCTTCGACACGATTACCCTGGCTGCACCGAGCAAGAGTTCGCTTGACACCACCTTCACCAAACTGACCTATGTAGAGGAGAAACCTGCCAGCGACCTGAACTTCACGGTCCATGTCATCGGCACCGACCACGATGGTGATTCGGCAAGCAGCTCGTTCGTGGTGACATCCCATGGTGACGCAGCCTCGTCGGCGTCGATGAGCACGATGTCGCTGATGGCGAGCGACACATCGGACAGCGCCTCCACATCCCTGCTTGGCAGCGAGAACCACATCCTGTTCGTGGGGGCAGGGGACAGCACCGTCACCGGCAGCAGCGGCATCGCCGAGTCCTTTGTGTGGACGGCAGGTGATACCGGCCATGACGTGGTCAGGAACTTCAATGCTGAAGAAGGCGACCGCCTGGACCTGAGTGCCCTGCTGCAGGGCGAATCGCTATCGTCCATCGACAGCTACCTGAAGATCACCACGGTCGATGGCGAGTCGACCTTGCAGGTCAGCACCCAGGGCAAGTTCACACCCGGCGGTGACACCAGCAGCGCTGACGTGTCGATCAAGCTTGAAGGTGTGAACTGGTCGAACACCACGGTCAGTTCGCTGGTCAGTGGTGGTGATCCAACCATCAAGATCGACCACTCCGGGCAATGAGCCACGCCCCGCGGCGGCCGCCAGGCCGCTGCGGGGTTCCCCCGGCGGCCTGTTTCGATGAAGGGCGTGACGCTCAGGCTGTAGGCCGTCAGAGTGGGCTTGCCGATGGTGAGTCAGGTGTCTTCTGTGGTTATTGTTGAATCCCCTCAAGTTTCTCGACTGCCTGTGCTGGCCCATTCGCGGGCACGCCCGCTCCCACAGGTACTGTGCAAGTCTTGATTACTGTGAAGATCCTGTGGGAGCGGGCGTGCCCGCGAAAGGGCCAGCACAGGCAACACACCTCTCATGGCTTGGCGCAAAGTCCGGGTCTCGCTAGACATCTCCCACAGGTTTTACTGCAGGGTCACCGGCTTCATGCCATCCGGCAGCTTTTGGATAGCTGCCTCCATCCGCGCGATCGGTGCCGCGAGTTCGTCCGCTTCCTTGTCCTTGCCCTCCCTTCTCAGGCGATCACGCTCAAGGCGCAGGTTAAGCAAATTCTTCTGCAGCTTCAGGGCCGAGGTATTGAACGGATCCATGCTTTTCTCACGCTGTAGGCTTCCGTGCCGTTGTAGGAAAACTGGACCGTAGCAGCTCGAATTTGCTGGAGAAACTGATGTTTCATACAGGCAAATCTCACTACTTCGATTCTTCCTACACTGCGAGGTAAAAGATCCTACAAGCCGCATTTCAAATCGTGTCTTTCAAATTCGCCTCAACACCGCGCGGTAGCTGGGGACAACCGGTTTTCGACAATGCAGGCCCTCGACGCGGCTCAAACCAGGGCCTGCCATTCCTTTCGAAACCTTATGTAGCAATTGCCGCCCCGCAAGCTACAGGTGGTCCGCATCCACCACCGCCTGGGTGAACGCCTGCGGCGCTTCCTGCGGCAGGTTGTGGCCGATGCCGCCGCTGATCAGTCGGTACTCGTACTTGCCGGTAAAGCGCTGCGCATAGGCTTCGGCTGGCGGGTGCGGGGCGCCGTTGGCGTCGCCTTCCAGGGTGATGGTCGGTACGCCGATGCTGGGGAAGCTGGCCAGTTTGACCTCGAGCGGGTCGTAGCGCGTTTCGCCCTGGGCCAGCCCCAGCCGCCAGCGGTAGTTGTGCACGGTGATCGCCACCTGGTCGGGGTTGTCCAGGGCCTTGGCGCTGCGCTCGAAGGTGGCGTCGTCGAAGGCCCACTTGGGCGAGGCGGTTTGCCAGATCAGCTTGGCGAAGGCATGGCGGTTCTTTTCATAGCCGGCCTGGCCGCGCGCGGTGGCGAAGTAGTACTGGTACCACCACTGCAACTCGGCACTGGGGGGCAGGGGGGCCTTGGCGGCTTCCTGGCTGCTGATCAGGTAGCCGCTGACCGATACCAGTGCCTTTACCCGCTCTGGCCACAGCGCCGAGACGATGTCGGCGGTGCGTGCGCCCCAGTCGAAGCCGGCGAGCACGGCACGCTGGATATGCAGCGCATCCATGAAGGCGATCACGTCGCTGGCCAGTGCCGAGGGCTGGGCATTGCGTGGGGTTGCCGCAGACAGGAAGCGGGTCTGCCCGTAACCACGTACGTAGGGCACCAACACCCGGTAGCCTTTTGCCGCCAGGGCGGGTGCAACTTGCTCGAAGCTGTGAATGTCATACGGCCAGCCATGCAGCAGGATCACCACCGGGCCATCGGCCGGGCCTTGCTCTACGTAAGCCACATCGAGCACGCCAGCGTTGACGTGTTTCAGCGGGCCGAAGTCATCCGCCGCTGCGGCGGCTGGCTGGGGCTGCTGTGGTGCAGCCGTGGCCATGTTCGCCGCCAGCAGGCCAAGTGGCAGCAGGGCACAGGCGAGCAGCGTACGGCTGAAGCGGCGTGGCAGGGCGGTGGTCGAGTGGCGGGCAGACATTGGGCATCTCCTTGGCGAAGCCATCGGTGCGGGTTGATGGGTGCCAGTAAAGATGACGGCTGTATCGCGGATGTGTCCGCTCGGCCGGTAGGAAACGTTCTTGTGTATCAGGTCTCAATTTGTACACATGAAGATACAAACACCGGCTGGCAGCGGGTTTTGCCGCTTCTGCTACGATCGATGAGTTTTCCCGGCCAAGGAGAGGCCCATGCATTACGTTGTGATTGAACCTCACCGCAGTGAGTACCCGCGGCCCATCCGCTTCGCCAAGGGCACCTTGCTGAACATTGGCCCACGCTACGAGGGCGAGGCAGGTTGGCAGGACTGGTACCTGTGCACCTGCACCGGCCAGGAGCCCGGCTGGGTGCCGGCCCAATTGATCGAGCGGCTCAGCGTGTGCCAGGGCAGGGCGCTGGACCACTACTCGGCGCATGAACTGGATGCCGATCCGGGGCAGTTGGTGCAGATGGTGCGCCCGCTCAATGGCTGGGTCTGGTGCAGGCGCCATGGCAGCGATGAGTTTGGCTGGTTGCCTGCGCAGAAGCTTCAGCAGCTGACCTGATGTACGCGTTCTCTCCAAGTACGCAGCTCTTGTGGGAGCGGCCTTGCGTCGCGAAAGGGCCGCAAAGCGGCCCCGGCAATTTTGCGGGATGCATCGAACCCCTGGGTCCGCTGCGCGGCCCTTTCGCGACGCAAGGCCGCTCCCACAAAAGACCGGTGCCTCACATCTGATCCGCTTTTTTTCCATAAACCTGAATCTGTAACGGTATCAGCCCAAGCCCGACAATATGCCCATTCCCGCATCACACTTGTAGAGGTTCCAATGGGCAAGCTCGCGCTATTCCTGGGTGGTTTTCTGCTGCTGACCATTCTGATCGGTATTCTTGGCACCATTCCGCCAAGCTGACGTTAACCACCTATATCCCTCGCGGCCTGCCTTTCCTTCGGGCGGGCCCATTCCTCTTCATTGTTGGCCGATTCACCCTACCGATTTGTACGATAAGTCGTTCTTTGCACTGGGAAAACTGTCCACAAAAAACGTGGGTAGGTCTGTGGATAAAGTGCTGCAAGCCAGGCCTGCGGCGGGCTCTGTTAAATTGAGCAGAATTTGAACAGCCATTTCAGGGCGTTGTTTCAGTAGGCCAGGCCGGCGCGGCGCAGGGCAGCCAGCAGGTCGCGTACCCGCGCCGGCAGCTCGCCGGCGGGGTACACGGCATGCATCTGCGGGTCCTGGCCGTTGCTGGAGGTCAGGCGGTACTGCGGGCATACCCGCACCAGCCGCCCGGCCTTGACCTGCGCTTCGCCGACCCAGGCGGCCAGGCGGGCGATACCGGCACCGGCCAGGGTGCTGTGGTACACCGCGTCACCTGAGTCCAGGCGCAGCCTGGGCCTGGGGCGCAGGCTGGTGATCTGGCCGTCGCGGCAGAAGTGCCAGGCCTTGAGTATGCGCGGGGCAGTGTGCAGGATCAGCGCGTGGCCTTCGAGGTCCTCGGGTTGTTGTGGCGTGCCGGCCAGTGCCAGGTATTCAGGGCTTGCATACAGGTGGCGCTGGTAATCCCACAGCGGGTAGCCGATCAGCTCGCTCGACTGCGGAAAGGCACCGCGCACCACGAAGTCGAACTTGCCTTGCAGCGGGTCCAGGGCCCCGTCGCTGTACTGCACGTCCAGGGTTACCTGGGGGTGGCAGCGGGAAAACTCGGCCAGCACCTGGGGCAGTACATGTTCACCCAGTACCTGCGGCACGGCGAAGCGGATCCAGCCTTGTGCACTACCGCTGAGCGCGGCCAGTTCGTCGGCGGCATCACGTTGCACATCCAGCAAGCGTTCGGCGTGTGGCAGCAGGCGCTCGCCGGCTTCGGTCAGGGTCACGGCATTGGCGTTGCGGTTGAGCAGTTTGCTCCCGGCGTTGTCCTCCAGGGTTTGTACCGCGCGCGTGACCGCGCTGGGTGAGCGCCCCAGGGCGCGTGCGGCGGCGACGAAGCTGCGCTTGTGCGCCACGCTGACGAACGCCTGGATTTCCCGCAGCATGTCCAATGCCATTGCCTGCTCCTCGTTGCAGTTTTTGCAATATGGCATTTCAACACAAGCGCGGCACTTTGATTAGCCTTGCAGCGTCTTCACTGCCTGGAACCGAGTCATGATGGATATTGCTGTGCTTTCCGTGTTCGCCTTCGCCGCAGGGCTGATCGACGCCGCCGTGGGGGGCGGTGGGCTGATCCAGATCCCGGCCTTGTTCAACGTGCTGCCCACCGCGCAACCGGCGGCATTGCTCGGTAGCAACAAGCTGGCGTCGGTGTGTGGCACGGCCTTCGCTGCGCGTTCGTTCATCCGCAGGGTGACGCTGGACTGGGGGTTGATCGTGCCGGCCGCGCTCAGTGCCTTCGTCATGTCGTTCGCCGGTGCCGCCACGGTGTCGCTGGTGCCGCCCAGCGTGATGCGCCCGGCGGTGCTGGTGCTGATCGTGCTGATGGCCATCTACACCTTCTGCAAGAAGGACTTCGGCACGCTGCACAAACCCACAAGGATCGGCCGCAAGGAGCAGTGCCTGGCGGTGCTGATCGGTGGCGCGATCGGCTTTTACGATGGCCTGTTCGGGCCGGGCACCGGCAGCTTCCTGATCTTCCTGTTCATCCGCTTCTTCGCTTTGGACTTCCTGCATGCCTCGGCATCGGCCAAGGTGGTGAACATCGCCACCAACCTGGCGGCACTGGTGTTCTTCGTGCCATCGGGCAACGTGCTGTACGCCATCGCCTTGCCCATGGCGGCGTGCAATATCCTCGGTGCGCTGACCGGTACCTGGCTGGCGGTGCGCAAGGGCGCGGGCTTTGTACGCGGGCTGTTCCTGGTGCTGTTGTGCGTGCTGATCGCCAAGTTGACGTGGGACTTGCTGGCCGGCTAGTTCACATCACCTGGCGTTGCGGCTCGGCCTGCTCGACGCGGTTGCGGCCATGGGCCTTGGCCCGGTACAGCGCCTGGTCGGCGCGCGCCAGCAGTTCGTCTAGGGTGGGGGCCGGCATGTCGGCGGCACAACCGGCCAGGCCGATACTCACGGTAATTTGCAGGTGTTGGTCGGCCTGCACCACATGCAGGTCCTGCACGGCGCGGCGCAGGCGTTCGGCAGTGAACTTGGCCCGGTCTGGTGCCAGGCCCGGGAGGATCACGACAAACTCCTCGCCGCCCAGGCGGGCGAACAGTTCGCCATCGTGCAGCTGGTCCTGCAGGGTGCCGGCGAACTGGCGCAGCACCTGGTCACCGACCGCATGGCCGTGGGCATCATTGATCGACTTGAAGTGGTCGATATCCAGCATCATCAGGGTCAGCGGCAGCGCCTGGGCGTGTTGCTGGCGGCTTTCCAGCAGCGCGTTGGCGCGGCGGGTGAAGGCGCTGCGGGTGAGTGCGCCGGTGAGGTGGTCGATGGTGGCCTGATGCGCCAGGCGGGCCATCAGGCTGCGGTTGGCCTGGCTGACGCAGGCCACCACCAGCGGCCCGAGCACCAGCATGGCGATGCCCAGGCGCGCCGACATCAGCGTGGTTACCCCGGGCTCGCTCTGCGGCACGCTGAAATGCATGAGGTTCTGCGCCACCGCCACGATCAGCGTGCTGCCGGCGGTGAGTGTCAGCAGTGAGACCAGGAACGGTGAATAAGTCCAGGCGCACCACAGCAGCGCGGCAATCGGGAAGGCAATGGCCCCGGGGCCGCCGAAGGCAATGCTGGACGCCAGCGAGGCCAGCAGCATCAACAACGGCGCCAGGCGGATGGCCTGGGCGCCACCGCGCACCAGGGCTCGCGCCGAGGGCGCCGTCAGCAGCACTGGCAGCACCAGCACGCTGGTCGAGAACTGTTCACTGAACCAGGCCAGCCAAGTGGCGCGCAAGGACTGTTCGAACCACGGCGCGGCCATTGCCGCCGCCATGCTGGCCGCCACTATCGCCCCGGCGGCACAGGCACCGAACACGCTGAGCACGCCGTGGGGGGTACGCATGCGCCGGTGCAGGCGCGGCAAGCGCGAGAGCAGTAGCCAGAGGGTGACCACCACGCCCAGGTTGCACAGGTTGAACCACAGGGCCGGTACCCAGGCGCTGCCACACAGCAGGTCGGCGCCGACCATGGCCAGCCAGACCAGGGCAAAGCCCGTCAGCGTGGCCTGGCGGGGGTAGCGCAGCAGCACGCCGGCCAATACCGCGTTGACCGGCCAGAACAGCGACAGGGATTCGATCGGGCGGGCGAGGATGCCGCCCAGCGTCAGGGCGAAGGTCAGGCCGAGTAGAACGACGTAGTGCAACAAGCGCGATTGGGCTGGAAAAACCATGGGCTCGACCGGCAAAGCGGAAACGAAATCCAGGACAACGGCTTGAAGCACCTGGGGCAATTGCGCATAAGTGTGTTTCGTCAGAGGACTTGATGTCAATCTGCCGCGATCGGTCGAGATAATGCCAAATTGCCTTCATTCGAGATGTGTCACCTCACAGCCCGAAGAACCACGGCACCATCAACACGGTCACCAGCATCACCAGTACGGTGAACGGCACGCCGACTTTGACGAAGTCGGCGAAGCGGTATTGCCCCGGGCCCAGTACCAGCGTGTTGACCGGCGATGACACCGGCGTCATGAACGCCGCCGAGGCGGCCAGCGCCACGGTCATGGCAAACGGGTAGGGCGACATGCCCAGCTGCGTGGCGGTGCTGACGGCCACGGGGGCCATCAGTACTGCAGTGGCCGTGTTGGAGATGAACAGGCCGATCACCGCCGTGACCGCGAACAGGCAGGCGAGGATGGCGCTGGGGCCGGCACCGCCCAGCACGCTGACCAGGCCGCCCACCGCCATGTCGATGCCGCCGGTTTTCTGCAGTGCCTGGGCAAAGGGCAGCATGCCGACGATCAGCACCAGGCTTTGCCAGTGGATGGCCCGGTAGGCGCTGTTCATGTCGATGCAGCGGCCTGCGCCCATCAGCAGGCATCCGATCAGCGCGGCAATCACATTGGGTACCGCGCCGCTGACCATCAGCCCGACCATCACCGCCAGGCTCAGCAGCGCCTGTGGTGCGCGGGTGCGGGCGGGCGCGACCAGGTCGATTTCCGCGGGCAGGCTCAGTACCAGGAAGTCCTTGGGCTTGCCTTGCAACTGGCGCACGGCCTTCCACGGGCCGACTACCAGCAAGGTGTCGCCCAGGCGCAGCTTTTCTTCCACCAGCTGTTCTTCGATCGCCACCTGCTCGCGGCGCAAGCCCACCACGTTGAGGTCGAAGCGAGTGCGGAAGGCCAGTTCGAGGATGCTCTTGCCGAGCAGTTTCGAGCCTGGTGGCAGCAATACCTCGGCCATGCCCAGCTCCTGGGACTGGTCGATGAAGTAGGCGGCCTTGAAGTGCAGTGGCTCCAGTTGCATGGTCTGGCACAGGCTGCGCAGGTCGTCGCGGTTGGCGAACAGGTCGAGCAGCAGCACATCGCCCTGGTGCAGCACGGTGCTGGAGTCGGCGGCGATCACCCGCGTGGTGAACTTGTGCTGGCGCTCGATACCGATCACGTTGGCGCCATGCCGGGTGCGCAGCTCCAGCTCGCCCAGGGTATGACCGATCAGCGGCGAGTGAGGGCGGATGCGCAGGCGCCGTTCGCGGCCGTTGAGCTTGTAGTCCAGCACCAGGTCCAGCAGGGTGCGGCGGCTTTCCACGCGGCCGTCCTTGCGCACTTCGCCATTCAGCCAGTGCCGGGTCAGCAGCATGTAGCCGATGCCCAGCACCAGCACCACCAGGCCGAACGGGGTGAAGCTGAAGAAGCTGAAGCCCGCTTCGCCATGGCGCACCAGTTCGCTGTGCACCACCACGTTGGGCGGTGTGGCCACAAGGCTGAGCATGCCGCTGATCAGGCCGGCGAAAGCCAGCGGCATCATCAGGCGGGCGGGTGATAGCTGCAGGCGTGCGGCGATGCTCAGCACCACCGGAATGAAAATGGCCACCACGCCGGTGGAGCTCATCATCGAACCCAGCCCCGCCACGGCCACCATCAGCAACACCAGCAGGCGCGCCTCGCTGTTGCCGGCCCGCTCGCTCATCCATTCGCCGATACGGTAGGCAATGCCGGTGCGCACCAGGCCTTCACCGATCACGAACAGGGCGGCGATCAACACCACGTTGGGGTCACTGAAGCCGGCCAGCGCCTGCTCCACGGTGAGGATGCCCGACAGCGGCAGGGCGAGGATCACCAGCAGCGCGACCACGTCCATGCGCGGACGGTTGATGACGAACAGGGTGATGACGATGGCCAGCAGGCCGAGGACCCAGAGCAGCTCTTGGTTCATGGGGAGGGGGTGTTCCTTCACACGGGGGCACGATAGACAGTAGCAGCCAGTGTGCCGGATTGCGGTGAAGGGGGTGTTGATGTGCTGCAACAAAAAGGGCCGCTAGGCGGCCCATCGCTGGCAAGCCAGGCTCCCACAATGACTGCGCATGGCTTGAGGTCAGGGAGCTGGCTTGCCGGCGATGGGCTGCGCAGCAGCCCCTCAGGTCACCGGATCAGTGACGGTGACGGCGGTGCTTGCCGTTGTTGTCGCCCAGGTGGTTGCCGATGGCACCACCGGCTGCGCCACCCAGGCCAGCGCCCACGGTGGAGCCGGTCTTGCCGCCTACCGCGCCGCCCAGCAGCGAACCGCCGGCCGAGCCCAGGCCACCGCCGATGGCGGCTTCGGTACGGTTGCCCTTGCGTGCACCTACCGCACTGCCGGCTGCGCCGCCGAGGCCGGCGCCGATGGCCGCCCCCGTTTTGCCGCCGATCTGTTGACCGACAACGTTACCCAGAACACCACCCAGGCCACCGCCAATGGCGGCGGTACCGTCACCGGCGAAAGCGCCCTGGCACAGCAGCAGGCCAAGGGCAAGGGAAGGCAGAGTCAGACGCATGATACGAACCTCAAAGGAATCATCAGGTTAAGGTGCCGCGCAACGGGCGGCGGGCCAGGGTTGAAAAAGACGCTTCAGCGGTAGTAGCGGTCACCACGGTATTGACGATTGTCATCATCGTCGTCGCGGTCATGCCGATGGTGGTGGCGATGGCCACGATCGCGATCACGGTCACGCCAGCCATCGTCGTCGTCATGGTAGCGATGGCTATGGCACCCTGCGGTCAGCAGGACAACGGCAATCAGCGAAAGGCTTGCAAGACGGGTCATCACGATATAGGTCCTTGATCCGCAAAGGTTTACGGCACACCCTCTGAGACTGGAAAGGATCCATTTGGTTTCGCTGGCAGGCAAAAATTTGTCGTGCCAGCGATGAGCGGCGGGGAAAATGTGGAATCAGTGGGTTGGCTGAATTGCCAGCACCACACCGTTGGTGATCTGCACCAGCACGTAGCGCCCCCCCATGTTTACCCAGTGGCTCTCCTTTTCCGGCGCTGGCAGGCCCTTGGTTTTCCAGTCCTTGATTGCCTGGTCATCGCGTTTGTACTGGTCGGGTGCCTTGTCGCCGACCTTGAGCTCGCGGTTGTGGGTTTCTGGCGCGGTGATGCTTTCTTCGCCGGAGGGGGCTGCGGTGGCAGCGAGGGGCAGGCAGGGAAGGGCGGCGAACAGCAGGTAGTGCAATTTCATGACGTTCTCCTTGTGGCGGAATGCCTTATCTGCGACAGCCACCTGCGCGTGACAATTCACTCGCGATGCTTGCCAGTGCTAGAGTCGCCTTCTTTTTTACCCTGAGGATGGAACATGCGTGCGATTCTGCCGATGGCTGCGGCGCTGATGCTGGTCGGTTGTGCTTCTGCGACCATGGAAACGGCCCGCGGCGGCAAGCCGACCGCGCAGCTCGACTCGCACAAGGCGCCGGAACTGGTGGCCCAGTGCATCCAGTTCAGCTGGCAGGAAGAGAAGGTTTTCGGTGACGACGCCAGTGGTTATCTGGAACCACGCAAGCAGGGTGGGTTCACGGTGTATACCCGTGAAGCCGAGGCGTTCGTGGATGTGTACCCGCAGGCGGGTGGGGCGCGGGTGGATTACTACGCGCAGAAGAACGACGGTGTGGCCCTGCAGCGCCGGGCGGCGGCGGCGACCTGCCTGTAAGGGCTGGCGACTTGGCAGGGGCTCTGTGGGGTCGGGTGGGAGCGGGCGCGCCCGCGAACACCGGCGTAGCCGGTGCCAGCCACCGCGTTGTTTCTTCGCGGGCACGCCCGCTCCCACAGGGACCGCACCAGCATTACAATTTTTAGCAAGGCTTTTGTGTCGCAGGGAGATTGGTGGAGGCTAGCATGAGCCCCCGCGAATCAAGGAAGACACCATGGACCGCTCACTGCAACTCAACCGCGCCAGCTGGGATGAACGTGCCCCGCTGCACGCTGCTTCCAACGACTACGAAGTCGAACGGCTCGTCCAGCATCCCGAACACCTTTCCGAAACCGTACGCTTCGACCTGCCGTTGCTTGGCAATATCGACGGGCTCAACGCCGTCCACCTGCAGTGCCACATCGGTACCGATACCCTCTCACTGGCGCGCCTTGGCGCCAAGGTCTGTGGCCTGGACTACTCCGCGGCTTCGCTGGCCGAGGCGCGGGCGCTGGCCCAGCGCTGTGCGGCACCCATCGCGTATGTCGAGTCCGATGTCTACGACGCCGACAAGGTGTTGCCGGCCGGCACGTTCGACCTGGTCTACACCGGCATCGGCGCGCTCTGCTGGCTGCCTCGCATCGAGCCGTGGGCGCGTACAGTCGCGGCCCTGCTGAAGCCGGGCGGGCGGTTGTTCCTGCGCGACGGGCACCCGATGCTGATGGCAGTCAACGAAGACCACCAGGACCGCCTGCAACTCGAATACCCGTATTTCGAGCACGAAGAACCGACGGTGTGGCACAACGACCAGACCTACGTCGAAACCGAGCAGCGCCTTTCCCACACCGAAACCCACGAGTGGAACCACGGCCTGGGCGAGGTGATCAGCGCCTTGCTGGCCCACGGTCTGCAGCTGACCGCCCTGGTCGAGCACCAGAGCATCCCCTGGGAGGCGCTGCCGGGGCAGATGGTCAAGGGCGACGACGGTGAATATCGCCTGCGCGAGCAGCCCGCACGCCTGCCCCTGAGCTACACCCTGGTTGCAGTAAAAGCCTGATCAGGACAGGTAACCACCGTCGACATTGAGTGCGGTACCGGTGGTGTAGCTGGAGGCATCGCTGGCCAGGTACAACACGGCGCCGGCCATTTCCTTGGGGTCGGCCACGCGCTTGAGCGGGATCTGCTGCAGCGCGGCATTGAGGATGGCGTCGTTCTTCACCAGTGCCGAGGCGAACTTGGTGTCGGTCAGGCCCGGTAGCAGGGCGTTGCAGCGGATCCCGAACGGCGCGCATTCCTTGGCGAAGACCTTGGTCATGTTGATGACCGCCGCCTTGGTCACCGAATAGATGCCCTGGAACAGGCCGGGCGAAACCCCGTTGATCGAAGCCACGTTGATGATGCTGCCGCCACCATGCTCGCGCATCAGCTTGCCGGCCTCGACCGACATGAAGAAGTAGCCACGGATGTTCACGTCCACGGTCTTTTGGAAAGCTCCTGGGTCGGTATCCAGCACGTTGCAGAACTGCGGGTTGGTAGCGGCGTTGTTGACCAGGATGTCCAGCCGCCCGAATTGTTCGCGGATGCCGGCGAACACTTGCTGGATCTGCTCCAGTTCACCGATGTGGCAGGCCACCGCCGTTGCCTTGCCACCGGCGGCGATGATGGCATCGGCCACCTGCTGGCAACCGTCGAGCTTGCGGCTGGACACGATCACATGGGCACCTTGCTGGGCCAACAGGTGGGCGATGGCCTCGCCGATGCCACGGCTGGCGCCGGAAACGAAGGCAATCTTGCCGTCGAGGTCGAACAGGTGGGTCTTGGACATGCTGTTTTCCTTGTTATCCGTCGTCGAGGTCGGGGCTCAGAGGCAGGACTTGGCGATGACCTGCAAGGTCATCTGCTCCAGCAAGCGGTTCATGTGGATGAACTGGGCGAAGCGCTTGTCCTGGGTCTGGCCGTGGTAATAGCGGTAGTAGATCTGCTGGACGATGCCGGCCAGGCGGAACAGGCCATAGCAATAGTAGTAATCGAAGTTGTCCAGGCGGATGCCGGCGCGCTCGGCGTAGTAATCGACGAACTGGCGGCGGGTGAGCATGCCCGGCGCGTTGCTCGGCTGGCGACGCATCAGCTGCACCGGCGCCGGGTCATCGGCCTCGATCCAGTAGGCCAGGCTGTTGCCCAGGTCCATCAGCGGGTCGCCGAGGGTGGCCATTTCCCAGTCCAGCACACCGATGATGCGCATGGGGTTGTCGGCATCGAGGATCACGTTGTCGAAACGGTAGTCGTTGTGCACGATGCCGGGCCGCGGGTGGTCGGCGGGCATTTTCTCGTGCAGCCACGCGGTCACCTGTTCCCAGCGCGGGGCGTCAGGGGTCAGGGCCTTTTCATAGCGGCTGGTCCAGCCCTCGATCTGGCGCTGCACATAGCCTTCCGGTTTGCCCAGGTCGGCCAGGCCGCAGGCGTTGTAGTCCACCTGGTGCAGTTCCACCAGGCGGTCGATGAAGCTCTTGCACAGGGCCTCGGTGCGGTTGGCGTCAAGGTCCAGCTCGGCCGGGATGTCCGAGCGCAGGATGATGCCCTTGACCCGTTCCATCACGTAGAACTCGCCGCCGATCAGGCTGCTGTCGGTGCAATGCACAAAGGCCTTGGGGCAGTAGGGGAAGCCGCTGTTCAGCTGGTTGAGGATGCGAAACTCGCGGCCCATGTCGTGGGCCGACTTGGCCTTCTGCCCGAACGGTGGACGGCGCAGCACGAAGTCGCGGCCCGGGTAGCTGACCAGGTAGGTAAGGTTGGAGGCGCCGCCAGGGAACTGGCTGATGCTCGGCAGGCCATCCAGGCCGGGGATGTTGGCTTTGAGGTAAGGGTCGATGACAGCCGCGTCGAGTTCTTCGCCGGGGCGTACCTGGGTGGACTGGTCGGTGAGCGTCATGCGTTTTCCTTATTCTCGATCGCAAGGACTATTGGCTAATCTAATGGTCCGCCGGGGATGGGACAAGCGTGCCAGATGCCATATAGGTGAGGGTGTTGCTGCCTGATCAACTGCCTTGATGAAGCGACTGCCCCTATCGCCGGCAAGCCAGTTCCCACAGGTACAGCGGCAACCTCGAGAGCAACGCTGTACCTGTGGGAGCTGGCTTGCCGGCGATAGGGCCCGAACAGGCGGGCAAAAAAAAACCGAAGCCGGTCAGGCTTCGGTTTTTCGATCATCCGCTATTTCCAGCCCTCAGGACGGGAACAGCTCGCTGAGCTTCATCGACAGCATCATGTCGCCTTCAACGCGCAGCTTGCCGCCCATGAATGCCTGCATGCCGTCGGTTTCGCCGCTGACGATACCCTTCAGGGTTTCGCTGTCCATTACCAGGGTGCAGTTGGCATCCGGGTTTTCGCCTTCCTGCAGGTCGCAGGTGCCGTCCTTGACGATCAGCGCGTAGTGCTTGTCTTCGTCGGTGATGTTGAAGCCGAACACCAGGTCCAGGCCGGCGGCAGCGGATGGGTTGAACTTCTCTTGCATCTTTTTGACGGCATCAGCTACGGAGGTCATGGCGCATTCCTTATAGAGTGATTTACACGTCCCCGCAGGGACACAACAAGCCGGGCTCATCGATAGGTGACAAGCTCCGGCGCCCTCAACAGCTGCACATGGGCCTGGCTGTTGAAGGAAGCCAGTGCCACGTCGCGGCCGCGGAACTTCAGCTGGCTGAGCGACGTGTTGATGATCTGCCAGTTCAGCGCGAACGCCTGGCCGGGGGTAATACGGGTAACCAGGTGGAGCAGGGCGGCAATGGTGCCGCCCGAGGTGAATATGGCGATATTGTCGCCGCTACCGGCGGCATCCAGTACGCGCTGCAGGCCGCCTTGCACGCGGGCGGTGAACGCCTGCCAGGTCTCCAGGCCATCGTCGGCATGTTCGCCATCGTGCCAGCGCTGCACCATCAGTGCGAACAGGCGCTGGAACTCGCTGCGGTGCTGCGCGCCATTGCGCAGGATGTGCAGGGCGTCGGGCTCCTGAGGCAGCAGCCCGGGCAACAAGGCGCGGATCACACCATCGGCATCGAACTCATTGAATGCTGCATCGGTCTCAACAGCCGGCACCGGGCAGCCATTGGCGTGCAATGCATCCAGGGCCAGGCGCGCGGTATCCTGCTGGCGGCGCAGGTCGCCTGCCACGCAGCGGTCCAGCCTTACACCGAGCTGGGCCAGGTGCTCACCCAGGGCCTGGCTCTGGCGCTCGCCCACGGGCGAGAGGACATCGTAGTCATCGGCGCCGAAGGAGGCTTGGCCATGTCGGATCAGGTAGAGGTTGCCCACGAAAGGTTCCGGCCTGTTGGAGGTTGCTGCGAGGTTAGGATGCGGCACACGGGCTGTCAACGAAAAAACATACAAGCGTTTGAAAAGGTTGTTTGAAAGGTGTTGCCAGCGTTTGCCACGGCTGGCAGCACCTCAGGCGCAACGGTATGCTTGCTACAGTTACGCGCCGTAGTGGCGCAAGTCTTTAAGGAGTCAACGTGGAGTTTCTTGCAGAATACGCAAGCTTTCTCGCCAAAACCGCCACCCTGGTCATCGCCATCCTGATAGTGCTGTCGGCCATCGCCGGGCTGCGCGGCAAGGGGCGGCGCAAATCGGGTGGGCAATTGCAGGTCACTCGCCTGAACGAGTTCTACAAGGACCTGCGCGAGCGCCTGGAATCCGGCCTGCTCGACAAGGCCCAGCTCAAGGCCTTGCGCAAGCAGCAGGCCAAGGCGGAAAAGCGGCAGAAGAAGGGCAAGGCCGAGGAAAAGGGCCGGGTCTTCGTGCTGGATTTCGATGGCGACATCAAAGCTTCTGCCACCGAAAGCCTGCGCAACGAAATCACCGCGCTGCTGACCCTCGCCACCCCGCGTGACGAAGTGGTGCTGCGCCTGGAAAGCGGTGGCGGCCTGGTGCACAGCTACGGCCTGGCTGCATCGCAGCTGGCGCGCATTCGCCAGGCCGGCATCCCGTTGACCGTGTGTATCGACAAGGTGGCCGCCAGCGGCGGCTACATGATGGCCTGCATCGGCGAGAAGATCGTCAGCGCACCGTTCGCGGTACTGGGTTCCATCGGCGTGGTGGCGCAGCTGCCCAACGTCAACCGCCTGCTGAAGAAGCACGACATCGATTTCGAAGTGCTGACCGCCGGTGAATACAAGCGCACCCTGACCGTGTTCGGCGAGAACACCGAGAAGGGCCGGGAGAAGTTCCAGGAAGACCTGGACATCACCCACCAGCTGTTCAAGGACTTCGTTGCCCGCTATCGCCCGCAGCTGCACATCGACGAAGTGGCCACCGGCGAAGTCTGGCTGGGCGTCGCGGCACTCAACCGCAAGCTGGTGGACGAGCTGCAGACCAGCGACGAGTACCTCAGCGAACGCGCGCGCAACGCCAACCTGTTCCACCTGCACTACGCCGAACGCAAGAGCCTCCAGGAGCGAATCGGCATGGCTGCCAGTGGCACCGTGGAGAACACAGTGGTGGGCTTGTGGAGTAAACTCGGCCGTCTGCGCTAACACCTTGAACCCGTTGAAATTTTTTTTCGTTCAGGGGGTTGCAAGGTTAAAGGAATGAAGACATAATGGCGCCCATCGAAACGCAGCAAACTTTGAAAAAGGTTCAGCGTTTCAAGGAGATAGCGAAGCGCAAGCTGCTAGATCCGACCTTTGAGGCCGAGTAGCAAAGTGGTTATGCTCCGGATTGCAAATCCGTCTACGCCGGTTCGATTCCGACCTCGGCCTCCACCATTCGAAAGCCCCGCAACCATTGAGGTTGCGGGGCTTTTTTAATGCCTGCGGATTTTGTTGACCCCGGCCATTTGGGACAATCCTGGGACACTCGAAGATATTGCATGTCCCACGGGTCCCCGGCAAGATCCGGTGCATGGTCACTATCGAGCAGCGCCCTACTCGGTCTATTGCGATGGCCAGGTACCCATCCTTGTCGAGTTGCCCAACCTTGCGGTTGTGATCGGGGCAAGTCCTCGTGAATTTGCCGGTGTCGGGGTCGTAGTGGATCTTCTCTTTCAGGCGCTCGTACGTGAGCTCTCGTGTTTTCATGAGTGCAAACGTCCTCGCCCGCGCATGTCGGCGGGCTTGAGTTGTAGGGGAGGGGTTAGGCGCGGTGGCCGCGTTCGCAGAACCAGTCGAGCGCGTCGTAGATTAGCGGGTTTTCGTACCAGTCTTCGATCTCGCGCTGCTCATGGCGGTCGCGGAAGAACATTGGCCCGAGGTAGTTGTGCCAGCTCATGAGCACCCTGGTGCCGTCGGCCAAGCGTTCACGATCCCGGCGCAATTCCTCGAGCTCCGCGCTGGACACGATGGTGAAGTGAGTTTTCTTCTTGCTCACGGCTGATACCTCTCATCAATCCAGCGCCCAGGCGCCAGAGCGGGTGTAGGTTCGGGTTGGGTTTCGTGCGGGGAAAGCTGGAGCTGGTTGCCGGCCTGCAGCTGGCTGTCGGGGATGCAGCTGATGCCGTCGCGCCAGTCGAAACCGAAGGTCCAGCAGGTTGCGCCGCGCTCGTCGTCGTGGAAGACGTCAACACCTTTGGGTAATTCGCCTGCGCTGGCGCCGGTGGCCAGCAGCAGGAGGCAGAGGGCGAGGCGGGTCATTAATAGTCATCCCAGTTCAGTTCTTTGATGAAGTCGCCACCCGAGCACAGTCGCTCGTCTGCAATCGCGTCCACGCCATTGAGATCTTCCAGAGCAGTCTTGGCACGCTCCATGGCGAGCTGGGCATGTCCGAGCTGGCGCCGCTTCCTCACTTTGTAGGAATGAAGGGCCTTCGCTTTATCCGGGTACGCAAACCGGCGCCTATACGATGCTCTCAGCACGCGCTTGATGTGCGGGCTCTTGCGACCTTCGGCCACGCACATCCGGCCAGGCCAACAAAGCGATAGGGAGCAATCCAATAGCAGTGTTCCGACTCGCGAACCACGACAAAGCGCTGGCAGACAATCGTCACCCCGTCAGGGCTAATCTCGTCGATATAGCGGAAGTGGTCCGGCCAAGCCGGTTGCTGTCTTCAGGCATGACTTCGTCCTTGGCAGCCATATCGCGGCAGTTGGCGAAAAAAGTTTAAGTTCTGGTGACTTTAATCTGTGGCGGGGTGTCCACCGGTCACGAGGAGTGCTTCGCTCCTCATCAGCTGTGGATCACATGAGCTCTATTAGCAAGGATCAACAGTTTCATGCGTACGAACTGCTTCGAAAGCTCGATACCTACACGGCTCAAACGATGAGTCAGGTTGTGTATGGTGTGACGTCCTCCTCCAACTGGCGATCGGATTGCGACCAGCACCGACGCATTTTTGAAGAATGGATGGCTTTTGCTGCAACGATGCACCTGCCTGAGCCGCCGGACGAAGACTGATCGCCGCTTGTCCGATTCAGTTTTCAGTATCTCCCGCTGCGGTTGATAACCGCTTCGTGTTCGCTATTGTGAAAGTTCACCTATCGCATACAACTAAAGTCGTAGGAGATCGACATGAGGATACGCGGTGAAGTTTTCTGGCAATGGGCTGATCCTTCGCTTCACCACCGCACTCATGACGAGACCCTTGGCGATGGAACGCACATAGATGTCCAGGTGCGACTGTCGCGCGCAGGTAGCACGCAAATGTTCATTGGAGTCTATGCCTCGACGGGCATGGCCCTTCACGAGGAGGCGTTCGATTCCCGTCCCGGTGAATCAATGACCAGGGCTTTAGCCTGGGGCGTTGGACGGGCTCGCCGCATTGCTACAGAAACTCTCCCAAAACTCGACCAGGTAGCCTGCTCGTGATAGGGGAGAGGGGTTGCTGGTGCGTTTCGCGGTAGCCAGCCAGGAACAGCAGGTGGTCGCTGCGGGGGCGCTGGTCTTCGAAGCCATTACTGTCCTTGCGCAGTTCTTGCTCGCTACCAGGATCAGAACCAGAGACAGGATGACGACCGTATAGGTCGAAAGCTTCGCATGCAGGCGCAGGCGCCGAGAGGCATGAAACCTTCCGCTGACCAGGCAAGCGCTCGGTAATTAGGCCGGTCCTGTCTGAACACCTGGCCGAACCGTTCTTCGGTGCCGGACCACCAGATCACCCGGGAAGGATCCTCCTGGATGGTCCTAATCAGCTTGGCCTCGTTCTTCTTCCAGCAAAGGTCGCAGTTGCCGTAGTCCGAGTCCATGCCAAGGTCAAAAGGTTGCTCGGCCCAGAAAGCTGCCACGTTCACCTTGATGACGCCGGCGACGTAGGATGGGCATACGCATCGGCGCTGAAGCCCAGCATGGACAGAGCTTTCTTGATGGCGTCGGTCAACGACTTCTTCGGCGCCTCACCATCAGTGGTCATGCCGTACTTGGTCTTGTACTGGTGCCGGGTGCACCCGTACTGCTCGACCTCGCCGCGCTGGCCGTCCTGCATGAACCAGAGCTGGACTTTGACGGTGTGGCCGATCCCCCGGCCCAAGCAGATTCGCTTGTCGCCTTCGCCGGAAAACACCTCGTGACCGTCGTCGAATCGCTCCTCAAGCGCCTTCCAGCCCCAACCGATACCGACCGGGCCGAACATTTCGGTCGCCTTCATGACCATCGCGGTGCCGTTCAGGCTGGTGATCTTCTGGCCGCCGACCTCGGCGTTCTTGGTGTAGCGGGTATCGGTGGTCTGCACCTGCTCCCAGATGCGCATGTTGGTTGTGGACATTGGAAAACCTCGCGCCAGGCCGGCGCCGTCAGTTGAAATAGGGGAAATGCCAGGTCAAGCCCTGATGTAGGCCAAGCGGCCTGGGCGTCGGCTATGGTTGTGCGCTCTGGCGGGCATTTGCGCCTCACCGAGACGCGAAGAAAAGCGGCGATAAATTCTTGCAGATGCTGCGTTATAGCGGCGGCGGATGGTTTGGTTTACGGATTTCTAAACAAAACTTGCAGGATTTTGCGTTTATTATGTCGGCATTTTTCAGTATCTGGCTCTAATTCCCATGGGTGCTTCAAATTCCCTGTATAGTGACTGCGTAGCCGTTTTCTGCGGCTTCTCACTAAGAGGTAGCTTTTATGCACCAGGCCATATCCCCAGAGACGCAGCGTGCCCATGAGCGCTTGAATGAACAGACTGACTTGTTCATCAAGCAGGGAGGCCAGATTGAAAGCGTTCCTTCTGGAGTCAGCGGCGTGCTAGCGAGCAAGCCGAAGGTCGTTTGGACGAACCCTCACACGGCCAAGCCGATTCACAAACGATAGCGCGCCCAGATGCACTGCTTGCTCGCTCCATGGTGAACGTGAGGGCACAACCGTGTTTGATGCGCCAAGTGATTCAGATATTTCCGTGCGGATTGGAGTGAGCGAGGCGGATGTAGCTCTTTACCGGGGTGATACATTTCGATTGAAAGATGGTTCGTGGCTCATCCATTTTTCCTTCGCAATGCCCCAAGAGCTACGGCAAAGCCTTACTGGCAGTTTCACCCTCCTTTTCAAGATTAAAGAAACAGGCGACAGGCGTATGAGTGAGCTGGATTGAGCATACGATCTGGACGCCAAGTCAGCCCAAGCCCTGTCCCAGTGGTCCGTTTTATCTCTTCTGGAAGAGTGGGAAGCGCATACTCAAATAGCTCAGGACTTCTGAGCATTGAGAGGTGTGTATGTCCAGAGATAGGTATGGCGTAGATAGTGACAGACAGGTCAGTCAGCCAGCCGATAATGAGGGGCGGCTACAGAGATCAGTCGATCAGAGTGAGAGCGCTTTCCAAGAGAACTGTGACGACAATTTCGACAGCCCTCCCTTTCGAAGAGGGCAGAAGCAGGGCCCGCCGGACCCATCGAGGGTATCCCATGCAGAGCGTTATAGTTATCACAAGCGCCCATTGGAATAACGTTCAGCTGTAGATGGGCCTAAATGTAAAAGCCTGGCCCGGTGCCGGGCTCTTTGGGTGTTGATTTCGCGCCAAATGACCAAGTGGCGGGCCCGCTGGTAGGAGTTCACACCCGAACCTCGTAGCCCACGGTCCACTCTCCGCAGATGCAGGCCCGGCAGTTCCAGGCCTGCGGATTTTCGATACTGGCCAGTTCGGCCTGGTGCATCGCGGCCGCGAAGGTCGGACCCTTGAACAACATCAGCACCCGGTCGCCGGGCATTGCCTGACTCTCGGGCAGTTCAGCGACCTGCTCATCAATGAGCGTGGTGATCAGTGGCGTTGTCATGCAGCCTCCTTGCGCCGAACGGCAATACGCCGAATGCGCTCGCAGTAATGTTTGAACTCGTTGGAGTCGATGACGAGGATCGAGGATGGAGAAGTAGGCGACGACCATCGTCTCGGCCTTCGCATCCTCCACCGGGCCAGAGCCCGGTAGAAGCATCGTCTCGATTGCTGCCTCGATGGCGCTCACCGCCACGCTGTGGGGATTCATTCCGCGTCCTCGGCCTGGGCCAGCACCGCTTCCTTGGCAAAAGGAGTGAGTAGCTGCCGGGCTATCTCTTCAAGCTGGACCATCGCGAACTCATCCACCGCTTGGGCGAAGCGCTCGTAGGTCACGCCACGCTGGTGGAAGTTGCGCTGGAAGACTACGTTACGGCGCGCCAACAGTTCCGCGATGCCATCGTCGAACCAGCGCGCCTCAGCTTCCTCAGCCGCGCTCTCGCTCACCGGAGGCGGCAACTGGTTGTCGTACTGCCATTGTGCTGCTCGAAGTGCGCCCATGGCGGTCCTCCTGGTGGTTGTGCGGCCGCATTGGCCAGGAGCCAGGCGAAGGTGACCAACCCCCCCCCCCCCGTGAAAGGTGGCCTGGCGCCTGCCAATGCGGTCGTATGTGAAGGAAGGGGATGCGGGATGCATAGGTGATTCATCTGTTCGGCTGAGCGGGATTCGAACCCGCGACCTCCCGTGCACTGGCCTCTACCTGACTGAGTTACCAGCCTCAAGCGGCATTGGCATGCCTGCCTTTTCCGCGAGCAGATGAATCACCGATACACCCTGCGATGGGGAGCAGGGCATCGGGCAGTTAACGTCAGGCGGACTTGGCGCTATCAGCCTTGATCGGTGCCGACGAGCAGCGTACGAACGTGCTGCAGAAGCTCGAGGCAGCCTGCGGCGGCCGGACGATCCGTGTTGGTGGCCGCTGGATGTTCCAGGCCGTGGCCTATTACGGCCCTTATGACTTCGAGATCACTGAAGACATGGTGGTCGGCACCATCACTGGCAGCACCGAACCGACCAATGACGATGTGCATGAGCGTTTTGTATGCCGTAGAAGCATCAGCCCAGTGCTCCAGCCCCTTGGTAAATCTCCGCTTCTCATCATCGGGCGTTCGCGCCCTTCATGTGAGTAGTTGGGCGGGTGTAAGGTACACAGATGGGGTGGATAGTAGGTTTGTTTGTGGGCGTGGTAAGTCGTGAATAGCGCTCGGATAAAGTCGCGTAGTGCGCTGATGTATGCAATTGCCTTAGAATGCTCGCCTTTCACCCCTCAAAGGAATGAATACGTGGTGAGCAATAACGCAATCTGCTGCCCGCAATGCCAAGGTCAAAACGTCCAGCTTCTGTCTATCATCCATGCTGCTGGCACTTCTCACATACAAGCAACCCACCAAGCGCAGTCCCAATCCGGATTCGGACCAAGCGTGACCGTTGAAACTTCAGGTCGGCATCAGACCAATTTGGCGGCAAGCGTCGGCCCACCTCCAGGTAAGCGCTTGCTTGGCCCGGTCATTCTTACGGGGGTTGGCGCAATCATCTTGTACGATGGCCTCAAGCTTATGAACACCTTCTGGGGCGTTGATTGGTCAAGGTTCTTCATAGGCGCGATATTTATCACCGTCGGTGTAATTGGCTTCGTTCGCCACTGGAAATTCAACGTCGCACAGTACGACAAATTGGAAGAGTGGCGCCGCACTTGGATGTGCCACGCTTGTGGCACTCGATTCATTCCGTAAACGGTATCGAGAGGGCACCTGCGGGTGCCTTTTCTTTTGGCAGAGCTGTTCAGTATTGCGCTGGAGGAGGGGAACGATGCCGGACGCTATCGTCCCATGGCATCCGTATCAGCGAACCCTTGATCAGCCTAAATCCCCCTCAACGATGAGCAACTCACGACGATAGGCGCGTAATGCCATCGCCTTTGCTTGCGAATAGGCGGGATCGGCATAGCACGCCTGGGCCTGGGCATAACTGTCGAACTCGACCGCCAGCGCCCGTGTGCTGGTATGCGACTCGACCAGCGCTGTCGAATCGAGAACCTTGAGCCTGGCGCCATAATGCTCGGCGATTGGCGCCCACAACCGGCCATATTCCTGCTGCGCCTGCGTGTCGGTAACAGCAGTCCCCAGAATGATCCAGTAACCTTTCATCAATTACTCCTGTTTGCATGTTCTGTACGAGAAGCCTGCCTCAGGGAGCCAGCCAGGAGGATTGCCACAATCCTTCATGGCGCAGGAAGCGCGCCCGTTGCTGAACGGGTCGTGTGAGATCCAACCACTCCAGCGCTCGTGGCTCGATGCATATGATTGCGAAGTGCTCGAAACCGCCCAGGATGCGTTCGTAGGCGACTTCAGGGCTTTCAATCACCTGTCCCGGCACAGCGCCATGACGGAACAATGCCTGTGTCTTGTCACGCGCCGCCGACCAGCAGCGTCGTCGATGCCCGATATCCTCGACCAGGGTGGCAAGCCCCTCCATGCGCACCTGGGTCAGGCCGCAGGGGCTCAGTGCCGTTAATGCAACGCGTGGGTCAACGGCTATCTGTGTGCATTTTGCCGAGCGCCTGTCCGCGTAAAAGTACAGCGCGCGTGCACGGGCATCGGCATCCCGCAGCACAACTGTCCTGGACACGGGCCATCCTTGCTCGTCCAGGGTGGACAGTTGCATGAGCCGATAAGGGTTGCGCACGGGGCCGACCGGGATCGCCAACTGCGCCCATATGGTCTGAAGCAGATCGTCCAGCATGAAAAAACCCATGTTCCATGAAACGAGGGCCGCAGCAATGCTGCGGCCACGGACGATCAAATGCTGCGTGTTACGCCGCCATCGACCCTGATGTTCTGCCCGGTGATGTAGGCCGCGCCTTCGCTAGCAAGGAACGCAATGGTCGCAGCGATCTCTTCGCTGGTGCCGTAGCGCTTGAGCGGCACGCTGTCGCGGCGTTGCTCGGTGCTCGGCAAGCTGTCGATCCAGCCAGGGAGGACGTTGTTGATGCGCACGTTATCGCCGGCGAAATTGTCGGCGAAGATCTTGGTGAACGCGGCAAGGCCCGAGCGGAATACAGCAGAAGTCGGGAACAGCTCGCTGGGTTCGAACGCCCAGGCAGTGGAGATGTTGATGATCACTCCGCTCTTCTGACGCTGCATGTAAGGCGTCACCAGGCGAGTCGGGCGAATGACATTGAGCAGGTAAGTATCCATGCCCTTGTGCCAATCCTCGTCGCTGATTTCCAGGATTGGCGCGCGCGGACCATGGCCGGCGCTATTGACCAGCACATCGATACGGCCCCACTTCTCCACGACAGCGTCGACCAGGCGTTGCAGGTCTTCAACCGACTGATTGCTACCGGTTACACCAATACCGCCGAGTTCGGCAGCCAACGCTTCGCCCTTGCCCGAAGAGGAGAGAATCCCAACCTTGAAGCCGTCGGCGGCCAGGCGTCGTGCTGCCGCTGCGCCCATGCCGCTGCCACCCGCCGTGATAATCGCAACTTTTTCTACTGACATGCTACCTCCAATCTCTCAATGCTGATTTTTCAGGTGCATTCACCTTAGCAGCAGTCCTACTGGTGAGGGAGACAGCTAAACTTCACTATTGCGATAGATTAACTATCGACAGCTTGTTGCTTGAGCCAGTGTTGGACGACGCTCAATGAGTCCGGCTGTTTCATCTTGCGTGGCCAGACCAGATAAAACGACTTGTCGACCCTGAGTTGCTGGGTAAAAACCTGCATCAGTCGGCCTGCGGCAATGTCATCACCGACGAACGCAGGGCTGGCCAAGGCAATGCCCTGGCCGCTGATTGCCGCTTCAATGGCCAATGAGGTCTGATTGAAGCGCAGATTTCTGGCTGTGGGTTGCAGGTGATGCGGGAACAGCTCTGCCAGGAACTGAGGCCAGAAATTATGGGCATCGTGCAACATGACGAAATCCTGCAACTGCGCAAAGCTGGCAGGTATTTCACTGCCTTCGAACAGCCTTGGGCTGGCCACCGCAACGATTCGCTGCTCCATCAGCAGCTCGCTATTCAAACCTGCTCCGAACTCGGGCTTGCCATAGCGGACAGCGATATCCACACCATCGGTGCTGAAGTGCGACAGCCGGTCGGTTGCCAGCACACGCAAATCGATGTCTGGGTGGCTCTGCGCAAAATTGCCGAGCCTGGGAATCAGCCATTTCGAGGCGAAGGTAGGTGTAACGCTGACTGTCAGGTGAGAAGTCTGCGGCCGAAGCAGGCGTGTTGCCTCGTCGATCATGGCCAGTGCACTGCGAATGCTTCCGCTGTAGCCCAGGCCCGCATCAGTCAACGCCAAGCCACGGGGCAGGCGTTCAAACAAACGCAGATCCAGGCTCGCCTCCAGCCCGCGTATCTGCTGGGCAACTGCCGCCTGGGTCACGCCCAGCTCCTCGGCAGCCACACGGAAGTTCAAGCGGCGAGCCACCACTTCAAAAACACGCAACGCGTTCAGCGAGGGCAAATCAGGGAAACCGTCTGGCATGGCAATGAAGATTCTATCGAGTTTGGCAATTGTTCTGTTTCTCTGATGCTTTCACAAGGTTGATAACCTGATCGGGCTCGAAAGATTCACTGTGCCGAGGCTACTCCCTGAAACTAGCTAAAGAAACCTGTGCCAATCGAAAGCATCGCTTGGCTAGCTTGCTGAAACGTTTCTTCGTGTCTATAAAGGGGAACAACTCCAAGAAAGGCAACCTGTCATGCCCCTCCTCAAATTCTTCGTTGCTCTCGGCGCCCTGTCCGCAGCCTCCCACACCATGGCCTGGGATTACGTTCTGCTCGACACAGACAAAGCCGCCCAGAATTGGCAGATCACCAGCCAGCAACTTGGCATAAAAACCGACAAGCCCTTCAGCGTTACCTTGCGCACTTTGCACGGAGGCCGGCAAGAGGGTGTCAGCATCGTCGACATCGATAACGGTACGATGAAACTTTCGGTAGTGCCGACCCGCGGAATGAACGTCTTGCAGGCGTCGGTCGGCAATGTGCGCATGGGCTGGGATTCGCCGGTCAAGGAAGTGGTCAACCCGTCCTTCATCGAACTCAATGGGCGCAATGGTCTGGGCTGGCTGGAGGGCTTCAACGAACTGGTCGCCCGCTGCGGTTACGAATGGGTCGGCCACCCCGGCGTCGACAATGGCGAGCTGCTGACCCTGCACGGTCGGGCCGCCAACATACCTGCGAACAAAGTCACCCTGCACATCGATGAGAAACCACCATACGCCATCAGCCTGCGTGGCGAACTGAAAGAGCAGGCGTTCAAGAAGGTCGACTTCTCCGTCGTGACTGAATTGGTCACCGAACCGGGCAGCGTGATGTTCGCCCTCAACGATACCCTGACCAACAACGGCGATTATCCGAAGGAATACCAGGCGCTGTATCACAGTAACTTCAGCACCCCGTTTCTGGAGCAGGGCGCTCGGTTCGCCGCGCCAGTGAAACAGGTGTCGCCGTTCAACGACAAGGCAAGGGAAGATCTGGCCGATTGGCAAACCTACCGAGCGCCCACCAAGGACTATGACGAAACGGTTTATAACGTGGTGCCGTATGCCGATGCCCAGGGCAATACGTTGGCCGTGTTGCATGACAAGGCTGGCAGTCTGGGCGTTTCGGTCGGCTTCGATACTCGGACATTGCCTGTATTTTCACTGTGGAAAAATACCGATACCCAAGGCCAGGGTTATGTGACCGGGCTCGAGCCGGGGACGAGTTTTTCCTACAACCGCCGTTACCAGCGGCCACTGAACCTGGTGCCGACAATCGGACCGAAGGAACACAGGCAGTTCCACATCAGCTACAGCTTGTTGGCGGACAAGGTGGCAGTGGACAAGGCCTTGAAGCAGGTTGGCGAGATACAAGGAGGGCGCGAAACCGAGGTGCGGCAGACGCCATTGGTTGATCTGACCAAGGGGTAACGCCGGCCAGGGCATGTCGGCCTCGTCGACTAGTCAGAACTATCAAAGTTGTTGTTTTCATGCCTTTGCTGAAAGGCTGCTTTCGACCCAAAGCGGACGTTAAAAGATAACTGGTTTCGTAAGCGCGACGCGTACTCTGTGGGAGCGGGTTTACCCGCGAAGCAGGCGCCGCGGTGGATGGCACCGGCGGTGCCGGTGTTCGCGGGTAAACCCGCTCCCACAATGATTGCTGTTGGGCAAAATGACAGCCAAGGGTCGATAGCTGTCTGTCGCCTACGGCCGCAGGATCCATCGCCCGCCGCTCCGTCCATTCAAACGCTAGCCTTCAGGCGGGGATATCCCGCAAACGAATTCATCCAATCCCAGGCGGTGCGAGCCGAACTCCACAACATAGCCAACCCCGCGGCGCTCCGCCTCGGCCCTGGCAGTCTTCTGGTCGGCATAAACATCGACGAAATGCCAGGGATGCCGGTCTCTCAGTACGCCCCATCCAAGCACCCAGCCGTCATTGTCCGGATCGGGTGGCAGGTTTTTCGCCAAGCTGCGGATGCCCATACATTGACCCCGATGTGCTAGCCAGTTTGCGGCTTGCGAAGCAACTACAAACCACGACTTGGACAAAAACGTATATGGAGCATAGCGTTTACTCGAAACCAGAGCCCAAGGCGCGCCCATTGGTTCGCTTTACAAGGGACGGAAGCGATTTCTGACTGCCTGCGCTTGAATGCAGCAGGGTAGCGTGCGCTGCACCAACAGCCAGCGCACATGGGCCATCACCCCTCGAACTGAATCACCATCCGCCCTTTGATCTTGCCCTCCAGCATCTCTTCGAAGATCTGGTTGATATCCTCGATCGGCCGCAAGGTCACCTTCGGCACCACTTTCCCTTCCGCCGCAAACTGGAAAGCTTCCTGCAGGTCCTGGCGGGTACCGACCAGCGAGCCGATCACCTCGATACCGTCCAGCACCAAACGAGGGATATTCAGGTTCATCGCTTCCGAAGGCAGGCCGACCGCAACCAGGCGGCCACCCGCACGCAGGGCATCAACGGCCGAGTTGAAGGCAGCCTTGGCAACGGCGGTAACCACGGCGGCATGGGCGCCACCGGTCTTGGCCTGGATGACCTTGGCGGCATCCTCGGTGCGTGAATTGATGACCAGGTCGGCGCCCATCTCGCTGGCGAAGCGCAGTTGCTCTTCGTTGACGTCGATGGCGATCACTTTGGCGTTGAAGACGTTCTTGGCGTATTGCAGGGCAAGGTTGCCCAGGCCGCCGAGGCCGTAGATGGCGATCCATTGGCCGGGGCGGATGTTGGAGATCTTCACCGCCTTGTAGGTGGTCACGCCGGCGCAGGTAATGCTGCTGGCGGCAGCGGAGTCGAGCCCGTCGGGCACTTTTACCGAGTAGTCGGCCTTGACGATGCAGGCTTCGGCCATGCCGCCGTCCACGGTGTAGCCGGAGTTCTTCACTTCGCGGCACAGGGTTTCGTTGCCGCTGTTGCAATACTCGCAATGCCCGCAGCCCTGGTAGAACCAGGCCACGCTGGCGCGGTCGCCCGGTTTGAGCGAGGTGACGCCTGGCCCTACTGCCTGGACCACGCCGATGCCTTCGTGACCTAGCACCACACCGGTCTTGTCACCGAAGTCGCCATTTTTCACATGCAGGTCGGTGTGGCACACACCGCAGCATTGCATCTTCAGCAGCGCTTCACCGTGCTCGAGGGGGCGCAGGGTTTTCTCCACCACATCCACGCGACGGCCTGGTGCAACAACAGCAGCTTTCATAGGAGCCTCCGTGTCTATCCGAATGAGCTTGGGTTATCGCCGGGGTTAGCATAGCCCTTGCCGGGTGGGGCAAAACTGCTTCAGGTCATGGTCTGGGGTGGGAGGCTCGCGCGCAGCAGGTACCTGCCCTGCGCGGGCACTTGTAGGAGCGGCCTTGTGTCGCGAAAGGGCCGCAGAGCGGCCCCGGGATTTCAGCGGTGGCGCATAAGTTGTTGGGGCTGCTTTGCAGCCCATCGCGACACAAGGCCGCTCCTGCCGGGTTCTGCGTAAGGCTCGCCACAAAAAGAAAAGCCCGCGGCAATAATGCGGCGGGCTGCAAGAACATACGGAGCAGGGCCAGTGTGCCCATCCGGATGTCAGTATTTCGTGAAGGTCAGGTCATGAGGCTGTCATGCATGCATTTTGCCTGGTCTGGCCCTGCCGCCGACACAGTCATAAAAAAGCCCGCCTTGGAAGGCGGGCAAGCAACGTTTGAAGGGAGAGCCTGCAGAGTGGACCCGGCCGGTTAACCGAGCATTAAGCGGTAACGCATTGACCTGCGCAGCCGATCAGCCTATACAGGCCTGCCACCAGCCCAGGAGCCAGCATGCACGACGAAGACGACCTGCACGAACCCGAGCACGATCACCTGCTTGACCACGAATTCCTCTACGACGATATCGAGCCTGAAGCGGATGCCCAGGGCGCCGAGGACGAGGTTGAGGAAGACGAGGAAACGCTGGATGACCTCGATGACGAGGAGCGCGATCACCCAGCCTGGTTCGACGACTGCGAAGACGACTGACTCAGCGCCCGTCTACCGAGAAACGCCCTGGGCCGCTCACTGCCAGCATCAACAGGCCGCCCATGATGCTGAGGTTTTTCAGGAACTGGGTCATGTTGGCGCTGCGCTCAGGGTCGACCATGCTCCAGAACGGGTGACCCAGCAGCGCCGTGCCCAGCACGAACAGCGCCAGCAGGAAGGCCAGCGGCCGGGTGTAGAAACCGAGGATCAGCAGTATGCCGACGACGAACTCCATGAGCACGGCAACTGCCGCTGCCAGCATGGGGGCAGGGGCGCCCAGTGAAGTCATGTAGCCGACCGTGCCTTCGAACCCGGTCAGCTTGCCCCAGCCAGACAAGACGAACAGGATCATCAGCAGCACACGGGCAATCAGGATAATGATGTCGCGTTGACCATCGAACAGGGAGTAGCGCATGGCGGTGTTCCAGTGGACGGGTACAAGCTCCACTCTAGCAGCTGCGCAAAGGATTGCTGGCGGGCAGCAAAAAGGCGCCGCAAGGGCGCCTTCGCAAAGAATTTGGTGCGAGTGGCGGGACTCGAACCCGCAAGGCTCACGCCGACAGATTTTAAGTCTGCTGTGTATACCAATTCCACCACACTCGCACGCTTGAAGGGGTCGTGACGACCAGCTCGCTTCTAAGCAGAAGGGCTTCGCAATCAAGCGCGCTTTATAACCCATTGTTATAGTTGAGTCAACCACAGCACCTATGATCAACAGAGTGAAGGGTCGATCGATTGGGCAATTGACACCTTGCTGTCATTACGCCACTGTTGCCCCTTTATTGGATCCAAAGAGTATGCGGTGATGAATCAGTCCAGTGCTTCCGAGCGTATCGTACGCCCACGGCTGTTCTGGCGACTGTTGTTCGTGCTGGTAGTCGTGTTGGGGGCGTTTCTCTACCTCAGCCTGATCAGCCTGGGCGGTTACCTGCTGATGCTGGGGTTCGATGCCGAACACCCTCAACCGCAGCGCCTGATGGCCCTGGCCGGTGGCGGGCTTATCCTGCTGGTCGGCTTGTGGCTGCTGAAAGTGGCGATGCCGCGGCGCATCAGCCCGGTGCTGGTTGAGCCAGAGCGTTGAACCTCGCCCTATCTTCCCTCCTGCCGTACCGGTGGAGCTCGCATGGTTTCAGCTGACTGCCTCGACCACCCTGTCATGCCTGCCCACCGCTATGAACAGCTGGTTCAGTCGGTGGTGGATTACGCCATCTACATGCTCGACCCGTCCGGCCATGTGGTGTCGTGGAACGCAGGCGCGCAACGCATCAAGGGGTACCGTGCCGATGAAGTGATCGGCCAGCATTTCTCGTTGTTCTTCACCCCGCAGGATTGCACCGAAGGCCGCCCGGAGCGCTTGTTGCGCCAGGCGCTGGAGCAGGGCGTGGCGCAGGATGAAGGTTGGCGCGTACGCAAGGATGGCACGCAGTTCTGGGCGCTGGCCGCGCTGGATGTGATTCGCGATGACCAGGGCCAGGTCGTCGGCCTGGCCAAGGTGACCCGGGACATCACCGACCGCCGCGAGTCGGCGCTGCAACTGGACGCGGTACGCGCCCAGCTGTTCCAGGCACAGAAGCTGGAGGCCCTCGGTCAGTTGACCGGTGGCCTGGCGCATGACTTCAACAACATGCTTACCATCATCATCAGCTCGGCGCGCCTGGCGCTGGCCACACAGGACCCGGCACGCGCCCAGCGCATGCTGCAGCATATTCTGGATGCCGGGCAGCGGGGTACCGAACTGACCCAGCAGCTGCTCAGCTTTGCCCGCCACCGCAAGCTTGATGTGTCTTGCGTCGCCCCGGCGAACCTTATTGCCGCCACCCGTGGTCTACTGGAGCATGCGCTGCCCGGTTCGATTGACCTGGAGGTTGTGCTGCAGCCAGACCTGCCCCTGATCGAGGTGGATGCCGGGCAATTGCAGATGGTGCTGCTCAATCTGTTGTTCAATGCCCGCGATGCCATCACGGGGCAGGGCCGGATCGGCTTGACCGTCGATGTGGTCGAACTGGCCGGCGAGGTGGAAGGCCTGCACGGCGGGTTTGTGCGTTTCGAGGTGGAAGACAGCGGCGAGGGCATCGCGCCAGCGGTACTGCCGCGGATCTTCGAACCGTTTTTCACCACCAAGCCCTTTGGCAAGGGGACTGGCCTGGGCCTTAGCCAGGTGTATGGTTTTGCCAGGCAGAGCGGTGGTGCCATTTGCGTGGACAGTGAGCCCGGCCGGGGAACTTGCATGCAACTTTACTTGCCAATCTATCAGCAGGCGGACAGCCAACTCGACAGGTAGAACACCATGGCACAGGCACTCAGGCGGCTGGTGACGGGGATCGATGGGCTCGATGCGTTGCTCCAGGGTGGCCTGGTGGCTGGCGCGTCCTACATCATTCAGGGCCCGCCGGGCGCGGGCAAGACCATCCTCGCCAACCAGCTGGCCTGCGGGCATGTGCGCGGCGGTGGCAGGGTGCTGGTGGCCACCTTGCTGAGCGAGTCGCACGAGCGGCTGTTCCAGTACCTGGCGACCTTGGAGTTCTTCGACCCGGCACTGGTCGGCGACCCGATCCAGTTCGTCAGTGCTTTCGACACCCTGGAGCAGGAAGGCCTGGACGCCGTGGTACGGCTGCTGCGCCAGGAAATCGCCCGCCAGCAGGCCAGCCTGCTGATCGTCGATGGCGTGCTCAATGCCCGGGTGCGTGCGGAAACAGCGCTGGACACCAAGAAATTCGTTTCCGAACTACAGGGCCATGCGGCCTTCGCCGGTTGCACCGTGCTGCTGCTGACCAGTGCCCGGTTGGAGGAGGGCAGCCCGGAGCACACCATGGTCGACGGCGTGATCGAACTGGGCGAGCAACTGTTCGGCAGCCGCGCCGTGCGCCATATCCAGCTGCGCAAGACACGGGGCAGTGCGGCGTTGTCGGGGCGCCATGAATGCCTCATCGATGGAGCCGGCATGCATGTATACCCGCGCCTGGAGTCGCTGTTCAGCCACCCCAGCCAGGCGGGCAGCGCCACCTTGGAGCGCGTCAGTAGCGGGGTGGCGACCTTGGATGAAATGCTCGGTGGCGGCCTGGCCACGGGCTCGGTCAGCCTGCTGATCGGGCCCTCGGGTATTGGCAAGACGTCATTGGGCCTGGCTTTTCTCGGTGCCAGCAGCCCGCAGGCGCCGGGGCTGCATTTCGGCTTCTACGAAACGCCGGAGCGCCTGCGAATCAAGGCCGCGTCGCTGGGTTACGATTTTGCAGCCATGGAGCAGGGCGGCAGCCTGCAGCTGTGCTGGCAGCCGACCACCGAGGGCCTGCTGGACCAGGTCGGTGCGCGCCTGCTCGAGCGAGTCGAAGCGCAAGGCAGCAAGCGCGTGCTGATCGACAGCCTGGGGGCGTTCAGCCGCCTGGCCATCGACCCGGCGCGGCTCAATGCGTTTTTCCGCGCTCTGGCCGGCGAGCTGCGCGCACGCGATATCAGCGTGATGCTCACTTGGGAAATGCGCGACATCTTCGGCGCGGAGATCAGCGCCCCGGCCCCGGACCTGTCGAGTATCGTCGACAACCTGATGCTGATGCGCTTCGTCGAGCTGGATTCGCAGCTGCGGCGCATGCTGTCGATCCTCAAGGTGCGTGACAGCCACCATGACCCTGCCTTGCACGAGCTGCTGATCGGGCCGCAAGGCATTACCCTGCGCAAGGCGTTCGAAGGCGCCTGCGGTGTGCTCTCGGGAACGCCGGTGTCGCAGGGGAGCGGGTGACGGGGCGGGCGATGAACACCATCCTGATCGTCGATGACGAGTACCTGATTGCCGATATCCTCGGTTTTGCCCTGGAGGACGAAGGTTTTCTGGTGGAAAAGGCGAGCAACGGCTGCAAGGCGCTGGAGGCACTGAAGGAAAAGCGCGTTCAGCTGGTTATCACCGACTACATGATGCCACTGCTCAACGGTGAGGAGCTGGTGCGCTCGATGCGTGAGGACCCGGCCTTGAGCGAGTTGCCGGTCATCCTCATGAGTGGCGCGCAGGCCAACCAGGGATGCCCGGAACTGTTCGCCGCGGTGTTCGACAAACCGTTCGACATGGACTGTATGATCGCCAAGGTGCACGAACTGCTGGGCACCTGAGGCGCGGGGCGATCAAGCGCGTCCGTGCGGCTTGAGGCAGGTCGCTCAGTGCGAGTCGTCGTGCTTTTCCGGGGCCGGGCTGCCAGCCTGGATACGCTTGAAGATTTCTTCGCGGTGGACCTGGACGTCTTTCGGTGCATCGATACCGATCCTCACCTGCATCCCTTTGACGCCCAGAATGGTGACTTTGATGTCATCGTTGATGACGATGCTTTCGCCAACCTTGCGGGTGAGTATCAGCATGTAGTTCTCCTTGGTGATGTAAAAGTCCGTCGGGCTAGTTGCCACGGCGGCGGGAGCTTGTCCCTCTTCCTTCTCATTAAAGACGCTTTCGGCGGATAGTAATTCCCCGACAGACAAATTCTGTTGCGTGTCTTCAGTCGCAGGTGCCGAAGCAAACCGCCAGCGGTTTGTCGGCCAAGGTGCTCGGTGGCAAGAATAGGGGGCTTGGCGGCCAATGGGAAATTTCTTCGCATCATGGTCTGAATAGACCGGGTTAATGGTCATCCTGTTCCTCGAGTGCCTGAAGAAATAACAGCAAGGCTACTTCTTCACGGTCCAGGCCTTTGCGTACACGGTTCTTCGGCAAGTTGGCCAGGCGCCCCAGGGCATAGTGTTCAAGTACAGCCGGGTGAATGTAGCAGCGCCTGCACACGGCCGGCGTGTTGCCCAGGCGTGATGCTACCTGGCGGACGATGGCGGCGACCTGGCGCTTGGCTTCGCTCTCGGGTTCCCAGGCCAAGGGCCTGAGCAGGTCCAGGGCCAGGCTGCTACCGGCCCAGGTGCGGTAGTCCTTGGCGGTGAAGTCGGCGCCGGTCAGCTGCTGCAGAAACTGGTTGACCTCGCTGGAGCCGACACTGTGGCGCTGGCCGTCGTCGTCCAGGTACTGGAACAGCGCTTGCCCGGGCAGCTCCATGCAGCGCTTGAGCAGGTTGGCCAGGCGCCGATCGTTGAGGCTGACGTTATGCTCGACGCCACGCTTGCCGCGGAACTGGAAGCGGATGCTGCTGCCCTTCACCTCGACATGGCGGTTGCGCAGGGTGGTCAGGCCATAGGACTGGTTTTCACGCAGGTAGCGCTGGTTGCCGATGCGGATCAGGGTGTGGTCCAGCAGGCTGACCACCAGCGCCATTACCTTTTCCCGGTCCAGGCCTGGCCGGGCAAGGTGGGCGTGCAGTTGTGCACGCAGTTTCGGCAGGGCCTGGGCAAACGCCAGCATGCGCCCGTACTTGTGCTGGTCGCGTACTTCGCGCCACTGCGCATGGTAGCGATATTGCTTGCGGCCACGGGCATCGCGACCTGTCGCCTGCAGGTGGCCCTGCGGGTCGGCGCAGATCCACACCTCGGTATAGGCCGGGGGGATTACCAGTGCAGCGATGCGGGCGAGGGTATCGCTGTCGCGCACCCGCTGGCCGTCGGCATCCAGGTAGATGAAGCGCCCCCGCCAGCGCCGCCGGGTCAGGCCCGGCTGGCTGTCGTCGACGTAGTGCAGGGAGCGCGGCAGGGGGCAGTCAAGCATGGCTGGCAGGCCTCGATCAGGTCACTGATCAATGGACACCAGCCACGGGGCCGATGCTCAGCCCAGCAACGCCACCGACTTGATCTGGGCGAACAGCACTTGGCCCGGGTGCAGGCCGAGCTGGTCTGCCGAGAAGCGGGTGATGCGTGCGAGCAAGGCGTTGCCGCCGGCATCCAGGCTGACCAGCACATGCGCCGGGTTGGCGGCCGGGCGGCTTTCGCGCACGCGCACCGGCAGGCGGTTGAGGATGCTGGAAGTACTGTCGGCTGCCAGGGCCAGGCTGACGTCACGGGCCTGCACCTTGACCCGCAAGGTGCTGCCCATCGCCTGGGCTGGGTGGGCGATACGCAACAGCGGCCCAGCGTTGCCGGGCAGGCGCAGGTCGAGCAGGTCGTAGTGCGGGTCGTGCCCCACCACCAGGCCCTCGAACACCACACCGGCATCCTCGCCCTCGGCCAGCGACAGGTCGAGACGGGCCAGGGTTTCGCCGATCGGGCCGCTGGCCACTGCCTGGCCTTGCTCCAGCAACACCAGGTGGTCGGCCAGCCGCGCCACTTCCTCCTGGGCATGGCTGACATACACCAGCGGGATGTCCAGTTCGTCGTGCAGGCGTTCCAGGTAGGGCAGGATTTCGCGCTTGCGCGGCCCGTCGAGGGCAGCCAGCGGCTCGTCCATCAACAGCAGGCGCGGGCTGCTGAGCAGGGCGCGAGCAATGCCCACCCGCTGCGCCTCGCCACCGGACAAGGTTGCCGGCCGGCGTGCCAGCAAGTGGCCGATACCCAGCAGCTGGCAGGCCTGGTCGAGGCTGACCTTGCGCTCGGCAGCGGCCACCCGGCGCCAGCCGAACTCCAGGTTGCCGCGTACCGACAGGTGCGGGAACAGGCTGGCCTCCTGGAACACGTAACCCACCGGGCGCAGGTGTGGTGCCTGGAAGTAGCCACGGGCGCTGTCTTCCCAGACTTCGCCGTTGACCTCGATGTAGGCGCTGGCGACCCGTTCCAGCCCGGCCAGGCAACGCAGGCAGCTGGTCTTGCCAGAGCCGGAGTGGCCGAACAGCGCGCTGATGCCGCGCCCGGGCAGGTGCAGGTCGACGTCCAGGGTGAAGTCGTCGCGCGCCAGTTTCAGGCGCGCCACAATCGATGCGCTCATTTCAGCTCCAGCCAGCCTTGCCGCGGCGCCCAGCGTACAGCAGGAGCAGCACCAGGAACGAGAACACCAGCATGGCACCGGCCAGCCAGTGTGCTTGCGAATAGGCCATGGCCTCGACATGGTCGAAGATCTGCACCGAGACCACGCGTGTCTTGTCGGGGATGTTGCCGCCAATCATCAACACCACGCCGAACTCGCCCACCGTGTGGGCGAAACCGAGGATGCTGGCGGTGATGAAGCCCGGGCGGGCCAACGGCAGCACCACGTGGACGAAGGTGTCCCAGGGGCTGGCGCGCAGTGTGGCAGCCACTTCCAGAGGGCGCTGGCCAATGGCGCCGAAGGCGTTCTGCAGCGGCTGGACCACGAACGGCATGGAATAGATCACCGAACCGATCACCAGGCCGGTGAAACTGAACACCACGCTGCCCAGGCCGAGCGCCTGGGTCGCCTGGCCCAGCCAGCCATGCGGGCCGAGGGCGATCAGCAGGTAGAAGCCGATCACCGTGGGTGGCAGCACCAGCGGCAAGGCCACTACCGCGCCCACCGGCCCACGCAGCCACGAGCGCGTGCGCGCCAGCCACCAGGCGATGGGCGTGCCGACGATCAGCAGGATCAGGGTGGTCAGGCTGGCCAGTTTCACGGTCAGCCAGATGGCACCCAGGTCACTGGCGTCCAGTGGCATCAGATTTCATAACCGTAGGATTTGATCACTGCCGCGGCTTTCGGACCTTTCAGGTAGTCGACCAGGGCCTTGGCGGCGGGGTTGTCCTTGCCTTTTTCGAGGATTACCGCGTCCTGGCGGATGGGCTCGTGAAGGGAAGAGGGAACGATCCAGGCCGAACCGCTTTCGACCTTGCCGTCCTTGTAGATTTGCGACAGGGCGACAAAGCCCAGCTCGGCGTTGCCGGTGGAGACGAATTGGAACGCCTGGGTGATGTTCTGGCCTTCGACCAGCTTGGGCTTGGTGGTTTCGGTCAGTTTCAGCTTGTCCAGCACCTGGGTGGCGGCCAGGCCGTAGGGAGCGGTTTTCGGGTTGGCGATGGACAGGTGCTTGAACTGGTTCTTCTTCAGCACTTCGCCGTTGGCGTCGACATAGCCAGGCGTGGCCGACCACAGGGCCAGGGTGCCGATGGCGTAGGTGAAGCGCGAGCCCGGGACAATGGCCTTTTCCTGCTCGAGCTTGGCCGGGGTGCTGTCGTCGGCAGCCAGGAATACCTCGAACGGCGCCCCGTTCTTGATTTGCGTGTAGAACTGGCCGGTGGCGCCATAGGCGGCGACCAGCTTGTGGCCGGTGTCTTTTTCGAAGTCCTTGGCAATGGCCTGGATGGGGGCTGTGAAGTTCGCTGCGACCGCGACCTGGACTTCATCGGCCCGGGCAGTGTTGAAGGCGAGCAGACTGGCCAGGGCGGTGGCAGCCAGGTGGGACGGGCGGATACGCATGAAGGCAGTTCCTTGGGGGTTATCGTTATAGCCTGAACTATATAGCGATAGGCCGTGGGCCGGGAAGGGGCAAGGTAATGCGTAAGCAGGCCAGGCCCTTTCGCGGGTAAACCCGCTCCCACAGGGGCCCCCCAATATTCGAATTGTGGGAGCGGGTTCACCCGCGAAGAGGCCAGACCTGCTTATGCAGACGCCTGGCGGCCGATCACGGCCAGCGCCTTTTCGGCAATCTCCCGGGTCAGCTCGCCCGCCGGCATATGCCTGCCCAGCCGCAGCGCCTGCCCCGACCACAGGTTGCTGAAATCGCTGTTGCCCTGCGGATCCGTAATCGCCCGCAAAGGCATCAGCGCTCCGCCGGCCAGTGGGAAGCGTGGCGCAAGGTCGCTCATCGGCCCCAGCTCACGCATGATGCGGTTGTTGATGCCGCGCGCCGGTCGGCCGGTGAACAGGTTGGTCAGCGCCGTGTCGCTGGCGGGTGCACTGTCCAGGGCCTGGCGATGCGCCGGCGAGACCTTGGCCTCGGGGCAGAACAGGTACGCTGTTCCGATCTGCACTGCCGAAGCACCCAAGGCCAGTGCCGCCAACAGGCCGCGGTGGTCAGCAATGCCGCCGGCGGCAATCACCGGCACGCTGACCGCATCGGCCACCTGTGGCACTAGGGCGAAGGTGCCGATCTGGCTGGTGATATCGTCGCTGAGGAACATGCCGCGATGGCCGCCCGCTTCATAGCCCATGGCAATGATCGCATCACAGCCGTGGTGCTCCAGCCACACGGCTTCCTCTACGGTGGTGGCGCTGGACAGCACCTTGGCACCGCTGGCCTTTACCCGTTGCAGCAGGTCGGCCTGGGGCAGGCCGAAGTGGAAACTCACCACCTCCGGGCGCAGTTGCTCGACCAGCTGGCAGCTCTGTTCGTCGAAAGGCGCGCGGTTTGACACCGGCGTGGGCGCCGCGAAGTCTGCGCCCACTTCGCTGTAATAGGGCTCGAGCGCCTGCTTCCAGCGTGCATCGCGCTCGGCATCGGGCGCTGGCGGCTGGTGGCAGAAGAAGTTCAGGTTCAACGGGCGGCCCGGGCAGCCGGCGCGGAAGGCGGCGATCTCGGCGCGCACCTGGTCGCCCGTGAGCATGGCGCAGGGCAGGGCGCCCAAACCGCCCGCCAGGCCCACGGCAATGGCCATGCCCGAGCCCGTCGCACCGGCCATGGGGGCCTGCAGAATGGGCAACTCGATGCCCAGCAGGTCGAGGATGCGGCGGTCGGGCCAGTGGCTCATGCGGTTCTCCTTGCGCGGGCGAGCGGTACGGCGGGGCGGGTGTTTACAAGGCTTTGCTGACCTGGATGTCGCTGATCTTGTCGGCGTCTTCGCCGTGAATCTTGCGCAGGGCTTCCAGGGCTTGTTCGAGGGAGGCGTCGGGCATCAGTGCGAAGTCCCAGCGGCGCTGGCCGTCGAGCTTGTACTTGATGACGTACTTGGTGGTCTGGGTCATGGTGGCCTTATCTGAGTTTCGACGATGAACGACGGACGATCTTGATCTTGTGGGTCAAGGTTGGCTTGCGGGTGACCGAGATCGGGCGGGTTGTCACGGTATCGATGGTGATGTTCCAGAAACCGGTGCTGGGCACGGTGATCTTCGCCGGGAACTTGTCGAAATGGCCACCGTGGTAGGTGTGACGGCCGCCGTTCTTGAAGCTGCGGAAGTTGGCGTCGTTCATCAGGCGGATGTTGCAGCGCTGGGAGCACTCGATGACGACGATGTCGTCCTCGTTCAGGTGCTCGCGCTGGTGTACGAATTTCATGTGATGCTCCGCAAGGATTGGTTCTGCAAAGGCGAAAGATACCACGATGTCGGGTTACACTGCCGCGCTGTTCCGCCAGGCGTAGATAAATCTGCCAAAGCAGGGAGCAAAACAGCCTGGCTGTGGTCGAAGCGGATTCTTGAAGGCAGAGGTGCTGCAAATGAAGTGGATGGTGGCGGCGTTGGCGGTGACGCTGGGTGGCTGTGTGAGTGTTACGGAACTGGAACAGTCGCGTGAAACGCTGGATGTGATCTCCGGCAAGTCCCCGCGCGCGTATGCCGATTGCGTCAAGCAGAAGCTGGCCGATACCCGCGACCCGCTGGTGGAAGAGCAGCGCGGCGATGGCCTGCGGCTGATCGTGCCGCAGAAGATCAGCTCGGGCGTAGGCCCGGCGGCGCTGGTGGATATCGACAAGCGTGGCAGCGGCAGCAGCATCAAGCTGCACGAGCGGCTGAACAACTTCCCGCTGCGCCTGGGCGACGTGCGCACCGCAGCCACCCAATGCATCTCCGGTAGTTGATCCAGGGCAACTGATCACGCTCCTTTTGCTTATATGTTTTAGGCCTAAGCATATAACAATAGAAAAGGAGATTCGTGATGACACCGTTGAGTCGCGTCGTGATCGGCAGCCTGCTGATCCTGGCCTGGCCCGCGGCGCATGCCGCCGATGGCCAGAAAGTCTTCACCCAGGGCGGGGCCAACCCCGCCGCCATGGCTTGCCTGGGTTGCCATGGCCCGGACGGCAAGGGCATTGCCGCTGCCGGCTTCCCACGCCTGGCCGGGCTGCCGGCCGCTTACCTCAGCAAGCAATTGCATGATTGGCGCAACGGCAGCCGCAAGCAGCCGGTGATGGAGCCGCTTGCCAAGGCCCTGAGCGAGGATGAGATCAAGGCTGTCAGCACCTATCTGGCCAGCCTGCCGGCAGACCCTGCAGGCGACCTGCGTCGCCAGCAGATTTCCGATGACCCCACCACCCGCATGGCCCTGTACGGTGACTGGAGCCGGCAGATTCCTGGTTGCGTGCAATGCCATGGCCCGGGCGGTGGCGGGGTTGGCGAACACTTTCCGCCCTTGGCCGGCCAGCCCGCCAGTTACCTGGTGGCGCAGCTCAATGCCTGGCGGGACGGCACCCGCAGCAATGACCCCAACCAGCTGATGGTCGGTGTGGCCAAGGCCATGACCGATGACGAGATCAAGGCCGTTGCCGAGTTCTTCGCCCGCCCCGCCAGCCAGGAGGTCAAGCCATGAAACCGATGATTCCAGCCCTGCTGCTGCTGGCCATGGGCAGCGCCCAGGCCGCCCAGATCGCCATGGAAGACCAGTCGCAGTTGAAAGTGCCTGGCGTGCAGGCCGCGCCGCAGTTCGTGCCGCCAGCGGAAAGCGAGTTGCCTGACAATGCCTTTGGCAAGATGGTGCGCGAGGGGCATGCCTTGTTCGTCGACACCCGCAGGTTGATGCCTGAGGCCGTGGGCAATGGCATGAACTGCAGCAACTGCCACCTTGACCAGGGGCGGCTGGCGCATTCCGCGCCGATGTGGGGGGCGTACCCGATGTACCCCGCGTACCGCAAGAAAAACGACAAGGTCAACACCTACGCCGAGCGTATCCAGGGCTGTTTCCAGTTCAGCATGAACGGCAAGCCGCCTGCGGCCGACAGCCCGCAGATGACGGCGCTGGCGGTGTATTCGTACTGGCTGTCGACCAAGGCGCCGACTGGCGTGGAGATCGCCGGGCGAGGTTACCCGGAGGTGCCGCAACCCAAGGGCGGTTACGACTTCAAGCGCGGCCAGCAGGTTTATCGCGAGCAGTGTGCGATCTGCCACGGCGACAACGGCGAGGGGCAGAAGGTGGCGGGCGAGTATGTGATGCCGCCGCTGTGGGGCAAGGACTCCTACAATTGGGGGGCCGGCATGCACCGCATCAACACCGCGGCGTCGTTCATCAAACACAACATGCCGCTGGGCAAGCCGGGCAGCCTGAGTGACCAGCAGGCCTGGGACGTGGCGGCCTGGGTCAACCGCCATGAACGGCCGCAGGATCCGCGGCTGGTGGAAGGCTCCATCGAGAAGACGCGGGTGAAGTTCCATGCCAATGACGGGGTGAACCTGTATGGGCAGAAGGTCGATGGGGTGTTGATCGGGCAGGGCACGGGTAGCTGATGTATTGCCTGTGCCGGCCTCTTCGCGGGTAAACCCGCTCCCACAGGTACTGCACAGCATTCAGAGCCTGTGGTGATCCTTGTGGGAGCGGGTTTACCCGCGAAGAGGCCAGTACAGGCAACCCCGATTTCCTGTCATCCAACGGTCATGGATGACAGCAATATTTACGATCCCCCGGAACTATCTACACTGGGTTATCTCTATCTTCCCATCGATCGGCCACAGGTAGGGCATTGTAAGGTGACTGCCGCCTGATTAGACTGCGCCGAATTCCACAGGCCTAGCCTTTTGTAAGGACGTATATGATCAAAAAATGCTTGTTCCCGGCAGCCGGTTACGGCACCCGCTTCCTGCCCGCTACCAAAGCCATGCCCAAGGAAATGCTGCCGGTGGTCAACAAGCCACTGATCCAGTATGGCGTTGAAGAGGCACTGGATGCCGGTCTGAGCGAGATCTCCATCGTCACCGGGCGCGGCAAGCGTGCTCTGGAAGACCACTTCGACATCAGCTACGAGCTGGAAAACCAGATCAAGGGCACCGACAAGGAAAAATACCTGGTTGGTATCCGTCGCCTGCTCGACGAGTGCTCGTTCTCCTACACCCGCCAGACCGAAATGAAAGGCCTGGGCCATGCCATCCTGACCGGCCGCCCGCTGATCGGCGACGAGCCGTTCGCCGTGGTGCTGGCGGACGACCTGTGCGTGAACCCGGAAGGTGACGGCGTACTGACCCAGATGGTCAAGCTGTACAACCAGTTCCGTTGCTCGATCGTCGCCATTCAGGAAGTCGATCCGCAGGAAACCAACAAGTACGGCGTGATCGCCGGCGACATGATCCGTGACGACATTTTCCGCGTCACCAACATGGTCGAGAAGCCAAAGCCGGAAGATGCCCCGTCGAACCTGGCGATCATCGGTCGCTACATCCTGACCCCGGACATCTTCGACATCATCGCCAACACCGAGCCGGGCAAAGGTGGCGAGATCCAGATCACCGACGCCCTGATGCAACAGGCGCAGAACGGCTGCGTGATCGCCTACAAGTTCAAAGGCAAGCGTTTCGACTGCGGTGGCGCCGAGGGCTACATCGACGCGACCAACTTCTGCTTCGAGAACTACTACAAGACTGGCAAGGCTTACTGATAAGCCGCTACTTGTATCAAAGCTGATAACTGGGGCTGCTTTGCAGCCCTTCGCGGGCGCGCCCGCTCCTACAGGTATTGTGCAGGCCTTCAAGGTTGCGCCGGTACTGTGGGAGCGGGCGGGCCTGCGAAGGGTCGCAAAGCGGCCCCAGTGCGTTATGCTGGGCGCCTGCCTAGGGGAGTGAATACATGGCCTACGATTTTGATCTGTTCGTGATTGGTGCCGGGTCCGGCGGGGTGCGCGCGGCGCGGTTTGCCGCCGGCTTTGGCGCAAAGGTGGCAGTGGCCGAGAGCCGCTACCTGGGCGGTACCTGCGTCAATGTGGGTTGCGTGCCGAAAAAACTGCTGGTGTACGGCGCACATGTCGCCGACGAACTGGAGCAGGCCGCAGGCTTCGGCTGGACCCTGGAAGAAGGGCATTTCGACTGGGGCACCCTGATTGCCAACAAGAACCGGGAAATCGAGCGCCTCAACGGCATCTACCGCAACCTGCTGGTCAACAGCGGGGTCACCCTGCTGCAGGGGCATGCGCGCCTGACCGGTGCCAACGAAGTGGAGGTGGACGGCCAGCGCTACACCGCCGAGCACATCCTCATCGCCACCGGTGGCTGGCCACAGGTGCCGGACATTCCGGGCAAGGAACTGGCCATCACCTCCAACGAAGCCTTCTACCTCAAGGACCTGCCACGCCGGGTGCTGGTGGTGGGCGGTGGCTACATCGCCGTCGAGTTCGCCGGCATCTTCCAGGGCCTGGGGGCGGCTACCACGCTGCTGTACCGTGGCGACCTGTTCCTGCGTGGTTTCGACGGTTCGGTGCGCACGCACCTGAAGGAAGAACTGGAAAAGCGCGGCCTCGACCTGCAGTTCAACGCCGACATCCAGCGCATCGACAAGCTCGAGGACGGCAGCCTCAAGGCCACCCTCAAGGATGGCCGCGAATTGGTCACCGATTGCGTGTTCTATGCCACCGGCCGGCGCCCGATGCTGGACAACCTGGGCCTGGAAAACACCGGTGTCGAGCTGGATGCACGCGGTTACATTCGGGTTGACCAGCAGTACCAGACCACCGCGCCGTCGATCCTGGCCATTGGCGACGTGATTGGCCGCGTGCAATTGACTCCAGTGGCTCTGGCCGAGGGCATGGCCGTGGCCCGGCGCCTGTTCAAGCCCGAGCAATACCGCCCTGTGGACTACCAGAACATACCCACCGCGGTATTCAGCCAGCCGCCCATCGGCACCGTGGGCCTGACCGAGGAGCAGGCGCTGGAGGCCGGGCACAAGGTGCAGGTATTCGAGAGCCGCTTCCGTGCGATGAAACTGACCCTGACCGACATCCAGGAAAAGACCCTGATGAAGCTGGTGGTCGATGCCGAGACCGACAAGGTGCTGGGCTGCCACATGGTTGGCCCCGACGCCGGCGAGATCATCCAGGGCCTGGGCGTTGCCCTGAAGGCCGGTGCGACCAAGCAGCAGTTCGACGAAACCATTGGCGTGCACCCGACCGCGGCCGAAGAGTTCGTGACCATGCGCACAGCGACACGCTGATCCCAACGCAACGCATACCGTTGTAGGAGCGGCCTTGTGTCGCGATGGGCTGCGAAGCAGCCCCAGTATTTCTGCAATCGTGAGATACACAGGGGCTGCTTCGCAGCCCATCGCGACGCAAGGCCGCTCCTACAGGAGTGATCCGACCATGGAGTCAGGAGGTACGACCCCGCAATCCTTTGCTCAGCCCATTCCCTTCTATTAATTATCCTCGGTTATAGCCAAAACCAATCACAAGCATGAGCTTTGCCAATGAGCCTTTGTCGGGACCAGCGGTTAGGATTCTCTCCATCAACTGATTCCAACCCCATGAAGGAGCGTCTCTCATGCCAATCATCAACAGCCAGGTCAAACCGTTCAACGCCACCGCCTACCACAAGGGCGAGTTCGTCCAGGTCAGCGAAGCCGACCTGAAAGGCAAGTGGTCTGTCGTGTTCTTCTACCCGGCCGACTTCACCTTCGTCTGCCCGACCGAGCTGGGTGACCTTGCTGACAACTACGCCGAGTTCCAGAAGCTGGGCGTGGAAATCTACGGCGTGTCCACCGACACCCACTTCACCCACAAAGCCTGGCACGACACTTCGGACACCATCGGCAAGATCCAGTACCCGCTGATCGGTGACCCGACCCACGTCATCTCGCGCAACTTCGACGTGCTGATCGAAGAAGCCGGCCTGGCCGATCGCGGTACCTTCGTGATCAACCCGGAAGGCCAGATCAAGATCGTCGAACTGAACGACGGTGGTGTAGGCCGCGATGCTGCCGAACTGCTGCGCAAGGTTAAGGCTGCCCAGTACGTTGCCGCTCACCCAGGCGAAGTTTGCCCGGCCAAGTGGAAAGAAGGCGAAGCCACCCTGGCTCCATCGCTGGACCTGGTCGGCAAGATCTAAGCCGATGCGCATATCGCGGGCGGTAGCCAGCCGCCAAAGCTGAAGTACCTACCGCCCCGTAAAAGCGCCCGGGCGACCTCGCCTGGGCGTTTTTGTATCCGAGTTTTGTAAAAGGAATCGCCCGTATGTTGGACGCCACGCTTAAATCGCAACTGAAAACCTACCTGGAGCGGGTCACCCAGCCGATCGAGATCGTTGCCTCCCTCGACGACGGCGCGAAATCCCGCGAATTGCACGACCTGCTGGTGGAAATTGCCAGCCTGTCGAACCTTATTACTTTCAGCGCGGACGGCAGCGATGCTCGTCGTCCATCGTTCTCGCTGAACCGCCCGGGAGCCGACATAAGCCTGCGCTTCGCCGGCATCCCCATGGGCCACGAATTCACCTCGCTGGTGCTGGCACTGCTGCAAGTCGGTGGGCACCCGTCCAAGGCCAGTGCCGAAGTGATCGAACAGATCCAGGCGCTGGAAGGCGAATTCACCTTCGAAACCTACTTCTCGCTGTCGTGCCAGAACTGCCCGGACGTGGTCCAGGCGCTGAACCTGATGGCGGTGCTCAACCCCAACGTGCGCCACGTGGCCATCGACGGCGCGCTGTTCCAGGCGGAAGTGGAATCGCGCAAGATCATGGCGGTGCCGAGCATCTACCTGAACGGCGAAGTGTTCGGCCAGGGCCGCATGGGCCTGGAAGAAATCCTCGGCAAGATCGACACCAACGCAGCCGGCCGCCAGGCCGAGAAGATCAACGCCAAGGACGCCTTCGACGTGCTGGTGGTCGGTGGTGGCCCAGCCGGCGCTTCGGCAGCCATCTATGCCGCGCGTAAAGGCATCCGCACCGGTATCGCGGCCGAGCGTTTCGGCGGCCAGGTGCTCGATACCCTGGCCATCGAGAACTTCATCTCGGTACAGGAAACCGAAGGGCCGAAGCTGGCCACGGCGCTGGAAGAACACGTCAAGCAGTACGACGTGGACATCATGAACCTGCAGCGCGGTGAAGCGCTGATCCCGGCCACCGATGGCGGCCTGCACGAAGTACGCCTGGCTGGCGGCGCCTCGCTCAAGGCCAAGACCGTGATCCTGGCCACCGGTGCCCGCTGGCGTGAAATGAATGTGCCGGGCGAGCAGGAATACCGCGCCCGTGGCGTGGCCTACTGCCCGCACTGCGACGGCCCGCTGTTCAAGGGCAAGCGCGTGGCGGTGATCGGTGGTGGCAACTCGGGTGTGGAAGCGGCCATCGACCTGGCGGGTATCGTCGCCCAGGTAACGTTGATCGAGTTCGACAGCCAGCTGCGTGCCGATGCGGTACTGCAGCGCAAGTTGCACAGCCTGCCGAACGTGAAGGTGATCACCAGTGCGCTGACCACCGAAGTGCTGGGCAATGGCGAAAAGGTGACCGGCCTGCGCTACAAGGACCGCACCACCGACCAGCAGCATGAAGTGGCGCTGGAAGGCATCTTCGTGCAGATCGGCCTGCTGCCGAACACCGACTGGCTGAAAGGCACCGTCGAGCTGTCGCCGCGTGGCGAGATCATCGTCGATGCCAAGGGCCAGACCAGCATCCCGGGAGTGTTTGCGGCGGGTGACGTGACGACTGTGCCGTACAAGCAGATCGTGATTGCGGTGGGTGAGGGGGCCAAGGCATCGCTGGCGGCCTTTGACCACCTGATCCGCACTTCGGCACCGGCGTAAGCCCGTACCGGCCCTTTCGCGGGCATGCCCGCTCCCACAGGTTCTGCACAGGTCTTGAGATTTGTGATGAGCCCTGTAGGAGCGGGCATGCCCGCGAATGCGTCAGAACTGACAAAGCTGAATCTGAGGATGTCTATGATTACTGCAGACACCCTCAGGAACCACACCCATGACCCTGATCAGCCGCGAACCCTGGTGGCTAGTCCCCCCAAAGCCCGGGCAGCAAGAGCAGGACCTGCACTGGGGCTACCTGGAAATCTACGCCGACGGCCGCACCGTGTTCGTCGACCAGCGCCCCAGTGACCGGGAGCTGGCCGAGCGCAAGAGCTGCCGCAACTTCCCCGACCCCGAGCCGTGACGGCTCAGCCTTCCAGTTCGGCCAGGCGTGCCTCCAGCGCCGCGATGCGCGCTTCGAGGGCTTCGATGCGCTCTTCCGACACATTGCCACCGCTGCTGCGTGCCCCGCCTTCCTGCTGCCGTGCGGCCAGGATCGCCTCGATTTCCGCCGGGTCGCCCAAGGCATGGGTGTAACGGTCTTCGCGCTGGCCGGCCTGGCGTGGCAGGTGCAAGGCCAGGCCGCGCGAGATCAGGCGCTCCAGCTGGTGCTGGATCTGCTCGGTGTCGTCGAAGTCGTGCAGGCGGTTGCTGCGGGTCAGCAGTTCGTTGAGGGTTTGCGGCCCGCGCAGGAACATCAGGCCCATCAGCACCAGTTGCGCCGGCACCAGCTCCAGCGCCTTGTCCACCCGTTGTTCCCAGCGGTCGGCGCGGCTGCCCATCTGCAGGCGGGTCATGTCTTGCCCCTCGAGGGCGCGCAGGGCCTGGCCTACCTGGCCTTGGGTGAGGTTCATCACCGGCTCGCGACTGGTTTTCTGGTTGCAGGCCAGGACCAGGGCGTTGAGGGTCAGCGGGTAGCTTTCCGGGCTGGTGGCCTGCTTTTCGATCAGCGAGCCGAGAATACGGATCTCGATGCTGTTGAAGCGGCCTTCGCCGGCGGTTTCGTGTTCTGACATGGCCCTGTCTCATTGCTGGGGAAAGGCCACTAGGGTAGGTAATGCCATCGTGTTAGGCAATTGGCACCTGTGGGAGCGGGTTCACCCGCGAACACCGGCGCAGCCGGTGCCATGCACCGCGTCGTCTGATTCGCGGGTGAACCCGCTCCCACAGGGCCCCGGCAAACTCAGGCTTTACGCTCTTCAGCCTGGCACGCCGCCGCGGTAAACAGCACATCGGTCGAAGAATTCAGCGCCGTCTCGGCCGAATCCTGTAGCACGCCGATGATGAAGCCAACCGCCACCACCTGCATGGCAATTTCGCTAGGGATGCCAAACAGGCTGCACGCCAGCGGAATCAGCAGCAGCGAGCCACCGGCCACACCCGAGGCGCCGCAGGCACAGACCGCCGCCACCACGCTGAGCAGCACGGCGGTCGGCAGGTCCACCGGAATACCCAGGGTATGTACAGCCGCGAGCGTCAGCACGGTAATGGTGATGGCGGCACCGGCCATGTTGATGGTCGCACCCAGCGGGATCGATACCGAGTAGGTGTCTTCATGCAGGCCAAGGCGCTCCGACAGGGCCAGGTTGACCGGGATGTTGGCCGCCGAGCTACGGGTGAAGAACGCGGTGATACCGCTTTCGCGCAGGCACAGCAGGGTCAGCGGGTAGGGGTTGCGGCGGATTTTCCAATACACGATCAGCGGGTTCATCACCAGCGCCACGAACAGCATGCAGCCGATCAGCACCGCCAGCAGGTGCAGGTAGCCGAGCAGGGCGTTCAGGCCCGACTGGGCCAGGGTGGCGCTGACCAGGCCGAAGATGCCCAGCGGGGCGAAGCGGATGACCACGCGCACGATCAGGGTCACACCATTGGACAGGTCCTCGACCACGGTGCGGGTGGTTTCGCCGGCATGGCGCAGGGCCACGCCCAGGCCGATGGCCCAGGTCAGCACACCGATGAAGTTGGCGTTGAGCAGGGCGTTGATCGGGTTGTCCACCGCGCTCAGCAGCAGGTTCTGCAGCACCTCGGTGATGCCGCCCGGCGCGCTCAGCGTAGCGTCGCCGGTGCTCAGCACCAGGTTCGACGGGAACAGCATGCTGGCGACCACCGCGACTACCGCGGCGCCGAAGGTACCCAGCAGGTACAGCCAGAGGATCGGGCGGATGTGGGTTTCCTGGCCGTGGCGGTGGTTGGCGATCGAGGCCATGACCAGGATGAACACCAGCACGGGTGCCACCGCCTTGAGGGCGCTGACGAACACCTTCCCGAGGAAGGCCATGTCGCGGGCGATGGCGGGCGCGAGCAGGGCCAGGGCGATGCCGGCGATCAGGCCGATGACGATCTGCGTCACCAGGCTGGTGCGGTTGAGGAAGCGGAGGACGGGGGTCATGTGCAGCGATATCCCAGCATGTTCAAAAAGGGCGCGACTTTACCATAGACCTTCGTCGAGCAGGGCGGCCTGAAGAAGTCAGCGCCCGCGCCGCCGCGACACCCGCGCCTCGATGTTCTTGCGCCCGATCAGCAGCGGCGGCTTTTCCACTACCGGCTCGTCCGCCAGCCACTTGTACATCACCAGGCAGTCCACCAGCCCCAGGCGGGCATGGCGGTAGGCCTTGGGCAGGCGGCCAACGGTTTCGAAGCCCAACTTGTGCCACAGCGCCACTGCCACCTCATTGGTGGCCACCACCGAGTTGAACTGCAGGGCCAGAAAGCCCTCCTGGCGCGCCTGTTTCTGTGAGTGCTCGCACATCAAGCGCGCGACGCCGCGGCCGCGTGCCGCTTCACAGACCATGTAGCCGCAATTGCCCACGTGCCCACCAGGCCCGGCGGCATTGGCCTTGAGGTAATACGAACCCAGCATCGCGCCGTCTTCCTCGGCCACGAATGTGCGCACGGGCAGTTCCAGCCACAGCTGGCGGGCCTGATCGAAGCTGAGGGCCGGGTCGAATGCGTAGGTTTCACGGGCCTGTACGACGGCCTGGAAGGTGGACCAGAAGTGTTCGAAGTCTTCCGGTGTCATGGGGCGGATGTGGATCATGCGGGTTCCTGCAAGGGCTGGGCCGCCAAGTCTGGGTGGCGCGGCGCCGTCGCGCAAGGGCGGCGACGCCAATTGCGCTCAGCCGTTGGCCTTGCCCACCGCATCCATGGCACGTGCCGAGTAGACCAGCGCGGCACCGGCGTTCATCGCCACGGCCACGCCAAGGGCCTCGGCGATTTCCTCGCGGCTGGCGCCGTGCTTGACGGCCTGCTGCGAATGCACCGCGATGCATCCATCGCAGCGTGTGGTCACGGCCACGGCGAGGGAGATCAGCTCGCGGGTCTTGGCGTCCAGGTGGTTGGTCTTGGCCCCTGCGCCGCTGGCAGTCATGTAGCCGGCCACGGTGTCAGGGGAAAGCTGCTTGAGATCGCCGATGCCGGCCATCAACTGCTTACGGTAGGCGTCCCAGTCCATCATGCTCATCGTCTTCACCTTGGGGAGGTTGCGAGTGGAGCTTTCAGGCTAGTCGAAGAGTGGAAAGTGTGAGGCTTGTACTTTGGTTGGTTGCGCGCAGGCCTTTTGGCTGCGCGCAACCACACCGATCAGATGTAGATGAACACCAGCACCAACGCCGCGACGAATGCCCACTTCTCCAGGTAGTAGCGCGTGCGGTTGCGCTTCTTCATTGCCTTGCCACGTTCGCGGATCTTGTAGATGCGGGTGAACAGCCGGTTGATGCCACCGGTCTTGTCGCCGGCATCATTGGGTGCGGCGGCAGCGGCCATGACGTTGCGGCTGAACCAGCGGTTGAACGCGGTCGCCCAGCGGTACTTGAGCGGGCGTTCCACGTCGCAGAACAGGATGATGCGGTTGTGCTCGGTGGTATTGGCCGCGTAGTGGATGTAGGTCTCGTCGAAGACCACGCCCTCGCCATCGCGCCAGGAATACTTCTCACCGTCCACGTCGATGTAGCAACCGTCGTCGTTCGGCGTGTCCAGGCCCAGGTGGTAGCGGTACGAACCGGCATACGGGTCACGGTGGCGCACCAGCTTGGCGCCCGGCGGCAGGGTGGCGAACATGGCGGCCTTGACCGTGCCGATACCTTTGAGCAACTCGGTGGTGCGTGGGCACAGGGTCATCGCCGACGGATGGCTTTCGCCGTACCACTTCAGGTAGAAGCGCTTCCAGCCGGTCTTGAAGAATGAGTTGAAACCGACATCATCGTAATTGTCGGACTTCTTGATTTCGCCCACATGCAGCAGTTGTTGGGCTTCCTCGCGGATCTCCTGCCAGTGGTCCTGCAGCGTCTGCAGTTCGGGGAAGGCCTCTACCGGCAGGTATGGCTTGGCCGGGTGCCTGGAAAACAGGTACAGGAAGCTGTTGACCGGGGCCAGGAAACTGGAGTGGTCGCCCAGCTGACGGGTCAGCTTGTGGCGAACGCGACCGCGCAGGTGAACATAGGCGATCGAGAGGACGAAGATGAGGACTAAGGCGATTTTCATGGGCGGATACGTCAAGTAATGGCCATGCGTGATGGCTAAGCCCGCCAGCATAAACAATCGAGCCGATGCTTTGTAGGAGAATGTTACGCAGCGATGGCAGACCTTGGTACAAGCGTCACCGCTGTACCAAGGTCTGCATGGCGATGCATCAGGCCAGAGTAACCTCGATGCTGCCATCGGTGATGCGATGGTCCTTGCCATCGTAGCTGATGACATAATCAGTGAATGTGGCGGTCAGGGTCCTGTTCTCCACGTTCCACTCATGCTGCAGGCGGCCCCCGGTCAGGGGATAGTACAAACCGCCAATCAAGAAGAGCAGGCGTGCATGTTGCTGATTGAACAGCATCATGATGCCTTGGGTCGCGTTGTCCATTTGCTGTTTTGCGGTGAGTCGGATGCGCCCGTCCTCCAACTCCTTGGATTTGATGGTTTGAGCGTCAAGGTTGCCTAGCAAGGGGAATATAGCGGGGTCGAGGTTGGCCTTGACCCAGCCGGTGCCGGAGATGTATTGCGTCGCATGGTCGGCCAGCGACAAGGACAGCGAGCCATCCACGATATCGACCTGGCCCATGGTGTCTACGATGGTGAAGTGGAACGTTGCCACTAGCGCCTTGGTAGTCTGATCCATCTGGACAATTCGGATTTCCCCTTCGGTCGCCCAGCCTGAGCGGCCAATCGAACTCGAGCCGAAATAGGCGTTGATCTCGGCTTTCTCGCCTGGACCGATCTTGTGGGATTCGCCTGTTACCAGGCGGCTTTCCGGGATATTCATGATTATGAAGCTATGAACGTTCTCTGAATTATCCTTGTAATGAGGGGCAAAGAACGAGCAGTTGCCAGAACTGATATTCGTATCTACTTCATTAGCCTTGAACGCGTATTCACGCTGGCCCCACTTCAGTTGCGCTTGCATGGCAGGCTGGGTATTCCGTGTTTGCTGGTGCTGTTTCATGACCGTATCTATGTGATTGAATTGAGGCCTCAGCGTATGGTTTGGGTCTCTGCCCGCGAAACTGACAGACCTGCGGGTTTCCCAACGCATCAGTACGTGCTTTGCATCTCGAGGAGCGGCACGATGACACCGGTCAGCGGACGAATCGAAAAACCATTCAAGCGCCTGTTCTTCGCCTTGCCGGTGAGCGATGCCCAGCGCCGCGCCCTGGCCCAGTGGCGACGTGGCCTGAGCCTGCGCAGCGGCAAGCCAGTGCCGGCCGCCAACTTCCATGTGACACTGCTGTTTCTCGGCGATGTGGATACCGCCCATGTGCCTGCGATTTGCGCGGCGGTCGACCAGCTGGCGCTACCGGCCACGGCACCACGGCTGTTGCTGGACCGCCTGCAGGTGTGGCAGCGGGCCAGCGCCCTGGTGCTGGAGGCGCAACAGACCCCACCGGCCCTGTTGCAATTGGTGTACAGCTTGCAGCAGGCGCTGCTGCCGTTGGGGGTGGAAGCGGCCGACCGCGAGTATCGCCCGCACCTGACGCTGGCCAGGGATTACCGCGGCCAGCCGCCAGAAGCCAGCAGCGCGCCGGATTTCTACCTCGCCGCCCGCCATTTCACACTGTACGAGTCGCGCAAGGGCGCTTACTGGCCATTGGCGCAATGGCCGCTTTCAAGCTGATTCAGGCCATGGCCTCGCAGCCTGCGAACATCTGCTCGCCCAGCGTGCGTGCAGTGTGCAGATGCGCTGCCGGGGCTGCGCCCTCGCTGTCGTCCAGCAGGGTGGAGCTGAGTACTTCGGCGCCGCAGTAGTCGAAAATGCCGTGCTCGATCTGCACATGCATCGCCTTGCCATAGCCGTGACGTTCGAAAGTGCCGCTGTCGGCACCGGCGACGGCGACCAGGTGCACCTTCATGCCGCGCAGCTTCTTGACGGTGATGCCCCCTTCATAATCGAAGGCCCAGCCATTGCTGAACACCCGCTCGACCCAGCCTTTGAGCAAGGCCGGCAGCGACCACCAATAGATGGGGTAGACCAGCACCAACGCATCGGCGCGTTCGATACGCGCCTGCTCCCTGAGTACATCCGCCGGCGGGGCTGCCAGCCTGCGGTGCACCGCATGGTCGGCCAGGCCGAAACGCGGGTCGAAACCTTCACTGGCCAGGTCGGCGATTTCGCTGTCGTGGCCGGCGTTGGCCAGGCCGGCGGCGATCTGTCGGGCCAGGGCATGGGTGAGGGATTGCGGGTCGTGATGACCGACGACGATCAGGGCATGCATGGTGGGCTCTCCAAGATGGGGATGCAGGGTTACCCGGAGCGCTATATACTCAAGGTAAGTTACGTTTAGTAAGTTACTTTTGGTAGGTAAACGATGTCAAGCGATGATCAAGGCCGCTCGCGCAAGCGCCTGAGCCGCGAAGAGCGCCGTCGACAGTTGCTCGATGTGGCCTGGCAGCTGGTACGGGAGGAGGGCACCGATGCCTTGAGCCTGGGGCGTTTGGCCGAGCAGGCGGGGGTGACCAAGCCGGTGGTCTATGACCATTTCGAGACCCGCACCGGGCTGTTGGTGGCGCTGTACCAGCAATACGATGCACGGCAGTCGCGGATGCTGGAGCAGGCGCTGGCGTGTTGTGACGCTAGCCTGGCCAGTCGCGCCGGGGTGATTGCCGAGGCGTATGTGGACTGTGTGATGAGCCAGGGGCTGGAGATACCCGGAGTGTCGGCGGCATTGGCCGGCTCGCCGGAAATGGAAGCGCTGAAGCGGGCCTATGAGCAGCCGTTTCTGGACAAATGCCGTGAGGCGCTGGCCGGGTTTTCGCCCAGTGGCAACATTGGGGTGGCGGGCATGCGCCTGCTGGTGGGGGCGGCGGATGCCTTGTCGCAGGCGGCTGCCGCAGGGGAGCTGGAGGTGGGGCAGGCCAAGGCCGAATTGCGGGCAGCAATAGTGGCGATGGTCGAGCGGCAATGAAGCTTTGAGAGTGCCGGGGCTGCTCTGCAGCCCATCGCCAGCAAGCCGGCTCCCACATCAACCGCATCGGTTTCAAGCCATGTGCAGTCCCTGTGGGAGCCGGCTTGCCGGCGATGGGGCCAGGGCAGGCGATTACACTGGCAGGCTCTGGTACGGCAATTCATCCCCCGGGCTGCGGTCGAACTGGCGCTTGTACTCGCGGCTGAACTGCGAGGTGCTCTGGTACCCCACCCGGTGCGCGGTCTGCGCCACCCCCAGGCCTTCGCCGATCAGCATCTGCTGCGCCTTCAGCAGCCGCAGGCGCTTGAGGTACTGCATTGGTGCCATGTCGGTGCAGCGCTTGAAGTGCTCGTGGAAGGTCGAAACGCTCATGTTGGCGCGCGCGGCCAGCGCTTCCACGCTCAGCGGCTCGGTGTAGTGTTCGCGCAGGTGGGCAAGGGCGGCGCCGATGCGGGCGAAGTGCCCTTGTTGCTCCACCAGCGCCCGCAATACGCCTGCCTGTGGGCCGCGCAAGGCGGTGTACAGCACCTCGCGTACCCGCGCCGGCCCCAGCACCTTGGCGTCCACTGGGTCCTGCAGGCAGCGCAGCAGCCGTTCCACGCATTCGCGCATCGGTGCATCGAGTGCCGCCGAGGTCATCGACTGCGGGGTTTGCGCCTGCACAGCGGCATCCGGCGCCAGGGCCATGCTTTGCACCAGTTCACCCAGCACGCCGCGGTCGATGTCCACCGCCACGCCCAGCAACGGTGCTTCGGGGGTGGCGAAGGTTTCGCACATGAACGGCACCGACAATGCCTGCACCAGGTAATGCCCGGCGCCGTACTCCAGGGTACGCGGCCCCAGGCGCGCCAGCTTGCTGCCCTGGGCCAGGATCATCAGGCTGGGTTCGTAGATCTGCGGGCTGCTGGCCACATAGTGGTCCCAGCTCAGCACCTGCACCTGGGGCAGGTGCGTGGGCACGAAGCCCGGGCGCGTGGCGAGGCTGCGGATCAGTGTGCAAAGCGGCGCATTGGCGTCGACGTGGCGGGTCAGTTGCATGATGGACCTGGGCAGAGGATCAGACAGTCTGATCATCGCAGAATGAACGCTCGGCGCCAGGTGCTGCAGGGCATCTTCGGAGAATCAGGCATCGATGCCGGAGAATCAGCCGTGGGCGAGGCGGCGCATGGCGCGCAGAATGCGCCGCCTGAATCGTTTCACTTCATAGCGAGGCCCTGCATGTACACCGCCATCGGTTACGCCGCCCAGACCCCCACCAGCCCTCTGGCTCCCATGACCTTCGAGCGTCGCAGCCCGCGCCCTGACGACGTCGCCATCGATATCCTGTACTGCGGCGTGTGCCACTCCGACATTCACCAGGCGCGCAACGAATGGGGCATTGCCGTGTACCCGCTGATGCCGGGCCACGAGATCATCGGCCGCGTCACCGCGGTGGGCGACAAAGTGACCGCGCACAAGGTCGGCGACCTGGTCGGCGTTGGCTGCATGGTCGACTCGTGCCGCCACTGCGAAGCCTGTGCCAAGGACCTGGAGCAATATTGCCTGGAAGGCCCGACCATGACCTACGCCACCCCGGACCGGGTCGACGGTAGCAACACCATGGGCGGTTACTCCAGCAGCATCGTGGTCAGCGAGCACTTCGTGGTGCGCATCCCGGCCGGCATGGACCTGCCCAGTGCCGCGCCAATCCTCTGCGCTGGCATCACCACCTATTCGCCGCTCAAGCACCACGGTGTCGGCCCCGGTCACAAGATCGGCATCCTCGGCATGGGCGGCCTGGGCCACATGGCCATCAAGCTGGCCAAGGCCCTGGGCGCCGAAGTGACCCTGTTCACCCGTTCCCAGGCCAAGGCCGAGGAAGCCCGTCGCCAGGGTGCCGACCATGTGATCGTGTCCACCGATGCCGAGCAGATGCACGCCGCGGCGGGCCGTTTCGACTTCCTGCTCGACACCATCCCGGTGCAGCACGACCTCAACCCGTACCTGGAAACCCTGAAATTCGATGGCGTGCACATCCTGGTCGGGCTGATCGAGCCGATCGACCCGGCGGTGCATGCGGCCAATCTGGTAATGAAGCGCCGGGTGCTGGCGGGGTCGTTGATCGGTGGTATTGCCGAGACCCAGGAAGTGCTGGATTTCTGTGCCGAGCACGCGATTCGTTGTGATATCGAGTTGCTGGATATCCGCAACATCAACCAGGCGTATGAGCGGATGATTGCCGGGGACGTGAAGTACCGGTTCGTGATCGATATGGCTACTTTGCAGGGCTGATTGGTTGCCTGCCCCGGCCTCTTCGCGGGTGAACCCGCTCCCACAGGTATCGTGCAGGTTTCAGGTTCTGTATTGAACCTTCCCACAGAGACTGCGCAGACCTTGGCGCCTGTGATGTCCCTGTGGGAGCGGGTTTACCCGCGAAGAGGCCGGTACAGGCAATGAAAATGCTGGATCTGTTACCAGGCCAATGCCCTGTCCCAGCCTTTCCAGAACAACCACCGCCGTACCTCGCCATGCGCCCCGGTACCGATCTGCCAGGCCGGCCGCCCGTTGTCCAGGGCAATCACCGAAACGAACCCGGCATGGCTCGCCGCTACCAGCGTACGCCCGTCCGCACTGATATCCAGCGCACTGATGGTCGAC